>JACAAW010000059.1 GCA_013377115.1 Bacteroidota bacterium | reverse complement strand
AAAGGTTCGCAACCTTCTCGTGGATCAGCGGTAAAATCAACAATAGGATTTGCATGAACCCTAACTCCAATAAAAACGGTATCCTTACAACCTTGATCTGATGTAACAATTAACATTACATTAAACATTCCGGAATAAATATAAGTATGCGATGGATTTTGAAGATTAGAAGTATTTCCATCATCAAAATTCCAATACCATGACACAATTGAACCCAAAGGTATTGCTGACAAATCTGTAAAATTTGTCACATCATTAATACAAACTGAAATTGCTGAAAAATTTGCAGTTGGCTTTGGATAAACTGTAATAATATGTTGAATTGTATCAGTCCCTCCGCTATTTCCAGTAACAATTAATGTGGCAGTATATGTTCCACCAATACTATAAACATGAGTTGGATTTTGTGCTGTTGAAGTGGTTCCATCACCAAAATTCCAGTTCCAGCCTGCGATTGTTCCACTGGCAATTGAAGAATTATCAGTAAAGTGAGTTGGGTAACCCTCGCAAACAATATCAGAAGAAAATTCAGCAATAATAAATGGATTTACAATAACTGGAAGTACAATTGAATCTTTACAACCATTGGCATCAGTAATAATTAAAGTGGTATTGTAAGTTCCAGGTAATGCATAAGTATGAGATGGATTTTGAACATTCGACGTGGTTCCATCACCAAAATTCCAGTTCCATACAATTATTGGACTCGCAGTTGGAGTTGATAAATCAGTAAAACTGGTAGCATTTCCTAAAATAACAGTTGTTGAACTAAAGTTTGCGGTTGGAGAAGAATTCACCATTATCTGATGAATCACAATATCCGTGCAACCTTGCGAATCAGTAAGTGTCAAAACAACAGTATGAATTCCCGCATTTGTATAAACATGAGATGGATTGTGAACATTTGACGTGGTTCCATCACCAAAATCCCATGCCCAAGTTGAAACTGATGTTCCAGGATTGATAAGCCAATCTGTAAATTGAGTTGAGAATCCAAAACAAACAGTATCAGCAGAAAATTCAGCTACGAGAAGTGGATTTATTGTAATTGGATGAGTAATGGAATCAGAACAGCCCCGAGAATTTGTAACATGAATAGTCACATTAAATGTACCTTGACTTGTAAAGAAATGAGATGGATCTTGCAATGATGAATAATATTGGTCACCAAAATCCCAATACCATGAAGAAAGGGAACTTCCATTTGGTAATGATGCGTCAAAGAAATCAGTCAATGAACCTGAACAGGCATTGGTAAATGTGAATTCTGGAATTGGCAATGAATCAACTAACACTTGATGAATTAAAGTTGCAGTGCAGCCAATATTGTCAGAAACAGTGAGAGATGCTGGAAACAATCCCCAATTTTGATATTCGTAAGTGGTATTTTGTGAAGTACTCGTTCCAATCCCATCACCAAAATTCCAAGACCATGAAACTAAAGTCGCTCCATTGGTGGTTGAAAAATCTGTAAATGTATTTGGATTACCAAAGCAAGCTGTGTCAGCCGTAAATACAACAACTGGGATTGGATTCACAATTATAGAATGGCTTATAGAATCTGTACAACCATTGATATCCGTAACAACCAATTGAGTTGTAAAGGTTGACTGAGCCATTACAGATGGATATACATAATTTGGTGCTTGAACATTGCTGTTACCAGTACCATCACCAAAATCCCATTGCCATGAATTAACTGCACCACCAGTACTGGTCGAAGTACTAACAAAATGAGTTGGAGAACCAGTGCAAACGGTATCAAAAGTAAAACTAGGTATTGGAATTGGATTGATATTAATTGGATGTATGACTGTATCTTTACAACCATTGTTATCTATAACAACCAAATTCACGTTATATGTAGTAATATTAAATGCCGCAGCATATTGATAAGTTGGATTTTGAAAATTACTGGAGCCAATTAAATCGCCAAAATTCCATTGCCATGATGTGATGGAACCTACTGGAGTTGACAAATCATTAAATGCCGAAATTTTTCCTGAACAAACATCTAAGGATGAAAATTGCGCAACTGGTTGTGGATTAACAATAATATTATTTACAACGGTATCTTTACTTCCATTAATATCAGTCACAATCAGAGTAACTGTATAATTACCAGCACTGCCATACATATGTGTTGGATTTTGAATCAAAGAAGTAAATGTGTCTCCAAAATCCCAAAGCCAGCCGACAATAGATCCTCCTGCACTGCTTGAAATATCAGTAAATGCTGTTGTATAACCAAAGCATGCAGTTGTCCACAAAAATTGTGGCTGTGGTGAAGGATTTACAACCACAGGATAAGTAATGGAATTTGTACAACCATTGGCATCAGTGACCGTCAAGGTTACATTGAAGGTTCCTGCGGTTGAATATATATGTGAAGGATTTTGAACTGTTGATGAAGTTCCATCTCCAAAATTCCAGTTCCACCCAACTATTGGTGCAGCAGCAGGAGTTGAAAGATCCGTAAACACAGATGGTGATCCTTGCTGAACGGTCGTGGCCGAGAAATTTGCCGTTGGTAATGGATTAATTAAAACGGATTTAATTATTGTGTCCTTACAACCATTGGCATTCGTAATAATCAAAGTCACATTAAATGTCCAGGAAGTTAAGTAAACATGACTTGGATTTTGACTTGCGGAAGTGTTACCATCACCAAAATTCCATATCCAAGTTGTTATAGCAGAAACTGAAGATGTTGATAAATCCGTAAAATGGGTTGTACTATGTAAACAAACCGTGTCGAAAGTGAAATTTGCTATCGGAAGTGGATTTATTGTAACATTCTGAATTATTGTATCCAAACAACCATGAATATCAGAAACGGCAAGAGTTACAGGATAAGTTGAAACTGCAGGATAATTATAAGTTGGATTTTGGAGAATTGAAACACCTACTCCATCTCCAAATTGCCAATGCCAAGAATTTACCGCACCTCCTGTACTCGTGGAAGTATTATTAAAACTTACTGGTGATCCAAGACATGAAACTCCAGAAGTAAAACTGGCAACAGGCAAAGGATAAACCGTAACAGGATGAGTGATACTGTCGCGACAACCATTTCCATCAATCACCAAAAGGGTGGTAATGAAATTTCCATCACTTAAATACGTGTGAGATGGATTTTGAATTAAAGAATTTGTTAAATCACCAAAATTCCAAGTCCATGAGGCAATTGGTAAACCTGCTGGGGTTGACAAATCAGCAAAATTGGTAATATTCCCAAGACAAATTGAATTGTTTGAGAAATTTGGGATTGGTAATGCTCTCACAACCACAGTTTTTATAATTGTGTCACCACAACCATTTGCATTCGAAATAATCAATTGAACATTAAATGTTCCTGAGGTTAAATAGGTATGAGTTGGATTTTGCAGTGCAGAAATTGATGCATCACCAAAATTCCAACTCCAGGTTGTGAGTGGAACTCCGCCATTCACAGACAAATCAGCAAAATGAGTTGGAGAATGCAAACAAACTGTATCTGCACTAAATTGTGCAACAGGAATTGGAAATATACTTACCGGATTTATAACAGTATCAATACATCCATTTGTATTTTGCACCACCAAAGTCACATTGTAAGTTGCTTGAGCACCGTAAGTATAGTTCGGATTCTGAAGAATTGAAGTTCCTATTCCATCACCAAATGTCCAATTCCATGAATTGATTGCACCGAGGGCACTTGTAGAAGTATTCGTAAAGTTAGTTATCTGACCAAAACAAGCTGTAGTTGTATTGAAACTCGCAACAGGCAATGGATACACATTTGCAATATGAGCAATACTATCTTTACAGCCTTTGGCATCAGTTGCCGTTAAAAGAACATTGTAATTTCCAGAAGTCAAATAATTATGTGTTGGATTTTGAACATTTGAATTTGATAAATCACCAAAATTCCAATTCCAATTGGTTATTGGAGAACCCTGACCAGATGAAGTATTCGAGAAAATTGTTGTTCCTCCAAAACAAATAGGCACACTTGAGAAATTTACCAATGGCAAACTATCCACGATTACCGGTTTCGCAATAGTATCCTTGCATCCATTTGCATTTGATACAATTAATTGGGCATTATAAGTTCCAGGCACTAAATAAATATGATTTGGATTTTGTGTCGCAGATAATTGAGCATCTCCAAAATTCCACATCCAACTATTGATTGGTGAAGCTCCACCAGGCAAGGATAAATCAGTGAAGTGATTTGGAGAATGAAAACAAGCTGTATCAGCTGTAAAATCAGCAATTGGAGTTGGTGTAACTGAAATTGGTTTAATGATAGTATCTGAACAGCCATTAATATCTGAAACAATCAAACTGACGTTATAAGTCCCATTAGTATTATAGGTATAAATTGGATTTTGCACGCTACTTGTACCAACACCATCATCAAAATCCCAAGTCCAAGTAGTAAGTGCCCCGCCAGCGCTAAAAGAAGCATCCGTGAAGTTAACTGGAAAATTTAAACAACCCGAAGTAAAAACAAAATTAGGTGTTGGCAAAGGATTTACATGAACACTAATTATGATACTTTTCGAACATCCCTTTGCATCCGTAACCAAAAGAGAGACATTGAAATTTCCTGAAGTAGCATAAATATGACTTGGATTCTGAAGAGTAGAAGTATTTCCATCTCCGAAATTCCAAAGCCAAGAAGCTATGGTTGAACCTGCTGAAGTGGACAAATCTGTAAACAAGGTTGGAATACCTAGACATACTATATTTGCCGAAAAATTAGCAACAGGTAAAGGATTTACAATTACCGGTTTAATTATGGTATCTTTACATCCATTGGCATTAGTAATAATTAATTGAACATTGAAAGTACCTGCAGTTAAATAAGTATGTGTTGGATTTTGTATTGTTGCGGTTGTTGCATCACCAAAATTCCAGTTCCAACCTGTAATTGCAGCTCCACCATTGGCGGATTGATCAGTAAAATGAGTAATTGAACCAAAACAAACAGTATCTGCAATAAATTGAGCAACAGGAACTGGAAATACACTCACCGGCTTAACGATGGTATCTTTACAACCATTTGTGTTTGAAATGATCAAAGTGACATTAAAAGTTGCCTGAGTACCATAAGTATAAGTTGGATTAGCAAGAGTTGAAGTCCCAATTCCATCACCAAAATTCCAATTCCAGGAATTCACAACACCAACAGAACTGGTTGATGTATTTGTAAAAACTGTTGGCTGACCAAAGCATGCAATTGTAGCATTGAAATTGGCCACTGGTGGAGGATTCACAATAACAGTTTTCACTAAAAGATTAGAACAACCTTTCATGTCGGTAATTGTAAGCGTCACATTGTAAGTGCCGGCAGCAGAATATAAATGTATCGGATTTAATGCTGTTGAAGTGGTTCCATCACCAAAGTTCCAAAGCCAAGTGGCAATCGGAGAGCCTGAGCCATGAGAATTATTTGTAAAATGTACTGAGTCACCAACACAAACTGGTGGAGCAATAAACAATGGGATAGGTAATGAATCAACTTTTACCCAATGATGAATTGTGTCAGTACAACCATTTTTATTGGTTGCAGTAAGTAATGTATAAAACAATCCAGGTGCTGTGAATACATGGGACGGATTTTGTGCTGTTGATGTAGTGCCATCTCCAAAATTCCACAACCAAGAAACTATTGTGGTTCCCAGACTATAGGAAGAATCAATAAAAGTTGTGGGCGAACCAAAACAAACCGTGTCGGCAGAAAATTGAGCAAAAGTTTCGCTAATTACAATTTGCATTGTGGTATCTGTTGAACCACAGCCAAATGTTGAATTATTGGTTGCTGTTAAAGTTACAGTGTAAGTCCCAACTGCAGTATAAGTATGAGAAACAACTTGCTGTGGCTGCGTACCTAATGGTACAGGAACAGGCCCATAAGTCGTTCCATCACCAAAATCCCAAGTATAGAATGAAATTGAATTTGCAGCACATTCATTTCTTAAAGAAGAATTCGTAAAAATGATAGGTTCATTGATACAGGCGGAATCTTTGGACGCAGTAAAAATAGCTTGTGGTGCTCGATAAACCTTAATAGGAGCCCATGTTGTAAATGATGAATCACAAAAATTCTTAGCCACTAAAGTAATTTGGAAGCTCGTCATCACTCCAGCAACACATGAGGAAGTGGCATAAGTATGCGTTATTGTAGATCCAACACTTCCAGGAGGTAACACTTGCGAAGTTCCATCTCCCCAATAAATAGTATTGATAGTAGTGGTAGAAATATTGGAACTTGCGTTTACAACGCTAATTGTAAGTGGAGCACAACCAACATTGGTACCCATGGCAGGTCCAATGATACCAGAAACTGGATTACTTTCAATAACAAAAGTTTGATGTGTAATTGTCTGACAACCATTCGTTCCCGTTGCAGTAATTGTAATAGGGAAATATCCCATACTTGAATAAATATGAGTTATTGGGTGAGTTGCATCGAATGGAAGAAGAACAGGAACAGTTCCTCCACCATCGCCCCAATTGATGGTGTACGATGAAATATTGGCAGAACCAGGAGAAAAATTAGAAATGGTTGCTGTGTCAGAAATAGAACTTAAGGTATACAAGCAGCTTGTGTAGTTGCTAGGCTCGTAATACAAAACATCGGGCTGTTGATTAATGGTAACTACTTGAGAAGTGGTTGCAGTACAACCAAATTTATCAGTAACAGTTAAGGTTACAGTATAATTAGAGGTATTATTTCCAAAAGCATTATATGTATGGTTTGGATTTTGTTGGGTAGAGGTATTTCCATCGCCAAAATTCCAAAGATATGTTAATGGCGGTGCCCCAGTTGAAGTGTTGGTAAAAACTATCGGAACACTCGAACAAACATTGTTTGGAATAAAAGAAAAACCTACTGTAGGTAAGGGATAAACAAAAATGGTGATAAATTTATGATCATGACAACCAGAATCGTCAGTTATTGTCAACTCAACAGTGTAGGAAAAACCTGGGACATAAGTATGAGAAGGATTTTGTAATATTGATGTTGGAGAACCATCTCCAAAATCCCAAAGCCAATCTGTTATATTTCCCCAACCAGTTTCGGTAGATGCATCAGTAAATTGTACGGTCCCAGAAGTACAAAGTTGGGTATAAGTAAATTGGGCATCAACAGGACAAGCTGCAAAACTTTTTAAATTGATAGTAAATAATAAAAAGAATATTAGAACTAATAATCTTAGCTTAAAATTTAATCGCATTCTTGGGGGTTTATAAAACAAAAATACAATTTTATAATCAAAAATCAAGATTTTGTTGATAAAAAATGGCTATTTTATTAATAATTGTTTTTCTTGCATGCTTCAAGTATGCTTGAAGAATAAAGAAGCTATTTAACTGGGTTAAAATAAAAAAGTGCCAGAGGGAATTCTTAGGAACAATCCTGAAAGGATTGAACATTAATAACAAAACATAAAACAATAATCCATGCAACCCCGGAGTGGGTTGAACTATCCGTATTTCAATTTAGAATCTTCGTTCGGTCCTGATTTAAGAACAAGGAATATCGATTAACGAAATAAGAAGTTTTCAAATCAGAGATTTCTTTTTACTTCAAAAATCAACATTCGTTAATCCTTGTTCTATATTTGAATTTGCTATAAATAATTAGAAATATTTCAAATTTACTTAATTGCTTTAGAATCCAAAGCATCGCGCAAGCCATTGCCAATAAGCATAAATGCGAGAACCATTAACATAATTGCAAATCCGGGAATTATGGCAAGATAGGCTTTATCTAAAATAATATAATTATAATGCTCTTTTATCATGGTTCCCCATGATGGCATTGGTGGCTGAACTCCGATTCCTAAAAAGCTCAATCCGGCTTCGAGTAAAATTGCTGATGCAAAGTTTGCAGCAGATATTACAATTACGGCTCCCATTACATTGGGAAGTAAATGCCTGAATATGATTCTAAAACTTTTAAAACCTAATGCCTTCCCCGCTTCTATAAATTCTTTTTCGCGCAATCCTAGAATTTGCCCCCTCACAACACGTGCAACATCAACCCACATGGTTAAACCAACCGCAATAAATACTTGCCAAAATCCTTTTCCCAAAGCGAATGTAATTGCAATTACCAAAAGTAAGGTCGGGATTGACCATACCACATTGATAAACCACATAATGATGTCGTCAATAAATCCTCTGAAATATCCGGCCAATGAACCTAGCAGAACTCCAATGATTAAGGATATAAAAACTGAAATAAATCCTACAGAAAGCGAAACTCGTGTTCCAATAATCAACTGACTCAACATATCTCTTCCATATCTGTCAGTGCCAAGCCAAAAAGGAGTTTCAACAATATTGCTTTTTATTACTTCAGAAATCATTGCATTTAATGATTCGGAATGAGTTTTTCCATTGATATCTTCGTAAATTACCTGATCATTTTTTAGCTGAGGCTTTACTTTTTCATTAATTGGATAAAGTATATCAGCAATTGAAAAACTTAATTCTTCGCTTCTCTCGCCAGGGAAATCGTTGAAAACCGAGACGATTAAATTTGCATCTTCGATATGGTATTTTGAAATTGGAATCTTGCGAAAATTACTTTTCTCTCCCTTTAAAAGCCGCTCAAAAAAATTTGATTTTACTTCAGGTTCATTTTTGCGCAAATGCAGCATGGTGACTTTAAATCCTGGCTTTTTTGTGGCGATTTCCAAACATTGCTCGTTGGAATAAGGCGTTGAATCAGGTGCAATCCAATATCCCAAAACAGAAACGAAAACAGTAATCACCAAAAACCACATCGAAAAATACGCCAATCGATTCTTAGCAAAGCGCTTCCATGATTTGCTCGAAATGGAACCTTGGGAATTATATTTCTTTTTGAAAAAAATCAAATTTGATTCGAGTTTTAAATTTAATTGTGTATTTTTATTGCAAAAATATAAATTCTTTAATCTTAATTTTGATGAATATTTTAATTTGTCAAATACTTTTACAATTTTAGCGTTAATTTTAAAACCAATCACTAAAAATCATGAAAAAGTTTCTTTTAATAGCAATCTCAATATTTTGTACTTCAATAGTTTTTTCTCAAGTAAAAACAGCCACCACAGAACAATTCAAATTATTCCTTAACACCAAAACAATGGTGGTGCTGGAAGATGATCCTTTTTCTGATTTCAACGAAGTGATTAAAGACAATATGACAAAATACTGGGACATCACGCCTTTCGAAATCATTACGATGGAAGAATTTGATGCAAAGAAGAATAATAAGGCGCTTTCGTTTATGCTGATTTCGGATGCCATGTTTACTCAAAACAAAATGTTTAATAACGATATTAAATTTCAATCGAAATATACTTTGCTCAATTTGGTCTTAGGTGGAAAAGGAAATTCACTCAACGACATGCCCGATCTTGGCTCTGTTCCTCTTTGTTATAGTGAACTGGAAGTAGAACCTTATATTTACAAATTAGGCGCATTGCTTAAATACATGCAATATTACGTGAGATACAATATTGCTCACCCAAATTCTGATGTAAAAAAAGTAGTGAAAGACAATGCTGCAAATATTAAAACAAAAGAATTATGGTTGGTGAAAGAAGACCTAGCCGGAAGTGTAAATACCGAAGAAAAAATAAAAAAGGTTTATCCTTACAAAATTAAATTCGTTACAAAAGAAGAAATTCAAAAAGGGATTGAAAATAAACAAGATTTTATATTCTTCCATAAAATTGGACCAGAAGGAAAAATTAGTGGTGGTGTTTGCTGGAAATTCTTAATTTCGGCAAAAGATGGCGCGCCCCTTTATTTCGATTATCACAAAATTGATGGCAGCAATCCAGATGCATTTTTGGAAAAAGATTTTAAGGAAATTAGTAAATAGACAATATTTTCGCATACTTTTTTAGATAGTCAATTATTATAATAATGAAGTTAAACAAAAACAATACAAAAGAGATTCCTCACTGCGTTCGGAATGACAACGTGTTTAATATATGGAAAAGAGGGCGAGAGAGCAATCGCTTTGGTGAAGCGATTGCTCTCTCGCCCTCTCAACTAAAATTTTGTTTTGTCATTCCGAACGCAGTGAGGAATCTTAGAACAAGAAGATACACAAGTAACACTCTTAATATAAATTGATTAAACAAAGTCAAATTAATACTACCCATATGAAAAAAACACTACTTCTCACCATTGCTATTTTTTCCTTTCTTTTCGCAAATAGCCAAATTACAAGTAAAACCATCAACACTAAAGTTAAACAAGTTACCGTTTATATGAATGGTGCACAAATCACACATACTGCTGATGTGGCATTAACCAAAGGTTCTTACAATTTAATTTTCAATGGAATTGCGCCAACCATTAACCAAAAAAGTGTTCAGGTTACGGCCAACAATGATGTAAAAATAACATCCGTAACTTATTTTGTTGATTATATGGAATCGAAGTCGGAAAGTGCTAGAATCAATAGCCTGAAAGACAGCTTGAAACTCCTTACCAAAAACATGAAATCCATTAATAACCAAATTGCTGCTTTTGGAAATGAAAAAGATTTGGTTTTAAAAAACTGGGATCTTAAAGGCACCACAACTGGAGTTCAAGTTTTAGAATTACAAAAAGCTACTGATTTTTATCGCACCAAAATCAACGAAATCAATAATCAAACTCAAAAACTTTCTGAATTGAATGACTCCTACAGCGACCTTTATAATAGAATTCAGAAACAACTTTATGAATTAAACTCAAAACAAAATCAACCTATTTATAAATTGAGCGTTACTGCTGATGTTGCCAACAATACAACAACTCCGATTGTTATTAAATATTTGGTTTCAAATACCGGTTGGGCTGCATATTATGATATCAGGGCTATCGACGTAAACAGTCCAATTCAATTAGATTATAAAGCAAGAGTTTTTAATAATTGTGGTTTAGATTGGGAGAATGTAAAATTAACACTTTCAACTGCTGACCCATCACAATCTGCCCAAAGACCAACCCTCACTCCTTGGGGATTGAATTACAATAGCGATTATACCGAATACAACGAAGGCTATTTAAATGACAAATCGGTAATGAGAGACGAAGATGAGAGCAATATGGCTGATTCTATCGTATTTTCAAGCGAAAGAGAAAAAGGGAAAAAACAAAAACAATGGACTAATAAATTCACCACCATTGAAGTTTCTGAATTGAGTGTAGATTTCGAAATCAAAACTCCTTATTCCGTTCCATCTGATAACAAAGTTTATTTCGTAGATGTTCAAACTCAGGAATTGCCTGCAAAATATAAATACATTGCTATTCCTAAAATTGACAAAGATGCTTTCCTTGTTGCCAGTGTTACGGGTTGGGAAAATCTCAATTTAATTGAAGGTCAGGCAAATATTTTTTATGGTGGAACCTATATTGGCCAATCTTACATTGACACCAGATTTGCTACAGATTCGCTAGAAATTTCACTAGGAAGAGATAAAAAAGTAGCTGTTACCAGAGTAAAAAAGCAAGATTTAAGTAGTAAAAGTTTCATTGGAACAAATAAAAAAGAAATGTTTATCTATGAGATAAATGTTAGAAATAACAATAGTTCTCCTATCGATATTGAAATCCAGGATCAAATTCCAATTGCACAACAAAGTGATATTAAAATAGAAGCTATTGAAACATCGAAAGCTACGCCAGATCCTTTGAGTGGAAAACTTGTTTACTCATTAAAATTGGCACCTTCAGAAAGCAAAGTAATTACAATTTCTTTCTCAGTCCAATATCCAAAATCAAAAAAAGTGAATGTAAGTCGCTCGAAAAAGGTATCTTGCCCAAAATTTTAGGAAATCCAATTCATAAAAACCACGAAAATGAAAAAAATAAAAATCGCATTCATCCTAGTTCTATCGGCAAATGTAATTTTTGCCCAAGAGGTTTCAAAAACGGTTACTAGTAAAATTTCCGCAGTATCAGTGTTTTTAAATGGCGCTGAAATAACTCATTCGGCCTCGGTTACCGTTGGAAAAGGAAAAACAAATTTAGTTTTTACCAATATCGCCAGCAGTATTGATTCCAAAAGCATTAGAATCAGCAGCACCAGCGATGTAAATGTTTCTGCTATTTCTTATGAGAAGAATTATATGGCTGAAAAAAAAGCAGACTCAAAAATTGACAACCTACAAGATTCTTTGGAAATAATTTCAGCAAAACTGAGTGAAATAAGCTACGACAAATCCGTTTATAACGATGAAAAAACCATGATTATAAAAAACAATTCAATTGGTGGTCAAAATAATGGTGTTTCAGTTTTAGAACTTCAAAAGGCTGCAGATTTTTTCCGACTTCGTCTAAAAGACATCAATACTCAATTGATAAAGCTTGATAATACCCACAAATATTACAATGAAAAATACGCCAAAATAAACAAGCAACTGAATGAAATGAATTCAAAAACTGATATGCCAGAATATAGCGTTGTTGTTACCGTGAGTTCCAATAATCCAGCAACAACCAATATTGAGTTAAAATATTTGGTAAACAATGCTGGTTGGGGCCCATATTACGATATCAGAACCAATGATGTAAATAGCCCAATTAAACTTGATTATAAAGCGAAAGTTTTTAATAATTGTGGTGTAGACTGGAATGATGTTAAACTCACGCTTTCTACCGCTGATCCATCGGCCTCGGCCCAAAAACCATTGATGTCGCCATGGAATTTAACTTACAACAATCAAATCAATGAAGGATATTTAAATTATAGAAGCACCAATTATGAAGTAAAAGCTGACCTAGGAAAAAAGGACGAAGGCAAATCAAACGAGCAGTTTGTTGCAACTGAAGTTTCCGAATTAAGTGTTGATTTCGAAATAAAAACACCCTATACAATTCCTTCAAATTCAAAAAATTATATTGTTGATATTCAAACAAATGAACTTCAAGCGAGTTATGCTTATTTTTCTGTTCCAAAAATTGATAAAGATGCTTTCCTTGTGGCAAGTATCACAGGTTGGGAGAATTTGAATTTGATTGAAGGTCCTGCAAATATTTTTTACGGTGGCACTTATATTGGACAATCTACTATTGATACAAGATTTGCCAACGACACTTTAGATCTTTCGCTTGGAAGAGATAAAAAAGTTGCAATTACCCGCACAAAAAAGCAAGATTTTAGTAGCAAAAGCTTATTTGGAACCAATAAAAAAGAAACTTATACTTACGATATTTCGGTAAGAAATAATAATAAATCCGCGATTGAAATTGAAATTCAAGATCAAATTCCAGTTTCGGGAGAAAGTGATATTAAAGTTGAAGTGTTGGAAACCTCAAAAGCAGATTATGATGCCGTTAGCGGAAGTTTAAAATGGAATCTTAAATTAGCTCCATCAGAAAGTAAAGTTTTTACAATTTCATTTACAGTTCAATATCCTAAATCAAAAACAGTAAACGTTAGAAGATCTAAGAAAACATACAAAAACGCAAGGTTTATGTAAATATTAATAAATAAATTAAATACGATTATTACCAATGGCCGACGACAAAAAAATTATCTTTTCAATGGTGGGATTAAGCAAGACTTATCCACCTCAAAAACAAGTTTTAAAAAACATTTATCTTTCATTTTATTATGGTGCAAAGATTGGAATTATCGGACTCAATGGTTCCGGGAAATCAACTCTTTTAAAAATAATTGCTGGTGTTGAAAAATCATTTCAAGGCAATGTGGTTTTTTCTCCAGGTTACAATGTTGGTTATTTAGAACAAGAACCTCAACTCGACAACAGCAAAACTGTTAAAGAAATTGTTCAGGAAGGCGTTCAGGAAGTTGTGGATTTATTAGCGGAATACGACGCAATCAACAATAAATTTGCGGAGCCAATGACAGATGATGAAATGACCGCACTGATCGACAGACAAGGCGCCGTTACAGAACTTTTAGATCAGCACAATGCATGGGAATTGGATACTAAATTAGAAAGAGCAATGGACGCACTTCGCTGCCCAGAAGGCGATACCCCAATTTTAAATTTATCTGGTGGCGAGCGACGTCGTGTTGCTTTATGTCGTTTACTTTTAAAAGAACCAGAAATTCTTTTACTCGATGAGCCTACCAACCATTTAGATGCAGAATCAATCGACTGGTTAGAACAACATTTAAAACAATATAAAGGAACCGTAATCGCAATTACGCATGATAGATATTTCTTGGATAATGTTGCTGGTTGGATTCTTGAATTAGACCGTGGTGAGGGAATTCCATGGCAAGGAAATTATTCTTCATGGCTCGACCAAAAAACTGCACGTATGGCTGCTGAAGAAAAAACAGAAAGTAAACGTCGCAAAACATTAGAACGCGAGTTAGAATGGGTTAGAATGGGAGCAAAAGGTCGTCACGCGAAATCGAAAGCCCGTTTGAGTTCCTATGATAAATTAATGAACGAAGATGTAAAACAAAAAGAAGAACGATTGGAACTTTTCATTCCAAACGGTCCGCGCTTAGGAAATAATGTAATTGAAGCAATTTCGGTTTCTAAGGCTTTTGGAGATAAATTATTGTTTGATAATTTAAGTTTCAATTTACCTCCAGCCGGTATCGTTGGTATTATCGGCCCGAATGGAGCTGGTAAAACAACACTATTCCGTTTAATTATGGGATTGGATAAAGTTGATAAAGGCGATTTCAAAGTTGGAGAAACTGTTACTCTTGGCTATGTTGACCAATCACACGCCGAAATTGATCCAGAAAAAACAGTTTGGGAAGTCATTACCGGTGGAAACGAAATCATTAATATTGGAGGAAAATCAATGAATTCGAGAGCTTATGTTTCCAAATTTAATTTTGGTGGAGCCGACCAGGAAAAGAAATGCGGATATTTATCTGGGGGAGAGCGCAACCGACTTCATTTAGCTTTAACATTGAGACAAGAAGCCAATGTGCTTTTACTAGATGAGCCAACCAACGATATTGACGTGAATACGCTTCGAGCTTTAGAAGAAGGCTTGGAAAGTTTCGCTGGCTGTGCGGTTGTAATTTCCCATGATAGATGGTTTTTAGATAGAATTGCAACTCATATTTTGGCTTTTGAAAGCGATTCTCAAGTCTACTTTTTTGAAGGAGGATATTCTGAATATGAAGAAAATCGCAAGAAACGTTTGGGAGATAATGAACCAAAGAGAATTCGTTATAAAAAACTGATTAATGATTAAATTTCTGCTGTAATCCAGAAACTTAACTGAATAATCCTATATTTGTATTATTGAAAAATAGAAAAAACTGTTTATGAAAAACTTACCAATACTAATCTTAGCAATTTCATTTGCTTCTAATTGTAATAATTTGTTTGCACAAGATAATAATACACTTCCCAATCACGGGCTTACACATAAATTGACCGACAGTGAGAAAATTAGTATGAAAAACACCTACAAAGATTTTCTTACTACTGCTCCACCTGCTGGACCAGTTAGAAATATTGCTGAATTTGAAACTTCAGAAGCTGTAATAATTGCTTATGTCAATGGATTTGGTTTGCCTTACACCGTTATTAAGGATTTATCAAACACCGGAAAGGTTATCATTGTTTCTAGTACAAGCCAAGCCACACTTACAAATTTACTCAATACCAATAATGTAAATATGGCGAATGTAAGTTTCTTAACATCATCACTTAATTCTTGGTGGACAAGGGATTATTCTGGTTGGTTCATTGCTGATAGCAGCGATCATGTGCAAATTGTGGATTTTACATACAATCGTCCACGACCTTTAGACGATGCTGTCACAGGATTAGAAGCAACAATGTTGGGAATTACCATGTACGGAATGGATTTAGTTCATACGGGTGGAAATTATATGTGTGATGGTTTTAATAATGCGGTTTCAACAGTTTTGGTTGAAGAAGAAAATACCAGCTTAACTACTGCGCAAATTCAACAAAAAGCAAGTGATTATCTTGGAATTAATAATTATATGATTCGTCCAGATGCTCAAGGAGCTTATATTGAACATATTGATTGTTGGGCAAAATTATTAGCTCCTGACAAAATGTTGGTTGATTCAGTTCCAGCAACTGATGCTCAATATAGCATGTATGAAGCCGCGGCAGCTTATTTCGCAAGTACAGCTTCGCCATACGGCTATAATTATAAAGTTACCCGAGTTCTAATTGCTGGAAGCGCTGAAACCGCTGCTGCTGAGCCCTATTCAAATTCGTTTATTTTTAATAATAGAGTTTTTGTTCCTATAAAAGGAGGAAGTTCAGCACCTCATGATACCGCAGCTTTGCAAAGATACAGAGCAGCAATGCCAGGCTATATTGTAAAAGGTTATACTGCTGCAAGCGGAGCAGCTTGGTATGGAACTGATGCATTACATTGCAGAACTCATGAAATTGCCGACAGAGCAATGCTTTATATTGAACATTTACCACTTTATGGTTATTTAAATTCAACAGTTGGCTACGATGTAAATGCAAAAGTTATTTCCTATGCAGGAAATCCAATAATAAGTGGTTACCCAAAAGTAATATACAAAATCAACTCGAACGGAACATGGGACTCTATTGCCATGACAAATGTTGGTGGACATAATTATAGTGGCACCATTCCAAATCAAACTTCTGGCGATACTGTTTTCTATTATATTAAAGCTAAAGATTCAACTGGAAAGATTGCTTTCCACGCCTTGATGGGAAAGATGGATCCACACTATTTTATTATTGATGGAAGTATTGGAATTCCTGAATTGAATGTAAATACCGAATTATCTTATTTCACTTATCCTAACCCTTCAAAAGGCAGTTTCTACCTATTCTTAAAATCAAATTATGCAGATAAGGCCACAATTAAAATTTTCAATATCTTAGGAAAAGAAATTTATTTTGATAATTTTGAATTCGAATCGGGCTCAAATAAAAAATCAATAAATTTGAATAATGTAAACTCTGGCGTTTATTTTATTGAAATAAAATCAAAAGCTGGAGTGTTTTCTAAAAAGTTAATAATTGAATAAAATGGCAGACGTCATTGCGATCAGCCTTATGGCTGAGAAGCAATCTCAATTTGGATTAGATTGCTTCGCTTTATTTGCAACGACGATTTAATTTATTTTAGCATTTAATTTCAAACACAAATAATAATTAAAACCTTAAATCAACAACTATGGGAAATTTCGTAAAAACAGACACAACAAAAGGCGACATCAGTGTAAATCATTATGCTGGAATTGAAATGGCAGAAATGGCAAAAAAAATAAATGACTTGTTCGTTTCACAAGGTTATAAATTAGCTGAAGGTGAAGGCGGAAATGGAATTTATACAAAAGGCAGTATGGCTATGAGAATCATGTTTGGAGCTATGGCAAAGTATTTTAAATTTTCAGTAAAAACCACTTCAGAAAATGGTGAAGTTATTGTTTCAATGGAGCAAAAATCAATGGGTGCAACTGGTGGCTTAATTGGCTTAAAACAAGTAAAAAACGAAATGCAAAGAATTTCTGGAATTCTTCAAACATTATAATTATAAGCATCACGTACCTTTTGGTGCGTGATGCAATTTCTTTCCAATGATAAAAATTGACCAAAACCTTGTCATAAGCTGCAACAAAAAAGCAGAATCTTCTGTTCGAAAACGTACCAACCATAATTTTCATGAAGTTAACGAGGATTTAATCCAACGTTTGATAAATGCCGTTGAGCCTTATTCCTACATTCAGCCTCATAAACACGAGAATCCCGACAAACGCGAAGTCTTTACAATTTTATCTGGAAGCGTTTTGGTAGTTGAATTCGACAATTCAGGAAAAATAACCGATTCCATCGTTTTGAATTTTCAAAATGGAAATTTTGGATGTGAAATAAAAGCAAAAACTTGGCATACCATCATTGCATTAGAACCCGGCTCTGCTTTATTCGAAGTAAAAGACGGCCCTTACAATCCCAACGAAGACAAAATATTTGCCCCTTGGGCTCCAAAAGAAGGCGATCCCGATACGAATTCCTATATTGATAGAATATTGAGGAAATTGGAATTAAAAGTTTCCGGTCGTTGAGTTAATCGAAATAAAGGGTCACTGAGCTTGTCGAAGTGCCCAACATCAAATCATTTTACAACGCGCACTTTGACAAGCTCAGTGACCCTTTCGCTCTAATTTATTAATTGAACCTTCACTAAATTGAATCCCTAAAAACCACTTCCCAATTCATTTTTATCAATTGCTCTTTTGTAAATTCCAATTGCTTATATTTTAATTGATTTTTATCTCGATTACCTGATCTATATTCACGAAATTCATCAGCATCAAATACATAAAAAAACACTTTTTTATCTGGAAATTGATCTATAAATGTTTCCCATTTGTACCAAGCAGGAAATCTTGCCAGAGAATCAATTTCCAAATAATGCCCCATACAATCCCATGCACCAGAATTATTATTACTTAGCAAGTAATCTGCTTCTTTTTTGTCACTAGTTATTCTAACAAAAATTTCTTCTTTTGATTTATTTGTAAGAGTTAATTTAGAATCTGAGTTACTCTCACAACTAGCAAGAGTTATTAAAACTAAAATCAAAATTTTATATTTCATTACCGAAGAATTTCACTAAATTATTTCTTCAAATTTAATGATTTTAATAATATCATTTCGGGAATTAATTTGATGACGTATAAGGCGTTCAACCGATCGAATCTTCCGGACACTGAGCGTAGCCGAAGTGCCCGTTGAATAATTCTCAACTTTAGGCACTTCGACTACGCTCAGTGTCCCTTTCTTAATACAAATTTGCTTTTTGCAATTTGAAAAATTTTAAGTAGGTTTGTAAAAAAAATTCAAATGGCTGTCAACACTACTATTCCTAAAGGTACACGCGACTTCTCTCCTATAGAAATGCTGAGAAGAAATTATATTTTCGATATCATTCGTAAGGTTTTTCAAAAATATGGTTTCATGCCAATTGAAACTCCTGCAATGGAAAACCTTACAACTTTATTAGGAAAATATGGCGAAGAAGGCGACCGTTTAATTTTTAAAATTTTGAATTCCGGCGATTTCATGTCGAATGTAAATTGCGATGATAAGGAGTCTGTTACCTCAACAAAAATTACCAATAAAATTTCCGAGAAAGCATTGCGCTACGATTTAACTGTACCGTTTGCCCGTTACGTTGTTCAGCATCAGAATGAAATTACTTTTCCGTTTAAACGTTACCAAATTCAACCTGTTTGGCGTGCCGATCGTCCGCAAAAAGGTCGTTACCGTGAATTTTATCAATGCGATGTAGATGTTATCGGAAGCAATTCTTTACTAAACGAAATTGAACTCATTCAAATTATTGATGAAGTTTTTCAAAACCTTGGACTTGCAGTTATCATCAAACTTAACAACCGCAAAATTTTAAGCGGAATTGCGGAAATCATTAATGAATCAAGTAAAATAATTGATATTACCGTTGCAATCGATAAATTCGAAAAAATTGGTTTAGAAAAAGTAAATGAAGAATTGCTTAGTAAAGGTATTTCGCCAGAAGCCGTAAAAAAACTTCAACCAATTATTCTACTTTCCGGAAGCATCGAAGAAAAAATTTCGAATTTAAAATCCGTTTTAAATAGTTCCGAAATTGGATTGAAAGGCATTGAAGAAATTGAAAAGATTATTGACTATACCAAAAAAATAGAATTACAAACCTGCATTGACTTCGACCTCACTTTAGCACGCGGCCTGAATTATTATACCGGTGCTATTTTCGAAGTAAAAGCGAAAGATCACGAAATCGGAAGCATCTGTGGTGGCGGTCGCTACGATGATTTAACCGGAATTTTCGGATTAAAAAATGTTTCCGGAGTAGGCGTTTCATTTGGTGCTGACAGAATTTATGATGTATTGTTAGGGTTAAACAAATTCAATGATAATATCGAAAACTCTACTGAAATCATGTTCGTAAATTTTGGTGATTTAGAAATTGAAAAATTATGCTTGAGTCATTTGGTTTCAATTAGAAAACAAGGAATTAGTGCAGAATTATATCCAGAATCTCACAAAATGAAGAAGCAATTTGATTATGCCAACAATAAAAAAATTCCTTTTGTAGCAATTATTGGTGAAAACGAAAAGCAAAAAGGCGTAATAATGCTCAAAAACATGACTACTGGAGAACAAAATGAAACTTCTTTAAAAGAATTAATAAATATATTGACAAATAGAAAATAATTCCTAATTTTACCTCACCAATTCTCGAGTATTATGAATTATTGGATTCTCAAATTTATTATCAAGATTAACCGCACCTGCTTATTTCTGAGCTAGATAAACTTTTTCAGTCTTTACTGAATTTCAAGATTGAAAATTAACCACAAAGGTCACTAAGATTTCACACAAAGGTCACAAAGGATTTTTTTAAAAAACACTTTGTAATACTTATCATTTTCGCAAGCAAACTTGTGGTTATCAATATTCATATATAAATTTATTAATTTCATTTAATCCAGGAGGATCAAAAAATGACATATATTATTACAGGTGCGAACCTAAAAATAGAAGACGTAGTAAATGTTGCTCGTAACAACGAAAAAGTAGAATTACATCCAGATGCATTGGCAAGAATCGTGAAATGCCGCGCAATGGTTGAGAAAAAAGTTTTGGCTCATGAAATCATGTATGGTGTAAACACAGGTATTGGCGAATTTTCTGAAATCGTTTTAAATGACGATCAGGTAAAAGATTTCCAAAAATATTTAATTTATAACCATGCTGCAGGTATTGGCGAACCAATGAAATTGGAATATGTTAGAGCTGCAATGCTAGGCAGAATCAATGTTCATGCACATGGCAATTCAGGTTGCAGACCAGAAATTACTCAAACATTAGTTGCAATGCTTAACAAAGGCGTTACACCAATGGTTTGTGAAAAAGGATCAGTTGGTGCTTGCGGAGATTTAGCTCCAATGTCGCAAATTGCTTTATTGATGATGGGCGAAGGTCAAGCTTATTTTGAAGGTGAATTAATGACAGGAAAATTAGCTTTAGAAAAAGCGGGAATTCCAGTTCCGGGATTAGAAGCAAGAGATGGTTTGGCAACAATCAATGGTTCAAATGTGTTAACTGCTATGAGCGCCATCATGCTTTATGATACCAACAACTTTTTGAAACAAGCCGAAATCGCTTGTGCTATGTCTCTTGAAGCTTTAAAAGCAAATTTAAAACCTTATAATACAAGAATTCTTGAAGTAAGAGGTTTTGCTGGTGGAGTTAGAAGTGCTGCTGCAATCAGAAAAGTTACGGGTGATGGAGATTTGGCTAATGGAACCGTAAAAGTTAAAGTTCAGGATGCTTATTCAATGCGTTCTACACCACAAGTTATTGGTGCTGCTCATGATTCAATTGCTTTTGCAAGAAGTCAGGTAGAAATCGAATTAAATGGCGTTGGCGACAACCCCATTTTCTTCCCAGATGAAAACATTCAATTATCAGGTGCTAATTTCCAAGGCTCACCAGTTTCATTACCAATGGATATGGTTGGTGCAGCAGTTACCATGGTTTGTGTTCTTTCAGAAAGAAGAATGAACAGGTTAAACAATCCAGCTTTGAGCATTGGCTTACCTCCTTTCTTAACAAAAGGTGCCGGCATGTTCTCTGGAATGATGTTAAGTCAATATACCGCTGATATGCAAATTGTAGAGCAAAGAATTCTATGTATGCCAGCTTCTATTCAATCAATTCCTGCAGCAGCTGACCAAGAAGATTTTGTTTCAATGGGAATGAA
>JACAAW010000058.1 GCA_013377115.1 Bacteroidota bacterium | reverse complement strand
GAATGACAGGGCTTTTATAATTTGTCTAAGAAAGCGAGGGAGCAACAGATTCCCTTTTGGCGAATCTGTTGCTCCCTCGCTTTCTCCTAATAACATTGAATAATTGTCATTCCGAACAAAGTGAGGAATCTAACAATAAAGAAATATTATTTTGCGTAAAAACAGTTTTTAAATTATCTCGTTATTAATATTTTCTAAAGGAAAGGAATTTAGTCTTAAAAAATCTTGTAGGTTTGTTACCAAGTTTTGTTCTATTAATTAGAACGGTAATTTAATTGTTATTTTATTTATTTAAGAACAAGGAACATCGGTTAACGATTTATGAAGTCAAGACCATCAGTGGCATTTAATTCTCTTCGAAAATCAAAAATCTTCAATCCTTGTTCGACATTAAATATTGCTAATCTGAAAATATTCATGAATATAATTACGATATCTAAATTAAAAAAAAATGTAGGTTTGTTAACAATTTTTGTTCTATTAAATAGTGCTGGTAATTAAAATTAAAATGGTCATAAATACAATCTGTGAATCTGTGGCTTATTTTAAAATTCTTTAATTTATAGACAACAATAATTAAAAAGCTTTTTTATTTAAAATATTTCGAATATCAAGCAAAAGGAAACATATCAACTAATTAAACTAAAAAATAAAGATGGAATTGCTTTATTGTACGAGCGCTATGGGAAGAAATTGCTTCAATATGCAATAAACACATGGAATTTAAATGAAGATGATGCTTGGAATTTGATTTATCAAACTTTGTATAAAGTAATTGACAATATTGAAAAGTATCAATTTGAGAATGAAGAAAAATTTGCCTCTTTCGTATTTCGAGTTTTTATTAATCTTTTGAGAAACCATCATAAATATACCAATAAACAAAAAGAACAAATTGAATTTGTAAATTATAATGAATCGTTGAGTGAAAGTAATTACGAATCGAAAGAATTTAATTCGGATGTGCAAATTGCAAGAAAAGTTGGAGCCAAAGCAATTGAAACAGAAAGTCAGGAAGCAGAAAATACTGCCATCACAAATTTGAAAACAGAACTCGATAAATTAGAGGAATGGGAACGAATGTTATTATTGTTGAAAGCTCAGAATTTACCGTATTCAGAAATCGCAAAATACATCAATAAACCCGAAGGAAATTTGAAAGTTTACTATCAAAGATTAAAAAATAAATTAATGGAAAAGCTTAACAATACTGATAAAATTTAATGCAAGAAAATTTACAACATATAAACAATCAAGAGTTCGATCAACTTCTTTTAGGAATTTTCCTGGAAGAAGAAAATAATGAATTACAAACCAATAAAACTATTGATATGACTGCAGCTATCGTTTTCAATCAGAATCCAAATTATATTCCTAATATTTCGAAAGAAACGGAATTATTAAACAATTTAAATCAAGCATTTATTTCAAAACCAAAAGGTGGTTTTTGGTTGAATCTAATCATCGTTTTAAGTTTGGTTTTTACTGCTACTTTAATATTTAATTTATGGCCCAAAAATCAAAATGATCCACAGCAAAATCAGGTATTGGCACAATCGGTGAACCACGAATCCAAAGACTCAACCGCAAATGAAAGTGAAAACAATTTACACTTCACTCCTACTCAAATCGACAGCATTAAATCCCTTGAAAAAACGCATAAAGACACGAATAAAATTTCACAAAAGTCGAATCAATATATTGATAATAACTCACCAAATATTCCAGATAATTATGGTCAAAACACAGCTAAAATCAAACTTTATGAACCCGATTATTATCCAGTGAAAGATCCGGTTTTTGATGCTATTGCAACTCCAGAGAATTTTTCTATTCGGAATTATGCGACTTCTACTTATGCGCCATATGGTCAATATAGAAATTTAATAATTTGTAATTCGAATTATTCTTATCCTTTCTATGTGGGCATTCCATTTAAAAAAGAATTTGAAGATATGATTTATTTTTTTCCAAACAAATATCAGGAACTTATAGATTATAAGAATTTTGACTCTCTATTGAAAAGTTTTAATAAAATTTCAAAATTCAATATTTCTTACTCAAAAGATTCAATAGGGTTATACGAAAATGGAATCATTAAAATTAAAAGGCCATTGATGGGTTATTATAATTACTTTCCAATCTCAATCCTAAGACAATGTGATTCTTCAAAAGTGAATTTTGTGAAGGATTATGTGATCATTAAAGAATTGCCTGAAAAAGCTGTTATTGAAAGCGCCAACCCATTTTATTTTCGCAAGTTTGAAGTAACCAATAAAGAATACAGAGAATTTACTGATTGGGTAAAAGAAGCCAATGGTTATGGAAATAAAAAAATACTTGAATTAATAAAAGATAGTACTGAAGTTCAGGTAAATTCTGACTTTGAAACGAAACTTAAAGAAATGTCAAAAGAAGAGAGAAATGGTTATACACTTATTTATAAAAACAATAAATTAGATCGAGCTTATAAAAAGAAATTTAATAAGGCTCATTATTATGAAAATATTCAGTCCATTTATAAATACACTTTTTTCAATGCCAGTAAAGAAATGACCAAAGTTCTTGGCTCTAATTCAACATACATTTATCCTGACACCATGTGTTGGGTTAATGATTTTACTTATTCGTTTAATGAACCAATGACTCAGTATTACAATTGGCATCCAGCTTATGACAATTATCCGGTTGTTGGAATTAATTACTGGCAAGCAATGGCTTATCTGGATTGGAAAACTCATTTTCTTCAAAAGTATTTGGACAATGCAAATATTCCATACGATATTGAATATAGCCTGCCATCTGATGTTGAATGGGAAATGATAAGCACCAATAAAGACGAACATAATACAAAACAAAGTATTTTATTACATGATGATTCCTGGCTTTGCGATTTGTTGGTTGATTCGAAAACTGGTACCTTTCATAATGCTCTTAGGAAATTTTTGCTTAAAGACAATGTTCAATTTGGAAATTTTGTTTACGATGGAGCATTTCACACAATAACTGTTGGGCATTTTAAACCTAATAAATCTGGAGTCTTTGATTTAGATAAGAATGTTTCTGAATGGATGAAGGACAATTATTCTGATTCGTGGGGCCCCATGTTTACAAAGCATATTCAGCAAATGGAGAAATCTAAAAATGCGGATACGATGATTATTGCTACCATTGAAAAACATTATGATAAAGACAATGCAAAAAAAGGACAATTGGTAAGAGGTGGAAACTGGGCAGATGAACGGTATTCCGAAATTGATGGAGAAAATAAAGCGGGTTTAAATTTAAAGAAATACATTGATCCTTCCGAAAGCCATTCTACTATTGGGTTTCGTCATGTATTACATGTGAAATTAAAAAATGAAGTTGAGATTGTTAAAGAAATGAAATTATTGTCTACCTCAGGAAATTGCATGACAAAAATAGATGCTGCACCTTATAGAGGAAAGAAAATAAAAGTAACCGCTGCTATTAAAATGAAAGAAAGTAATCCGAAAATCAGTACTGGTCACCTTTGGCTCCAAGTAAATTTACAAAACAGTAAAACAGGATTTTTCGATTATATGACATCAAACCCTATTATAAATCAGGAATGGAAAACTTATGAAATAATTGGTGAAGTTGCTAAGGATGCCATATCTATTGGATTCGGCGGCTTCATGAAAGGTACAGGAAAAATGTGGGTGGATGATTTTAAATTTTATGTAAAAGAAGGTCGAAATTGGGTTCCCATTAATTTAGAAAACAGCAGTTTCGAAAATGGGACCAAAGAAGAAATTGTAAAAAAATGGTATTTGCTCGGAGATAAATACAATATTATTCCTACGGAAGAAGACCATTTTGAGGGCAAGCGATGTATTTCTATTGAAAAGAGCAATGAGTAAATTGGTTGCAAAAATTAGTAAATTTAGCCTCAATAATTAAATACAAAAAATGAAATACAATTTTATATTTTTCTTAATTTTCTGTTGGATAAATTTAAGTGCACAGGATTCAACATATTACAAATATGACAAATTGATTAAAAAAGCAAACATTCAAAATGAATCTGGAGAATTTGAGAAAGCGATAGAAATTTATGATGAGGCATTCAAACTTATAGACTTTATTCCCTATCATTATTATGATGCATTCGCTTTATCAATTGCAGATTCAAATTATTTAAAAGCAAATGAATATTTAATTAAAGGAACTTTAAAGGGATTTGATTTGACAAGTTGGAATTCGCCTGAAATTGAATTGTATAATAAAAGTAAATTTGGAAGTGAATATTGGAAAATTAGAGATTCCTTGCTAGAAATTCATTTTAAATCAATTGATATTGAATATTATAATACTTTGAAGGAAATGAAGAAAATTGACCAATCGAATATAAGGCGAAAAGGAAATAAAGAAATGGTAAATATTGATAGTTTGAATTTTGAAAAGTTAATTCTGTTGTCCTCAATGAAAGGGTTTCCAACATTTCAAAAAACTGGATACGGGTGTAATATAGCGAAGCTAATATTGTGGCATAATAATAAAGTTTACCCTTCTTCAAATCAATGGAAAAGGATTATACCATTGATGAATAAAGAAATATTTAATGGTCGTTTTGAGCCTAATTTTTTTCATGAATTTGAAAATAAGTTAAAAGAAATGAATCATTAAATCCAAATTAACGAGGAAGACCGTGCTTTCGCACTTTTATGATTATTTAAAATGTGGTATTTTGTATGGAAAAGATGTAGTTCTATTGAAAAGAAAAGTGTGTAAATTTGTCAATTAAACTAGAAAATGAAAAAATACTTTTTTACACTTGTCATTTTTCTTATTTCAATTTTTAGCTTCAGTCAGAACCTAGTTCCAAATTCAAGTTTTGAAGAAGGAGTCACCCCCGAAAAATATTCTGAAATGAATGGTGTGAAAGGCTGGGAATTATCCTCTAGTTTTTCCTCAGATTATTTCAAAAAAAATGCAGAGAAAATTCCCCCATTTATTAAAATGAATAATATGGGTGTTCCAACAAACGATATGGGTTTTCAACAAGCAAAAACAGGAATAGCTTATTCGGGACTTTGCTATGCAAAAGAAATTATTCAATGTCAATTAGAAAAATCATTTATTAAAGATTCAACGTATTATTTGGAATTTTATACTAACCTAGCTAATTCCAGCGGATATGCAATATGGAAAATTGGAGCTTTTTTCTCTGTAAGTCCATTAAGCACTTTTGACCAAATTACCAAAGCAAAGCCACAGATATTAAATGATAGTTTAAATTACATAACAGATACAATTAATTGGACCAAAATTTCTGGTTATTATAAAGCTTCAGGTGGAGAAAAATTTCTTTCTATAGGAAGCTTTTCAAAAAATGACAATGACAGAAAAATTATTTTCGCAGAATCTGGAATTCCAGCAAAAACGAAATATCGTTATTATTACATCGACGATGTTTCTTTAGTTTCTTCCAGTGCAATTTTAAATGTAAAAAAGGATGTTATTATTTACTTGAAAGAAAAATGAAACCAAAGAAGAAATTATAAAGAAATGGTATTTGATTGGAGATGAATACAATATTGTTCCTACAGAAGAAGATTATTTTGAGGGCAAGAGGTGTATTTCTATTGAAAAGAGAAATGAGTAAATTCCCTGATAAAATTGTTAAATTAGCCTCTTTAATTAAATACCATAAATGAAATACAATTTTATATTTTTCTTAATTTTCTGTTGGATAAATTTAAGTGGCTTTGCTCAAAGTATAAATCTCAGCGCCTTAAGTTTTAATCAAAAGTATAGCATGCTAAAGGATTCAAATTGCTTAATACTGCCAAAAGGTGTTATTATAGATAATAAATTCGACTCAACAATAATAAAAAGAATAACTCCTTATAAAATTGAAGCAGAAATTATCAATAAAATTTTAAACGAAAGAATACTAATAATCAACGAAGACCATCTTTTCCCTCAAACCAGAGTATTTGCTCATTTTCTATTAAACAAATTACTAAAAGCCGATACTAATTATTATGTCTTTTTTGAAGCACTGAATCGAGATATTTCTAAAGGAATCAAAAGTAGTATTTCAATTGAAGACGGATATTATTTCCAAGAGCCTCAAATGGCAGAAAATTTAAGGTTGTCATTAAAATATTCAAAAGGCGTTTTTTGCTATGATGGTAATAGTGACTCACTGCAAAAAGACAAATATTTGTCAATGGGTTTAGATGATGTAATTGAGGAAACATACAAAAATGTATTTGAGTTACAAGGCTATTGCAGTGGAATGAATAATAGAGATATGAATGAGTTCATTAATTTTTACGAAAAATACTCTCGAATTATTAAAGAAAATAGTAAAGCAAAGTTTATCATTATAGTTGGTCATGGTCACGTTTCAGAAGAAAAAAGATATTGCGTTGGGAATTACTGGTATCCATTGGCATTTATTTTGAAAAAATATTTAAAATACGATCCTACAACGATAGATTTAACAACCTTTATTGATAAATGCCACACGGAAAAAAACAAGTATTATGATTATTTCACTAACATTTATAAGATAGATTCAACTTTCATATATCTCCAAACGAAAGACATATTAAAAAAAGAAAAAACTGAATTGCAGTTTGAGCAGACAACAGATTTTTGCATAATTTCTCCTAAGGTGAAAATGAAAAATGGAAGAGAAAATTGGCTTGCCTTTGATGGCAAAAAATACTTCAAAATTGAAAAAAAGTATTTTGCCATATTGCAAACAAAAGAAATAATTTTCAAAGCTTTCTATAAGCATGAGGATGCCACTATAACTACTCCCGCAGATATTGTTTATGTTGACAAAAATAAAGAGAATTATTTTTTACTGTATCCAGGTGAATATGCCATATTTGTAAATTCACAACCAAAACCATTATATTTCATTCAAATAAAATAGGCAATAATGGTTTCAATTTTTTTAAATGGTATTTGCTAGATGATGAATATTATATTATTCCTACAGAAGAAGACCATTTTGAAGGCAAAAGATGCATTTCAATTAAGAAGAGAAATGAGTAATTACAAATAATTACAAGCAACTATTATATTTTGCAACAATTCTAATCATATCATTTGGGTGGAGATACCTTGCTTTTAGCCGAAAAAATACATAAGTAGACAATGAAGCCACCGCAACCGACAACAAAGAATATTCTAGTTGCTTATTTTCATACCATGGAGTTAATTTAATAAAACCATAGGCAACACCGAAAACAAAAGTAATCGGTAATGTTATTCTTTGAATTGTTCTATATTTTGGAACAAAATTCATTGCATCTTTATAGGCGCTTTTGCAATCAACAAAATATTTGTTTGCAATTTCTTTGATATTCCCATTGGAAACAAAAATCATTTTTGTGGTATCAGATTTATGCGTAATAAAATAGGAATAATCATTCTTGTAATGTAAATCCCGAATGTTTCTCGAGCAATAAAATGAAGTTTTTCCCTTTAATAGCCTTTCTGCAAAAACAAATTCACGATTATATTTATGAGTACTTCTGAAAAATCTTTTATTAAGCGAAAAACCATAAATTTTACTGGCAGGAATTGCTTTATTTGTTCCACAAATCTCGAGGCACTGATCTTCAAAATTTCGCAATAAAAAAACATTCTCCTTAACTATATTATCAAATGTGATATAAATATCAGTTTTCTCACAATCTTTAAAAGGATTCTCGTTTAATATTTCGTCAGACTCAATAATGATATTCTTATACTTTATGGTATCTTTTTCATTTGTTTCATTCACTTGCGAAAACCCAGAGATTTGGATTAAAAGAATAAAAAAAACCAAGAAATGCTTCAACTTCATTTGGGGTAGAGTTAATTTGGAAAACCATCGCAATTTCGGACAATTTTTGCAATTCTATAATTAAATCTCAATTATTTCCATAAAATATCTGAAACCTACGTCAGTTGCTGATTTTGAATAATGACCTTTTGATTCTATTCTAACATCACCACCTGCATTTTTCCATCCACCACCTCGTGAGATTCCTTTTTCACTTACCATTTCGGCTACATTTCCGCAAACATTAAACAATCCAAATTTATTTGGCCAATAAGAATTTACAGGAGCTGTAATATCCGCTGCATCATTCAAAGTGCCGACCATTCCCATTCTATCTCCTCCACTTTCGACAATCATTGTTTTATTTATGCTGTCATATCTAATATTCTCGTCACCATATCGCCTGAAATTACACATGTAATGATCATTTTCAAATAATTTATTTCCCCATGCATAATCGCATAAATTCAATCCGCCTTTTGCGGCATTTTCCCATTCTAATTGTGTTGGAAGTCGGAAAAGTACTTTCTTGTATTTGCGTTTTGGATTGGAATTATATTCTTCTGTAAGCCATTGACAAAATAAATTTGCACCCTCGTATGAAACGTTTACCAGTGGATAATTTTTATAAGCTTGATGACGAAAATAGAATTCAACTAAAGGCTCATTATACGCCAATTTATCTCTCCAGTTTAGAGAATCAATCAAGGCAATGCTATACAATTCGGTTTGGTTTTTCACTTTCAAATTGTGCAGAAACTCAGCATATAATGAGTTTGAAACTTCATACTTCCCGGCAAATAATTTATCATTTATTTTTACAACAGAAGCTTCAATATCTTTTAAAGTCAGACTTTCATTTTTTTCAGTAATGAACGACATTAAAATTAAGGTTCCAGCGGTTACCAATAACAAACCGAATATTCTAATTTTTTTCATACGAGAATTTTTAAGTATATAAAAATAATTGATTGAACAATTTAATAATCGAATCTAGGATTCACCACATTATTGTAAATAGATCCAAAAGTATAGGTTAAACCGAAATTAAAATAATAAGAATATTGCGTTGCTAATTGCTGTTGCTGTAGAAGAACATCTTCAAAAGTAGCACCGCCTTTAGGTAAAGCCAATTGGTCATGAATAACTGAAAGATATAAATAGGCATTAAGCGACAATCCTTTAAATAATCTTATATTTACATTTCCATTGATATAAAGATTGTTTTTACTAAAATCATGGAGATAATTGCTATACCCCAGTGAAGTATTTGCAGAACCCCATTTGGTAATAAAGTTCATTCCCATTCCCAATGAATGCGAGAATAAAGTTTCGTTCAGCTTACCATAGATAGTAGTATCAATATATTGATTGAGATCGGCACCTATTTTATAACGAAATGTAATTAATTTGCTTGACGATTTTTCATAAGGAAAAACATCATATTCGATTCCTAAATTGAGACTATTGCTCAATTCCATATTGCTATAAGTATCATTTGATACGGAATAGAAGTACCCTGCTGACCAATGCTTGTTGAGAGATTTAACTGTGCTATGGCTAAAGCTATAGGATCGACGATAAGTGCGAATGGTGGTAGTATCATCGTACACATATTTCGCTTCATGATAAAAATTGCTACCACTAAAATTGATTTTCCAATCAGGTGTGACTTTACGGGCAGAAGCCGAAGAATAAAATTCTAATTGGGTATAGTTTTTCTGACCATTTCCATACCCTGAAATATTCAAATTATAAACCCAGCTTTTCCATTTATCCTGGACTTTTTCGTTGGCAGATTCTGGTAAATTCGATTTAATTTCAATGAGTTTATTGCTCGGTGTTTTCATCACATACCTCATTAAGCCCATCTTAAGAATTCTAACAATTTCGATCCGGTTCTCATCTTGAGTATTATTGACGCTTGTGGCTTGTTTAATGGTATCGTTCATACCTTTTAATTCCTTCTTGCCAATAAAAGTAAAATCAAATTCTCTACCACCTGAACCTGTTGCTATTTCAGCAATTATTACATGAACTTGAGATTCTTTTGGATCACGAACATAATTCACATAATCTATTTCTTTACGGAAGTATGAGTAATCGCAATAATAGCAAGTTCCCATGTCCAAATAAACTTTTAAAGCGTCTTTGAGAATGCTATCTTTCTTTAAGGAGTCGGTTGGTGTGGTTTGTGCAAATGAACTAAAACTAAATAATGCAATTGTAAATAAAAAAACGAGGGCTTTTTTTGAAGTCATTTTCGTGGTTTTAGAAATTTGGAATTGGTTGATTCACCTTTTTTAAATTTTCAGGGCCAAAATTACTTTTTAATTAACGCAAGAAAAATATATTTCGTATATATTTTGTTTTTCCACATACAATTCTTAGCATGCGTATAAATGATAAAACAAATTTAGGTAACAACTGCCGCACAGAATAAATCTATTTCAAATCTGTGCTGTTAATTGAAGTTTCGACAAATCGAATCCCTTTTCTTTAAGTCTAGAAAGTATTTGCTGATAAACTGTTTCATCCATTTTTGAAGTTCGCGACAGAATCCATAGATATTTTCGGTTCGGATGACTTACAACCGCATTGCTATAATCATCAGCTAAATCAATAATCCAATATTTTCCTTTAAATGGCCAAAAGAATTGTACCTTTAATTTTGCATTTCCTGAATTGGCTTCTACAAAAGCTTTTCCTTTAATATAGGATTCTTTCCCTGTTACACTATCCTTATTGCAACGATTTTCAACAACAATAACGCCTTTGTCGCTTAAAGAATACTCAGCAGTTGTACAATGACAACCTTTTTGAAACCTTTGAGGAAAAGAAGCAATTTCATACCATTTTCCAAGGTATTTATTTAAATCAACATTTGGAACTGCTTGAATCGGTTGAGATTTAATATTTGCTGTTGTCATAATAAATAATAAAAAAGTGAAAAGTATTGATTTGAAAAAATGGTTTTTATTTTTTAACATCGTTTTTTTACTCCTATTGTTTTTATAATATTTGCCGTTTTTTGGACTAATTAAAAAACTCGAACTAAAAATCAAAAGAGAAAATAATTTCTTTTTCATTATAATCACGTAAATTTAATGAAAATTTAAATTAAAAATTAAAAGTTCAATTTAATTTTTAACATTGATTGCATTTAATTCAGGTCAAGGTTCATAAATTTCTATTTTTGATTTTAAATAATAATTATGTAAATTTGTTGAAAATAAAATTTAATTTATGCAAGCGATTATTATCAGCCCAAAGGATAAAAAGGAATTTGTTTTTATTTCAGAATTGCTTAAAAAAATGGAAATAAAAACAAAAATTTTTTCTGAAGAAGAAAAAGAAGATTTTGGACTTATTGAACTAATGAAAAAAGTTGATAGGACTAAAAAAGTTTCTAGAGAAAAAATTATGTCCAAATTGGAAATGAAATGAAAACTGAGTTTCTAAGACATTTTGAAAAGGATATTGACAAATTAAGCCAAATTACAATAAGAATAAATGTATCTGACGCAGTTTTAAACGTTGAAAAAGCTAAAAAAATTTCTGAAATAAAAGGGTTAAAGAAGTTGGCAGGCTTTAAAAATGTTTTTAGAATAAAAATTGGAGATTATCGCATCGGTTTATTTATCGAGAATGATGTTGTAGAATTTGCCAGAGTGGTTCACCGTAAAGATATTTATAAAGTTTTTCCATAGTCAATTCAAAATCAACAAAAAGCACAGAATTTCTGAAATATTTATTGTTTTTCTTCTTCACCCTTTTTCTTTTTTCGCAATATAAAGGAAATAGCTAATAGTCATTATCAAAATAAAGGGAATACCGGCATAAAGGAAAATATTTATTTTAGAAACCCCTTTCATAAACAATAATGGGGCATAGCTATATGGACTAATAAAAATATATTTCCACTGAATTCCAATTAAAGTTCCAATCAACCCCATTAGTCCGATTCCAACAGGAACAAGAAAATTTTTAAATTTCAAACTCAACAAATATTGTAAAGCCAATAAAGGCATGGAGGCAACGAAAATTTTCAAGTTTCCCATTGCGAAATTTTTGATAGGAATGGCCTCTTTGGGAAGCTGATGGTCAAATATTAGGCAAGGCAAAAGTCCAGTCAAAATCATCCCAATATTAAAGAAAATAAAAAACTTCAAAGTCATTAATAACAAAACCGAAAATTTCGCAAAGAAAATATTGGTATAGCTTTGAGGTGTTGTATGTAGCTGCTTCCAAGTATTATTTTTGAATTCCATTTGTGTTAATAAACTACTGGCTAGTATCAATCCCATCGGCAAAATAAAAGTTCCCATATTCGACCACAATTGCATAAATAAGTTATCCCAAATATTTATTTTCGAGTCGTAATCATTAATGCTGTTTTGATTTTTTAAAAAAGCAATAAAATAGATAATAGGAATAAAGAAGCCCCCAACAATACAAAGCCATGAAGCTGCACTCCTTTTTGTTTTATACCATTCACTTTGGACACTATGAATAAATTTCATTTTTTATTTTTTAGTTAAGTCGATAAAAATAGATTCCAAATCATTATTGATTGTATTGATTTGGTAAACATCAATATTTTGAACAACTAATTGGGAATTAATTTTTGCAATTAGCTTTTTATCAATTGAAGGAATAAGAATTTGCTCATTAGAAATTGTCGGTGTCAAATTGTTTGATTTCATTACCTCAATTGTTTTCTCTTTATCGCTGGTTTCAAAGGAAATAAATGAAGTTTGTGATTGCTTTAAGTGCAATTCTTCTAAAGTTCCTTGAAATAATATCTTCCCATAATTGATAACTCCAATATGAGTTACAATCTTTTCTATTTCAGCTAAAAGATGACTCGAAATTACGATGGTAATATTTTGTTCTGTATTTAATTTCTTTAACAATTCCCTAATTTCAATAATTCCATTTGGATCAAGGCCATTTGTTGGTTCATCCAAAATAATTAATTTGGGGCTATGAAGCAAAGTTGTTGCTATGCTCAGCCTCTGCTTCATTCCTAATGAAAACTTTCCAGCTTTTTTCTTCCCAGTTTCACTCAAACCAACAATTTCCAGAACTTCATCAATTCTACTTTTGGGACATTGATAAATCTTCTGCCAAATTTTCAGATTTTCTTTTGCTGTTAAATGACCATATAATGAAGGAACTTCGATTAACGAACCGATATTTTTAAGAATTTCAACCCGATGCTTATCAAATTGTTTATCAAAAACTTCTATAGTTCCTTGTTGTTTTTTAAGAAGTCCTAAAATTAATTTTAATGTAGTTGTCTTACCAGCACCGTTCGGACCAATAAACCCATAAATGGCACCTTCTGGAACCTGCAAATTAACTTGATCAAGCACCAGCTCCTTTTTGGAAAATCGATGTGATAAATTGGTTGTATGGATGCAATTCATTGAGAAAATTTTTATTTAAAAAAGACAATATATATACGGTAAAAAAACACCTATATTGTGTTTGAACAAAAAATCAAAAAAAAAAAGGCTACCGTTTGATAGCCTAATTATTTTATCCGTTCATTGAAATGAGAAACTCCTCATTAGATTGAGTGAATCGCATTCTATCTTTCAAGAATTCCATGGCTTCAATTGGATTCATATCAGCCAAATGATTTCTCAAAATCCAGATTCTTTGTAATGCTTCTTTATCTAACAATAAATCATCTCTTCTAGTACTTGAAGAAACAATATCAATTGCTGGGTAAATACGCTTGTTAGATAATTTTCTATCTAACTGAAGTTCCATATTTCCTGTTCCTTTGAATTCTTCGAAAATAACTTCATCCATTTTGGAACCAGTTTCAGTTAATGCAGTAGAGATAATGGTTAGTGAACCGCCATTTTCAATTTTTCTGGCGGCACCAAAAAAGCGTTTTGGTTTTTGTAAAGCGTTGGCTTCTACCCCACCCGATAATACTTTTCCCGATGCTGGTGAAACAGTGTTATAAGCTCTGGCCAAACGAGTAATTGAATCAAGAAGAATACAAACATCATGTCCACATTCTACCAATCTTTTGGCTTTTTCTAAAATAATATTGGCAATACGCACATGTTTTTCTGCTGGCTCATCAAATGTTGACGAAACAACTTCAGCGTTTACACTGCGTTTCATATCTGTTACTTCTTCTGGACGCTCGTCAATCAAGAGTATCATCAAATAAACTTCTGGATGATTTGCTGCTATTGCATTTGCAACTTCTTTCAACAATACCGTTTTACCAGTTTTTGGTTGAGCAACAATCAAACCTCTTTGTCCTTTTCCAATTGGAGTAAACAAATCAATTATTCTGGTTGAAATTGTGCTTTCGGCATGACCTGTTAATTTAAATTTTTCCTGAGGGAATAATGGTGTCAAAAAATCGAATGGAACTCTATCACGAACTTCAGCAGGATCTCTACCGTTGATTAATTCAACTTTTGTTAATGGAAAATACTTTTCGCCTTCTTTTGGAGGACGAATAGCACCTTTAACGGTATCACCAGTTTTTAATCCAAATAATTTTATTTGTGATTGAGAAACATAAATATCATCTGGTGAATTTAAATAGTTATAATCAGACGAACGTAAAAAACCATAACCATCAGGCATAATTTCTAAAACACCTTCGCTAACCACAACACCATCAAATTCATTAAAATAATCGGTGCGTCTTTCATTAAATTTTGGACGGAAATTATTGTCGCGATTATTCTTTTCGTTTTCGTTCGATTTCTGCGCAGCTTCTACGGCTTCTGCAGTTGTTTCTATAATTGCACCACCTTCATTGTTCTCAGGAACAACTTCAATAATTACTGAAGGTTTTTCTTCAGTAATAGCAATAGATTCAAAATGTTCTTCAACTGGAATTTCAATAGAAGCTTCTTTAACCAATTCATCATCTAAAATAATCGCCGTTTGTTTTTCAACAGCAGGTCGAGTAAATTTTACATGTGGTTTTTTAGAGATTGGCAGTCTTTGAGGCTTATCAGCAATTGGTTGAATTATTTTCTTATCTGCCTCAACAGTATTTTCTTCTTTTTGATTATTTAAAGGAACTACCTTCTTTTCATTATTTTGAGGAGCAACATTTTTTTCACGATTAACCGGAATCGGTTTTTTAGGATTTCTAGGCCGAAAAACTCTAGTTACTTCTTTTTTTTCTTTAGCTAAATCTTCGGGCGAAGGATTTATAGCTTGTTGATCAATTATTTTATAAATTAAATCTTCTCTTTTAAAGGAATCAAACTTAGGAACATTTAATTTTTTGGCAATATCTTTAAGCTCTTCAATGAGCATGCCGTTCAAATCAAGAATATTGTACATGAACAAAACTAATTTGGTTAGTAATTATATAAGGAAAATGTATTATCAATCAAAAATTATTGGCTTAGAATAACTGAAATAATAAGAATTGGGTTTGAAAAATTACTCAAATATCAAAAAGTCGGATGAACAAATAAGTAATTGTAATTTGGTATTACGATGCAAATATAAAAAGAAACATTATCAAATCAAAATTTATTTTCAAATTCACAAAAGATTAATGGCTTCAATTTAGAATATTCCAATTATTATTTTTATTTATTATTTTTGTTGGTACAAAATCTTTAATAATGCATTTAAACAAACTCTATTTCATTTTATTTTTGGTTTTCAATATTATTATCATTGCTCCACTTTTTGCTCAAAACAAGGCGGATTCTAGTTTAATAAAATGGTATAATTTTGATGAAGCTGAAGCTTTGAATACAAAATCACCAAAACCATTATTGATTGACATTTACACTGATTGGTGCGGTTGGTGCACAAAAATGATGAAAACAACCTATGCAAATCAACAAATTGCTGATTATATTAATTTAAACTTTTATCCAATAAAGTTTGATGCAGAAACAAGTCAAAAAATCACTTTTAATAATAAAACATATATCAAAACGGGAACCGAGAAACGTGCCCCAAATCAATTGGCCATTGAATTAATTGGAGAAAAACTCAGTTATCCCTCCACTATATTTGTGGATAAAACAGGAAAGAGATCATTAATTTCTGGTTATCTCGATTACAATCAAATTCTACCATTACTTATTTATTTTGCAGAGGAAATTAATAAAACCACCAATTTTGATGAATTCCAAAAAAATTTCAATGATGTTTATATTAATCGGGATACAACAGCTGTAAAATCTTTTAAAGACAATGTTAATTGGATTCCAATGCAGGATGCTTTAACCAAATCAAAAACCACCCCGAAAAAAATCTACCTCGATATTTATAATGATTGGAAAACATCGTGCAATATGATGCGCGTTGCGACATATAACAATCCGGTTATTGCCGATTATTTGAATAAGAATTTCTATCCTGTGAGATTCAATTGTATTTCTAAGGACACCATAAATATTGGAGGTCAAATTTTTATTAACGAAAATAAAGACCATCCTTTTCACCAAATGGCAGTGGCAATGCTTGATGGAAAAATGGCTTTTCCGGCTTTACTTATTTTTGACGAAAACTTTAAATTGATTTATAAGGAGCAAGTTTATTTCACTGCAGAAAGAATAGAACCCATTTTGCATTTTTTTAGTGAAGAGAAATTCAAAGATACCAAATGGGAAGATTTTCTGAAAAATTTCAAACCAGAAATCAAAAAAAATGGGAGTTCCCCAAAATGATGAACCCCCATATTCAAAACAAAAAAAAACTAAACCCTTCTTATTACTCCTGATTTTAGCCAATCATATTTCAAAGTTTGAGTAACCATATTGATTGAATTTTTCGAACCGGTTTTTGTAAGCAAATTAGTTCTGTGCCCATCAACTGTCCTCTGGCTAATATATAACTCTTTGGCAATTTCAATATTTGTAAATCCCTGGCAGATTAATTCAAGGACCTGGACCTCCCGCTTCGTCAGTTTGCTAGATTTCATGTCCTCATCTTCTTCTTCATTACCCTTTGTTACAAAATTTTTGGTTAAAATCGAAATAAGTTCATTTGAATAATAACTACCTCCTTCCGAAATTATTCTCAATGCTCTATCTAATTCATCTATTCCAATATTCTTCAACAAAAATCCTTTTACCCCAGCATCAAGCATATTTTGGAAATATTCTTCTTCCCCAAACATCGAAAGAACTACAATTTTGATTTGAGGTTTAAATAACAAGGCTCTTTTTGTTGCTTCAATTCCATTTAAAATAGGCATTTTAATATCCATCAATACGATTTCTGGATCAATCTTTTCTATTTTTTCAAGAAACTCCAGGCCATTTGATGCTTCATCGATTACATCAATATGTCCAATTTGTTTTAACAACATTACTAAACCTTTTCTAAAAATTTGATGATCATCAACCACCATCACTTTTATCTTGCGTTCCATAATACAATTATTTAGGATTTTTAATTCAATAATTATTTGCAATAATCTTACTCAAATTTACGCCTATCAAGCATTTCCATACAAGCGAACAAAAACCTGATTAATATAGGGTTATTTACAAAAAAAAGCCAGGTAAAAAACCTGGCCTTATAGGGTATTTAGCTTAATTCACAATAAAAGAATTGTAGTGAAAATAATATTAATTAAATTTAACAGGACAACCTTGTAATTCCCATTCATTCGTTATTCTCCTATTTGTGATTGCTGGCAGTGAGTAGGTTTTTTTTCTAGTTTTCTGCATACCTTTAGCAACCATCGTCAAATAGAAAGCCTCGGTAATCTCTTGGTTTTGCATGCTATTACATATTTTTTTTATTGAATTTAGTTCGCTTTCATTCAAAGTCGACAAATCTTCATATTTGTTTATTTTGTCCAAATAATCACTGACAAACTTTACTGTAAAGAATGAAATGATTTCTTCGGAGAAATAATTTTTGTTGTTTTTTACTGCCATTATCGCCTCTTCAATCTCTTCAAAAACGGAATCTTTAAGCAAAAAACCACTTGCGCCTGCCTCAATCATTTCCTCAAAATAATCCTTATCCGAATACATTGATAATGCAATTATCTTTATCCCTTTATTCATTTTTATTGCCCTTTTTGTTGCTTCTATTCCATTCAATCCTGGCATTTGAATATCCATAAACACGATATCCACTTTCTCAAATTCAATAAAGGTTATAAACTCCATTCCATTTGAAGCTTCAAATACGACTTCAACATCTTCAATTTGATTGATTAAACAATTTAGACCTTTTCGGAATATCAGATGATCATCAACAATTCCAATTTTTAGTGCTTTTTTCATGGCATTTAGTTTAATTTAATAACGAAACAAAATCTTAATGTAGTTTTCATTTCGTATGTTAAAATTAAATCAATGCAAGAAAGAATTAAAGCGCATTAGAGCCCAAAATTATCAGGGTAATTAATCAAACCAGAAGCAGGGTGAAAAACTCGAAAATCAATTAAGCTATAAAAATTGAAAGAGCAAAAAAAATCTGCTGATTTTTATAAAAACCAGCAGATTAAAATTAACCACTAAAAAAAATAAAAAACTATTCTATTTCAACTAATTTATTTCTAAGGGCATAAGTAACTAAATTTACAATGTTCTTTGACCCAGTTTTGTTAATTAAATTTGCTCTATGACCATCTACTGTTCTCAAACTAATAAAAAGCTTATCCGCAATTTCATTATTTGAAAAACTTTTGCATATTAAATTTAAAACTTCTAATTCTCTCTTTGTGAGTTTATCAAAATTAACTTCGCCGCTATCTTTATCTTTTTTCGAGGAAGTACTTACTTTTTTGGTTAAAAGATCGAATAGTTCACTTGAAAAATAGCTATTGCCAGCCATTACCATTTTAATTCCTCTTTCCAGCTCGTCTTTACTAATATTTTTTAGAATAAATCCTTTGGCACCAACATCTAACATATTTTCAAGATATTCTTCTTCTCCAAACATCGACAGAGCAACAATTTTTAAATTTGGTTTTTTTTGAAGAGCTATTTTCGTAGCTTCAATTCCATTCATCATTGGCATTTTAATATCCATTAGGACAAAATCAAACTCCTTTGTTTCCAACAAACTTAAAAACTCAATGCCATTTGAAGCTTCGGCAACAATTTTAATATCATCAAACTCATTTAAAAGAAGTGAAAGACCTTTGCGAAATATCTGATGGTCATCAACAATAACTACTCGTAGTTTTTCTAGCATAAGATGGGGGATTATGGTTTATAGTTTGTAATTATTATTCATATTTCAAAGGTCACTTATTACCTTCTCCAAAACAAGCGTTTTTTTGCCTGATTAAACTAGGTATTTTTACCTGGTTTAATTTTCACATTAAAATGGCAACCTTTACCAACCTTGCTTTCAATAACGGAAACTCCGTTCATTGACTTTACTCTACTTAAAATGCTATTCACGCCCATCCCACGAGTTTGGGTTTCAACCTCGAATCCAATTCCATCATCTTTGTAATCAAGAATAAGATATTGTTTGTTTGTTTTTAGAGAAATTTTTATCTTTTTAGCTGATGCATGCTTTAAAGTATTATTTATTAATTCCATGGTAATTCTGTAAAGACCAATTTCAATAGCATCTTCAAAACGACTATCTGTACAATTCGTAGAAAAATCAACTTGTAAAGTTTGGGTTGCAATAATTTTCTCACAAAATGAATTTATCGCTTTTATTAAACCATAATCATTCAAAACATTAGGCATCAAATTATTGGCAATAGTTCGAGTACTATTCACTGCATCATCAATTAATTCATAAGTATATTTTAGCATACTCTCTCTTTCATTATCAGGCATTGATTTTGATTGCAATAAATTAAAATAAATTTTTATACTAGAAAGCAAAGGCCCAAGTCCATCATGCAAATCCTCAGCAAATCGTTTTCTTTCTTTTTGCTCTGTATCAATAATAACATTTAAAATTTTTCGCTCAACTTCCTTTTTATAGGTAATGTCTCTGGCAATTACAAATTCTTCAATGGGTTTATTGTTTTTGTTTCTCAAAAAGCTATCAACCTCAAATAACACCATCTTTCCAGTCTTTGAAACAAATTCAATCTCGTAGGAAGAATTTTTAACATTATTTGCAACCTTTTCTTCCAAGTTTGCAATATTCTTCGAATAAGATTCATTGGTGAGAAAATGTTTTATATTAGAACCTATTAATTCTGAAGGAACATATCCCAAAACATTTTCAACAACTGGATTTATTGATAGAAAATTACCGTAAAAGTCAATTGTATAAACAATATCGTTTGCATTTTCAAATAGCTCTCTAAAATGCTCTTCACTTTCTTTTAATTTTTCTTCTATCTGAAATTTATTTAGCGCCATCTCAATAGTAACAATCAAATTCTTATCATTAAATGGCTTTAAAACATATCCATATGGATTGGTTTTTTTTGCTTTATCAATAAAATCCTTATCAAACAATCCAGTAAGATAAATAATTGGTATTTGTTTTTGTTCATGGATTTTTATTGCCGCAGTTATTCCGTCTATTTCATCATTCAAATGGATATCCATTAATACTAATTCAGGAAATAATTCTATTGCTGCTTTAATAGCTTTTTCGCCAGTATTAATAATTCCAACAACTTCATAATTTGCATCTGTTAATACTTTTTTTATCAACATTGCGGTAATCATCTCATCCTCAACAATTAATATCCTCTTCATTTGATATTCCCTTAAATTTTGTTTGAATTGCTATAAAACTCGATGTTAAATTAGCAAAAATTATTAAATAAAAAAAAAGAAATTCTTCAATTTTTTTCTCCCAATATTCTTTCTTTTCTTTATTTTTTTTGAATTATTGCAGTTCTCTCCTAAAAAAAAATTAATTTTGCAAAAAATATTAAAAAGAATATCTTAATAATGGTAGAAAAATTGAATTCCATAGAAGAAGCAATTGCTGACATAAAAGCAGGGAAAGTTATTATAGTTGTTGATGATGAAGATAGAGAAAACGAAGGAGATTTTATTACAGCTGCCGAAACAATTACTCCAGAAATAGTAAATTTTATGGCAACCCATGGTAGGGGTTTGATTTGCACACCAATAACAGAAACTCGTTGCGAAGAATTGGATTTAGAAATGATGGTAACCAAAAATACCTCTTCTCATGAAACTCCTTTTACAATTTCAATTGATTTACTTGGAAATGGATGTACAACCGGAATTTCTACAAGCGATAGATCTAAAACAATATTTGCCCTGGCAGATTCAAAAACAAAACCATCTGATTTTGGAAGACCTGGTCATATCTTTCCTCTTAAAGCTAAGAATGGTGGAGTTTTAGAAAGAACTGGCCATACAGAAGCCACAGTTGACCTTGCAAGACTAGCTGGGTTTAAACCAATAGGTGCTTTGGTTGAAATAATGAATGAAGATGGAACAATGGCTCGCCTACCTCAACTATACAAAATAGCCTCAAAATTCAATTTGAAAATTATCTCGATTCAAGATTTGATTGCATATAGAATAAAGAATGAAAGTTTAATAAAAAGAGAGGTTACCGTTGATTTACCAACAGAATATGGAAACTTCAAGCTTACTGCTTTCCGCCAGACTACAAATAATCAACTCCACTTAGCGCTTTCTAAAGGAGAATGGGAAAAAGAAGAACCTATTTTAGTTAGAGTACATTCTTCATGTGTAACAGGTGATATTTTTGGTTCTTGCAAATGTGATTGTGGTCACCAACTTCACCAGGCGATGCAGATGGTTCAGGATGCCGGAAAAGGAATCGTATTATATATGAATCAGGAAGGTCGTGGAATTGGCTTATTAAATAAACTGAAAGCTTATCACCTTCAAGAATTAGGTAGAGACACAGTTGAAGCCAATATTGAACTTGGATTTAAAGCCGACGAAAGAGATTATGGAATTGGTGCTCAAATTTTAAGAGATTTAGGCGCAACAAATATTAAATTAATAACCAACAATCCAACAAAAAGAGCTGGCTTAACTGGTTATGGTTTGCATATTATTGAAAATATTCCAATCATAATCGAACCCAATACTCATAATAAAACCTATTTAACAACCAAACAGAATAAAATGGGACATA
>JACAAW010000057.1 GCA_013377115.1 Bacteroidota bacterium | reverse complement strand
GATCAAAGCAGTTTCATGAGCGCCAATTGGATTGAAATATCTCAGAGCAATCGCATTAATTGGATTTGCTTGAATTGTATCAATAATCACTTGTTCCGAAATTTGTTTGGTATTTCCGTATGGAGAAGATGCTTTCTGAATTTTTGCTTCTTCAGTAACTGGAAGCACTTCCGGTTGTCCGTAGACAGTGCAGGAAGAAGAAAAAACGAAATTTTTGATATTATTGGATTTCATTCCTTCTAAAACATTTACCAAAGAAAAAATATTGTTTCGATAATATTTAAGCGGAAATTCAACTGATTCACCAACAGCTTTAAAAGCAGCAAAATGAATTACTGCATTGATATTTTTATTATTTGCAAAAAATTCTCTCGTTAAGTTTTCGTCACATAAATCAAACTCAAAAAACGCAGGTAGAATCCCTGTGATTTCTTTGATTGAGTTTACCACACTTGCTGAAGAGTTTGAGAGATTGTCGATAATAATTACTTCAAATCCTGCATTTTGTAATTCAACAACTGTATGTGAACCTATATATCCTGTACCTCCTGTAACTAAAATCCTTCCTTTGATCATATTTTATTTAATTTGTGAAGTTGTGAATTTGTGAAGTTGTGATTTGTTTTTAATTTGTGAAGTTGGCAATTTGTGAATTTGTGAGTTGTTTTTAATTTTGTTGTATGCATTCACAATTTTAACATTCACAAATTCACAACTTGAAGGATTCACAACTTAATTAAAGGCTCCAATAAGTGAGTTCTTTTATTTTTCCTCTATACATTCCTTTAACATCTACCAATATTGCTTTTTCAGCAGCAATTGATTTAAAGTAAGTTTCAGTTAATTCTTTATATGGCATATGATTTACAGCAATAATGATTGAATCATAAACTCCTGTGGGTTTTTCAACCAAACCAAAACCATATTCATGAATTAATTCTTTAGAAGAAGCATAAGGATCAACAACTTCAACTTTTACTCCGTAAGATTTTAATTCGCTGATAACATCTGCAACTCTAGAATTTCTAATATCGCTTACATCTTCTTTAAAAGTGGCACCCATCACAAGAACTCTTGCGTTTAAAACATTTTTGCCAGCAGCAATAATCTTTTTTACGGTTTGTTTTGCAACATAAAATCCCATTGAATCATTTACAAAACGTCCGGAATTAATGATTTGAGCATGATATCTGAATTCCTTTGCTTTATAGGTAAGGTAATAAGGATCAACTCCAATGCAATGTCCACCCACCAAACCTGGAAAGAATTTTAAGAAATTCCATTTTGTTCCTGCTGCTTCTAATACTTCATAAGTATTGATGCCCATTCTATTAAAAATAATCGAAAGTTCGTTCATCAAAGCAATGTTCACATCACGTTGAGTGTTCTCAATAATTTTTGCAGATTCAGCAACTTTAATTGATGATGCTCTGTGAACTCCAGCAGTAACAACCAATTCATATACTTTTGAAATAATATCCAATGATTCTTCATCACAGCCTGATACTACTTTAAGAATTGAAGTGATGGTATGTTCTTTATCGCCTGGATTGATTCTCTCTGGTGAAAAACCAACTTTGAAATCTTCCTTAAATTTCAATCCTGATAATTCTTCCAATATTGGAATACAATCTTCCTCCGTGCAACCTGGATAAACTGTTGATTCGTAAACAACATAATCTCCCTTTTTAAGAATTTTACCAACAGAACGAGTTGCTCCAAGTAAAGGTGTTAAATCCGGCAAATTATGACTATCAATAGGAGTAGGGACTGCCACAATATGAAAAGTAGCATCACTTAAATCGGCAGTATTTGCAGTAAAGGTGATATCACAACCTTCGAAAGCAGAAGAAGGTAATTCCTCGCTAGGATCTTGGTTGTTTTTCATCATTTCAACTCTGTCTTCTTTGATATCGAATCCAACAACTGCTATTTTTTTTGCAAACTCTAATGCAATTGGTAATCCAACATAACCCAAGCCGATAACTGATAATTTGGCTTCTTTGTTTAATAACTTTTGGTAAATATTCATTTCTTTAAAACTTAATTGAGGGTAATTGTTACGAATTATTTTTTAATAATGATTTGTCTCGTAAATTATAAATTCTTTCAATAATATCAACAACTTTCAATCCTTCTAAGGCATTTGTAGTAATCGTAGTTTTTCCTTTGAGAGTATTGATAACATTTTCAATAATAAAATGATGGTTTGCAGCAGAACCTTTATATGCGCCGTAATCGTTTGCAGGGCTAGACTCTTCAAGCTCAGGCATTGTATAATTCTCAATATGACAATATTCAACCTCATTCATATATTGGCCACCAATTTTAACACTTCCTTTGCTTCCAATAATAGTCATACTGCTTTCAAGGTTTTTGTTCCAAAGTGAAGTAGTATAGTTGATGCAACCCATTCCGCCATTTACAAAATTAAAATTGACAAGTCCAGAGTCTTCAAAATCGGTTGTTGTTTGGTGGTTAAAATCACTAAATTTTGCTTGAATATCTCGAATATCGCCAAATAGCCAATACATAATATCAATAAAATGCGAGAATTGGGTGAATAATGTACCACCATCTAATTCCTGACTACCCTTCCACTCTCCCTTTTTATAATATCTCTCATCACGATTCCAATAGCAATTTAATTGAACTAGATAAATATCACCAAGGATTTTGTTTTCGATCACATCTTTAATCCAAACAGAAGGTGGTGAATAGCGATTCTGCATTACTAAAAAAACTTGTCGTGAAACTTGAAGGGATTTATAAATAACAGCTTCACAATCTAAAGTACTTAATCCCATTGGCTTTTCGCAAACAATATTTTTTTTATATTCTAATGCTTTTAATGAATGTTTGGTATGTAAACCATTAGGAGTGCAGATATTTAGTACGTCAAATTTTATATCAGAATCAAGTAATTCCTCAATAGAAGAAAAGAATGGAACATCATAATTTTCAATTCCTAATTTGCTTTTGTCTTTAATATCGCATAAAGCAACAAGTTCTGACTCTGGATTACGGCAAATCATTTCAGCATGACGTTTTCCAATATGTCCACAACCTACAACTACAAATTTTACTTTATCGTTTATAAATGCCATATTTTTTATTTTATCTGCAAAACTAAGAACATTTTGCCACTATTCCGTTTGTTAAGGAATATTTTTCTTTGCTTTCTGGGCAAATCGCAATTCCATCAGAACTGAAATTTAATCTATGACCATATTCGCTCATCCAACCAGTTTGTTTTGCAGGATTTCCAACTACTAAGGCATAGGCAAGAACAGTTTTAGTAACAACCGCACCAGCGCCAATAAAAGCAAATTCTCCAATATCATGGCCACATACGATTGTTGCGTTCGCTCCTATAGATGCTCCTTTCTTAACAATGGTTCGTGAATATTCGCCTCTTCTGTTAACAGCACTCCTAGGATTTATAACATTAGTAAAAACCATTGATGGTCCCAAAAAAACGTCATCTTCACAAATAACACCTGTATAAATTGACACGTTGTTCTGAATCTTCACATTTTTTCCAAGAACCACTTCGGGCGAAATCACCACATTTTGACCAATATTACAATTTTCACCAATTTCGCAATTTGACATAATGTGAGAAAAGTGCCATATTTTAGTACCTTTTCCAATATTACAACCTTCGTCGATGATGGCTGATTCGTGAGCAAAAAATTCTTTTTCCATTAATAAAAATTAGTTGTTGTTTACAAATTCTAAAACAGAATCCGTGATAAATTTCAATTGTTCTTCATCTAATTCAGTATGCATTGGAAGAGAAATTACAGAATTACACAACATTTCAGTAACTGGGAAATCGCCTTGTTTGTAGCGAGGATCCTGATATGCTTTTTGCATATGCATTGCAACTGGGTAGTATATCATTGCAGGGATTTCTTTTGCAGTTAAAAATTCCTGAAGTTTATTTCTGTCAATATTTTTTGCAACCAAAGTGTATTGATGGAAAACATGTGTTGATCTTTCAAATTTGGCAGGAACTTGAAGTTTCGGATTATTAGCAAAAGCTTTGCTATAATAATCGGCAGCCTTTTGTCTCGCGGCACAGTATTGATCTAATCTTTTTAATTTTACTCTTAGAATTGCTGCTTGAATACTATCTAATCTAGAATTTACACCAATTAAATCGTGGTAGTAACGCACAACCATTCCATGATTTACAATAATTCTTAATTGCTTTGCTAATTCGTCATCGTTTGTAAAAATTGCACCACCATCGCCATAGCAACCTAAATTTTTAGAAGGGAAAAATGATGTAGCTCCAACATGACCAATGCTTCCAGCTTTTTTTCTTGATCCATCTTTAAAAATATAGTCAGAACCAATTGCTTGACAATTATCTTCAATTACAAATAAATTATGCTCTTTTGCGATATCCATCATTGCTTCCATATCAGCAGATTGTCCAAAAAGGTGAACTGGAACAATAGCTTTTGTTTTAGGAGTAATTGCTTTTCTAACAGCAGCAGGATCGATATTAAAAGTATCAGGATCAACATCCACAACAACTGGGGTTAATCCAAGCAAAGCAATAACCTCTGCTGTAGCAATAAAAGTAAAAGATGTTGTAATAACTTCATCACCAGGTTTCAAACCTAAGCCCATCATTGCTACTTGCAAAGCATCTGTTCCATTTGCACAAGGAATAACATGTTTTACGCCAAGGTAAACTTCTAATTCTTCCTGAAATGCTTTTACTTCAGGTCCATTAATATAAGCGGTAGAACTAACAACGTTAATTACTGCACTATCAATTTCTTCTTTGATTTTTTCGTATTGACTTTTTAGGTCAACCATTTGAATTTTTTTCATATTAATAATTTGAATTATAGATATATATGCTTTAGTTTTTTGAGTCTATTTTTAAAAATGCCTACAAAGATAATTATATTTCTTATTTCACCATTTTTTGATGCGGAAAATCAAAATATTTGAACAAAAAAAACTTTCTAAAATACTGAAAACAGTAAAAAACAAAGGCGGCTTTTTCGAAATTTGGTGAATTAATAATTTTTCGTATCTTTGCAAAATATTAATAATGATTTATTTAAGTTTTGAAGTTTAAATTTTTCTTTCTTTTTTTGGCTTTCACATTGACTGGATTCTCAAATCTCCTTAGTCAAAATCTCTTTAAACAAGAAGGCTACGCAACTTATTATTCAGATTGGTTCCAAGGTAGGAGAACGTCTAGTGGCGATCGCTATGACAAAATGAAATATACTGCTGCTCATGCATCTTTACCATTAAATACTTATGTTAAAGTCACCACAAAGAAAAATAATAAATCAATTATCGTCAAAGTTAACGACCGTTGTGCAAGAAATAAATCAAGAATTTTGGATTTATCAAAAGTTGCCGCTACAGAATTGGGTATTTTAAGTTCTGGAATTGCAATGGTTACTATTGAAGAAATAAAAGATACTTCTTTGTATATTGGTAAAATTGATTCTATTTCGGATTCATTGAGATTAAAGAAAACTCGACTTCTAATAACTAGCAATAATTTGGAAGTTGGTTATTACAATAAAGATTTATCGGTTGCTGTTCCAAAAGGATATGGTGTGGTTGCGGCATCATACAGATACTTAGATGATGTATTAAATGCAAGTGAAATTTGCGCAGAAAAATACAAACAACCTTTGTATTTGCAATCGGCCTATATTAGAAACCGTAAATTATACATTATTGTTCTAGGTGAATATGTAAATAAATTTGAAGCAGACACCATGAAAGCAGAATTCACCAAAGAGTTTAGTGATTGTTTTGTTGTGAAATACAAATAAATATTCGTTTTACCGAATAACAGCTTTCAAATTTTCTTCAAACGCCTTGGTTAATTTACTCATCACCTTCTCAATATCTTTATCCTGTAAAGTCTTTTCGAAATCCTGAATAATAAAACTAACAGCATAAGATTTCTTTCCTGAATCAATCTTATCTCCTTGGTAAACATCAAATAAACTGACTTTTCGTAATAATTGCTTTTCGGTTTGTTTAGCCAATTTCGCAATTTCAGAGAACTGAATTTCTCTATCAAGAAGTAATGCCAAATCTCGTCTAACCTCTGGATATTTAGGAATTTCTGTGTATTTAACTTTGTTTTTAGTAGATAATTTTAATAATGCATCCCAATTTAAATCGGCATAGTAAACAGGTGTTTTAATATCTGAATTTTTTGTTAAAGTACTTGAAAGCAAACCAAATTCAGCAACTTTCTTTTCATTAACATTGATTTCAATCGCTTCAGAGAATAATTCATTTTTGAAATAATTTTCCTGAATATTTTTTTCTTTCACTCCAATTCTTGATAAAATACTCATCACGAATGATTTCACAAAAAAGAAATCCGTTGGCCGTTCTTTTGAATTCCATGTTTCGGGAATTTCACTACCACAAACCATCAACATCAAATGCTCCTGCTCTTTATATTTTGCTAAATCATTTTCGGAACTATCTTTTTCTAGATAAAAATGATAACTTTTCCCAAATTCATATAGTTTCAAATTGAAATTTTTACGATTTTGATTAAATGAAACAGTTTCCAATCCACCATATAATAAGGTTTGGCGCATCACATCCAAATATTTACTCAGTGGATTCAGTATTTTAACACAATTCTCTATTTTCAAAAGTGAATTGTCTTGATAATATTCCGATTTGGTAAGAGAATTACACATTATCTCGGAGAAACTATTGCTGCTTAAATAGTCAGAAACTAAATTGCGCATTTTTTCTCTATCAACTCCTTCGAAATTATTGAGTGAAAGTCTGATTTTGTGTGGAGTTTCAACATTATTATATCCATAGATACGCAAAATCTCTTCTATTACATCTACTTCGCGCTGCACATCAACTTTAAATGGAGGAATTGAGAGCATCAATCCATTTTCGGTTTCCAACAAAATAACGATCTCCAATGAAATCAAGATTTTTTTAATTAAATCCTTATCAATTTCTTTTCCAATTAGTCTGAAAACATTAGAATAATTAATTTCAACTTTAAAATTCTCAATAGGTTTTGGATAAATATCAACCAAGTCGGTTATTTCGCCTCCAGCAATTTCTTTAATTAATGAAGCTGCACGTTTCGCAGCATAAATTGTAATATTTGGGTCGGCGCCACGCTCATAACGGAATGAAGCATCAGTTTTTAAACCATGAAATTTTGAAGTTTTTCTGATTGAAACAGAATCAAAATAAGCACTTTCGAGAAATATTGATTTTGTATTTTCATTAACGCCAGAACTAATTCCACCGAAAACTCCAGCAATACACATTCCCTCGGAGCCATTACAAATCATTAAATCTTCATTGCTCAATTCTCTTTCAACTTCATCAAGAGTGTGAAATTTTGTGCCTTGTGCCAACTTTTTCACAATCACTTTATTTCCAGAAATCTTTCCTGCATCAAAAGCATGAAGTGGTTGACCTGTTTCGTGAAGAACGAAATTTGTAATATCAACAATATTATTTTTTGGTCTGAGACCAATTGATTTCAATCTATTTTTCAGCCAATCTGGAGATTCTTTTACTTCTACCCCAACAATTGTAATTCCTGAATACCTTGGACAAGCAAAAGAATCTTCAACAATAATTTCAATTGGAGTATTTTTTTTATCTATGGTAAAATTTTCATTATTTGGTTTTGTCAATTGATTGGAAATTCCTTTCGCATTTAAAACTGCAGCCAAATCTCTGGCAACACCAATATGAGAAACGGCATCAGCTCTGTTTGGAGTTAAACCAATTTCAAATATAAAATCATCTTCTATTTTAAAATATTCATTGGCAGGAGTGCCAGTTTTTGCTTCTGCAGGAAGAACAAGAATACCATCATGAGAATGCCCGATTCCCATTTCGTCCTCAGCGCAAATCATTCCTTCAGAAGCAGCTCCACGAATTTTTGATTTCTTTATTTCAAAATCACCTTTTTCGGAATAAATTATGGTTCCAATTGTAGCAACAACAACTTTTTGATTAACATCCACATTTGGCGCACCACAAACAATATTAAGCAATTCATCACCACCAACATCAACAGTTGTTATGCTTAATCTATCTGCGTCAGGATGTTTTTCTTTTGATTTTACTTCACCAATAACAAAACCTTTCAAGCCACCTTTAATAGTTTGGAATGTTTCAATGGATTCAACTTCAAGGCCGCAATCTGTTAACATTTGCGCCATATCGTTTATTGCAATATCTGTTTTTATGTATTGTTTAAGCCAGTTGTAGGAGATTTTCATCTGAAATAATAATTTATTGAACGATTCACAAAAGTAAGCATTTTCAACTTATCTTGCTCCAATTAGTATTGTGTTTATTTAAGTTTTTGAGTTCATTCACAATTCGAATATTTTTTGGATTTTCTAACTGAGGATCATCATTAAGAACTTCAATTGCAGTTTTTCGAGCTAATAATAGAATCTTTTCGTCCTTGATGATATCAGAAAGTTTCAAATCGGTAATTCCACTTTGCTGTGTACCTTCAATATCTCCAGGGCCACGAAGTTTAAGATCTTGTTCTGCAATTTCAAAACCATCAGTTGTTCGAACCATTGTTTCGATTCTTTTTTTTCCATCCGACGAAATTTTGTTTCCTGTCATTAAAATACAAAATGATTGGTCTGCCCCCCTTCCAACGCGCCCTCTCAACTGGTGCAATTGCGATAATCCAAATCTTTCCGAATTTTCGATAATCATCACACTTGCATTTGGAACATCCACACCAACTTCAATAACAGTTGTTGCAACCATTATTTGAGTTTCGCCTTTCACAAACCTTTGCATTTCATAATCTTTATCAGCAGCTTTCATTTTACCATGAACAATACTTACCGCATATTCGGGCAAAGGAAATACCCGGACAATACTTTCGTAACCTTGCATTAAATTCATCAAATCCAGTTTTTCCGATTCGTTTATCAAAGGATAAACAACATAAATTTGTCTGCCTTGTTTTATTTGTTCTTTCATAAAACCAAAAACGAGTAATCTTTTGGATTCAAAATAATGAAAGGTTTTAATCGCTTTCCTGCCAGGAGGTAGCTCATCTATTACTGAAATCTCCAAATCCCCATAACAAGTCATTGCAAGCGTTCTGGGAATGGGTGTTGCAGTCATAACTAAAATATGTGGCGGCTGATCGTTTTTTGCCCAAAGTTTTGCTCTTTGAGCAACTCCAAAACGATGTTGTTCGTCAATAATAACAATTCCCAAATTCTGAAATTGCACAATATCCTCAAGTAATGCATGAGTTCCAATTAATATATTAATTTGTCCATTTAGCAATTCCTCATGGATGATTTTTCTCTCCTTAGTTTTAGTAGAACCGGTTAAAAGACAAACTTTAATATCAAGTCCTTTTAGCAGTTTTTTTATATTTTCGAAATGCTGAATTGCTAAAATTTCGGTCGGCGCCATAATACAGGCCTGATAAGAATTATCAATTCCGAGAAGCATTAACATTAATGCCACCAATGTTTTGCCACTTCCAACATCACCCTGAAGTAATCGGTTCATCTGTTTGCCAGAACCTAAATCTGTTCTAATTTCTTTAATAACTTTTTTTTGTGCATTTGTTAATTCAAAATGCAAACAATTAAAGAAAAAGTCATTAAAATGTTTTCCAACGGAGCCAAAAATAAAACCTTTTGACTTTTCAGTTCGAATTAACTTCAATTTTAAAAGTTTCAACTGAAGGAAAAATAGTTCTTCAAATTTAATACGGTTCTGCGCTTCGGCTAGAATTGGAAAGCTCTTCGGGAAATGAATATTGATAATTGCTTGAGAGCGCTTCATCAATTTCAAATCTAAAACCAATCCATCAGGTAAAGTTTCCTCAATAAATCCAGCAACTTGAATCATCAGGTTTCTCATTATTGAACTGATTCCTTTGCTATCTAATCCTCTTGTTTTTAACTTCTCAGTTGAATTATAAAAAGCTTGTAAAGAAGAATTTGTAGTCAAATTTTGCTCAGCAACAGCTTGAAGTTCCGGGTGAGTAATATTGAATTTTCCATTGAATACAGTTGGTTTTCCAAAAATAATATATTCAATATTTGGCCTGAATTTATCCTTTAACCATTTAATACCAGCAAACCAGACTAATTCAATTTTTCCATGCTCATCGTAAAAATTGGCAGTCATTCGAGTAATTCTTTTCCCTCCATGAAATTGAATATCTTTAATATAACCTTTAAGTTGAACAAAAGGCATATTGGTATTTAATTCATCTGTCTGAAAAAACCGACTTCTATCTAAATAACGGAATGGATAAAAAGTAAGCAAATCTCCAAATGTAAATATTTGAAGCTCCTTTTTAAGAATATCAGCACGCAAAGGGCCAACTCCTTTTAAAAATTCTATTGGGGTTTCGAAAAGATTATATGACATTATAATTCACTTGAAGCAAAGGTATCAAAATTATTGGGCAAAAAAAAACTCCCTAAAACAAGGGAGTTTTTAATATGTAAAATCTTAGTATTCCCAAAGATCATGTTCTTTGATAAAAAGATTATCTTTAATTTTATCTGACTCCAAAAGAGCATCTAATCCAAGCTGATAGTCGGCGATCATTCTATTATAAACATTCTCTTCTTTTATAATAAAACTTCCAAACATCCTTTTGAAAAATATGTCATCATAAGATCTTCTTTCCGCATCATTATCACGATTAAAAACTTCATTTCTAGCAAATACCGTTCTTGCAGATGGGAAATGAATACAGAACAGCTGTTTTGGATCTTTTTCAATTTCCTCACCAGTTGTAGGATCAATAGCCACACTATTTACAAGTGGAATAATGCATAAAATTCTCACATCCATTACAGATCTTTGTTTGTCAAAAAACCAATCCTCAACAATTCTGTATTTAAATACTTTACTTGCTTTAAATTCTTCAGCAACAGGAGGAATAACGGTATCCAAACCAGTAGTTGGGCTTACCATCCTAATGGTATCACCCATAGTAGTATTTGATTTCTTAACATCCGCAGGAGTTATTGGATCCATAAAATCTTCGTCATTGTATGCTTGCAAAGTGCCTTCTTGAACAGCATCCCAAAGAATTTGAGCTAAACTTACTCTATCTCTAACAGGAATAACAGGGAAATAAAGAGGTTGATTTATTTTTTCTCTCAAATCAATTGTTCTCCAAATTCTTTTTGCCCAAGCTACATCAGCTTCTCTCAAATAAGAATAATCGATAGGCTTCCGATTTAATGTAGCACCTTCACCACTTTCATTTTTCTCCCATGCACGATTAAGCACTTTCGGCGCATCAATAACTTGTGCATCACTATAGCTAAAACTAGCTAAAGTTAATGAAAAACACACAATTAATTTCTTGAACAATTTCATAATAGTTATCTCCTATTCATTAAAAAGAATAATTTTAATTAAGTTTAAGGATTACAGAAGGTAAAGGTCTAGTAGTTTTATCTGGACCAACAGCTTTAATATTTTCAAAGAAAACTTTTTGTCCTGGTTTCACTTTACCCAAACCAGCAATAGCTTGCTGACTTAAATTTGATCCACTACATTGAACCTCTTTGGTTAAACCATTTTCACTATAAGAAAAAGTAAAACCTGTAACAGAATATCTAACTCCATCAAACAAGAAGTTATCTAATTCAGCAACCACGAATGGCGCTGCAGACAATCTACCTTTACTAATTGCTCCACTTCTAACACCAGCAACAGAAGGCACCGGACTAGGAATAGATTTAATTCTGTATTTGAAAACACCCATAGACTGTTGTTTTCCACCTACTTTAGCTCCAACATTAATAACGGCTTCATTACCACCAGATACTCTTACAGTGTATTTTCCATTTCCATTTGGAACCATTGAACCACCAGACATTGAGGCTGTAACATTACCAGAAGCAACTCCAGGAACAGAAATAGAAACTGGGTTATCCAATCCTATATAAAAAACATTCATTTTATCAGCTGAAACAGTAGCTGATGGCTGAGCCACAATGTATTCACTTGAGAAAGGGTAAGATTTTGTGGCACCAGAAGGAGCAACAACTTTAATAACACCACCGTATTTTTTCTCACCAACACCTGAAGCTGGAGATTTATATATTCCAATACCATCAACAAATGTTTCTAATTTAGTTGCAGCACCAATAACCTCATTTTTAATCGTATCAACACCACTACCAATTTCAATTGTTGGGTTAACTTTACTATCATAGGCAGCAACAAATATTTGAGCTTCATAAGTATCTCCTGTTAAAACATAATTGCTTTTTGGAACTACTTTAGCACAAATTTTATCAAATTTAAAATCGTCAGCATTAACTGAGGAATATAACTGAGAAATAACGTCCCCTTCTACAGTTCTCACATCAATTAACAGTTTGTTTAAAATTGCAACATCAGCAGCTAAAACAGTATGGTAAAAATTATGCATTACCCAATTTACCATTTTCTCTTCTGTAATGCTATACGCGTCATTGGTGTTAATTGGGAAACTCTTTTCAGCAGTAGCTTTTGCTGCAGGATAATCATTTAAAAGAAAAAGCATATTCTTTTTAAATTCTTCTAACTTTTTCTTCAAAGTTTCACCAGCACCACCAGCGCCACTTTCAGAATTACCAATTAGAATCTCCATTGGTTTATCATAATTATCTTTTGCATCAACTCTTGCCAATGTTAATGTATCAGCAATTTTCCATTTTTCATTGTTTTTATCTCCCTTAACACCAAATTCAGTGTAACAAATGATGTCTGTACGAAGATCTTCGATAAAATTGACCAATTCTTTAGAATATTGTTGAGCTTTTATTGCTTTATCATAAAATGGTTTCACTTTAGCTGCACCATTTATCATCGATTTTTTAAAAGCATTGTATACATAATCATTTTTTTTCGAGGTATTATCATTACTAATTTCAAGTCCCTCATTCACGATGACAAAGGCATTTAAGATATCTTTGGAAACATTAAGCGCTAAAAGTGCGGTTAAAACCAAATACATCATACCTATCATCCTCTGCCTGGGGGTTTCTTTTGCTCCGGCCATATAATGTTAGATTTATATTATTAATACTAATTCAATTATCTATTTACGTTCATTGCTGTTAACATATTGCCATAAACAGTATTAAGAGCAGCAACGTTCTTCGCAAGAACTGCAACTTGATCCTTATAAACAGCAGTATTTTCAACTGACTCGTTTAAGTTAGTTAGGAAGTTAGAAATGCCATCTCTTAGCATATTAGTTTTAGATAATTGATCATCGGCACCTTGTAATTGTAATTCGTAAACAGAATTCAAAGCAGCAAGATTTTTTGAGATCTTTTGTATTTGTTCGCCATAAGCAGCTCCATCAACTGCAGAAAAATCAATAGCTTCAGCAGATTTTGTTAATGATTCAGCAGATCTTGTATATTTATCAGCCAAACTTAATGCTGAAGTTGTAGCATTTTTAATACTGCTAACGTAATCTTCAGTAGCAGCTAAGTCTTGATTCATTGTTTCAGTAACTTTATTATAAGCACCAGCTAATTTTTCAGCAGAATTTGCAGCTTGATTAATGCTTGATGCATAATTTTCAGCAGCCTCAGCATCTTTTGATAATACATCAGAAGTTTTTCTATAAGAATCCGTTAATGTTTTTACTGAATCAGCAGCTCCGTTTAAACTAGAAACATAACCATCAGTTGCAGCAGCGGCATCAGAAACTCCAGACAATTTCATTGCGTTTTCGCCTAAATTTCTCATTCCATCACCTAAACTCTGAATTAACTCAGGCCCAATTTTTGCGTCTTCAAGCATTTTATCTAATTCTTCTGTCAAAGAGCCTTTTTTCTTATTTGATTTGCTGTCCATTTCTTCAATCTCTCCCATTCCTGCCAATTCTGGATAAACTAGACTCCAATCTGGTTCAGCGTGAGGTGGTTCAAAAGCAGAGAAAAAGAAAATAATTGCTTCAGTTCCCAATCCAATAGTTAACATCCAACCTGCTCCAGGATAGTGCATAATTTTAAATAAGGCTCCAATGATAACAACAGATGCTCCCCAGCCATACAATTTGGCCATAAAATTCTTGAACTTTTTACTTTTTACAAAATTCTTCATAGTTTAATTTGGTTTAGGTGTTAAATTTTGATTTGATTTAAATTTTAGATTATTTTGTTGGTTGTAATTTTTCAATAATTAATTGTAAACATTTGATGAACTTGGACCATCACCCTTAGCTCTACCTAAATAAGTTTGAACGCAACGGAATCCAATATAACATTTTGATGTATCTTGATATTCGTAAGTACGAGTTCCTGTTTGAATATAGTAGCCTATATCTTTCCATGACCCACCACGAATAACTTTTCTTTTCAAGGCGATTTTATCATCATCTTTAGCTTCATAAACATAATCCATGTTTAAATCATGCGCGAAGTTGTAAGCTGATTCATCAAATGCATTGCTTGTCCATTCTGCAACATTTCCAGACATATCATAAAGGCCATAATCATTTGGTGCAAAGTGACCAACAATTAAAGTATGGAAACCACCATCATCAACATAATTACCTCTTAATGGTTTATAATTACCCATAAAACATCCTTGAGTATTTCTGATATAAGGACCTCCCCATGGATAAGGACTTAAATCCATACCACCACGTGCTGCCCATTCCCACTCAGATTCTGTTGGTAAACGGAAATCATTTACGATTGGCTGACCATCTGCCTCCAACCAATTATCCATTAATTGAGTTCTCCAAATACAAAATGCTCTAGCTTGTTTCCAGTTAACTCCAACTACAGGATAATTGTCATATGCTGGATGCCAAAAATAACTTTTTGTCATTGGCTCATTAAAAGAATAAGTAAAATCATGAACCCAAGCTAATGTGTCAGGATAAACATTAATAATATCTTTTCTAATAAATGCACTTCTGTCCGTAATTCCATTACCATATTTATTGGTTTTGAAATCATATCTATTGTATTTTTTTGCAGCAGTTCTATAATCAATCCAATAATACTCATAATTAAATTTACGTACATCAAATTCTTTTCTCCTGTAAAATCTTTCTTGTTCTGGAAGAGTAAGATTATCAATAACTAATTGCCTGGTTTCTTTTTCATCCCATTCGATTTCTTTATCCCAATTTAAAAAAGGTGGATCAAATTCTTCTTCTGTGTCTTCGTTTTTAGAAATCAAATACTCTTCTCTACTTTCTCCCAATAATTTACGAACTAAAGAATCTCTAACCCAATTAACAAATTGGCGATATTCATTATTTGTAATTTCGGTTTCGTCCATATAAAAAGCTTGAACAGAAACAGTTTTTGACTGTGCGGTTACAGAGTAAAATACGTCCTGGTCGCTAGGCCCCATATTATAGCTTCCCATTGGAATATACAACATACCATAAGGATCTGGCTGGTAAAATTCCTCACGATCTTGAACACCAATTAATTGGCCAGTTTCTGAATTGCCACAACTACTAACAAAAAGAGCAACAACCGACATTATAAAAAGCAATTTTTTCATGTTTTCCTATTTTATTATTCTAATGAGGATTTTATATAATAACTACTTTATTTTTATTTTATTTTACTAATTATTATTATTCTCGTCAATTAATTAAAAAACCTTGTGTTTTTGTATGAACCCTGTTTCTTCTCAACAGTAATTTTAAAGCAATATCCAACCATAATTTCGTGGCTTCCACTGCTTCTTCCTTCACGTCCTAATGAGGATGTAGTAATATCATATGAATATCCAAAAACGAAATCTTTATAATACATTCCTAACAATACAACAACTGCATCAGTAGCTCTATAACTTAAGCCACCATAAAATTTATTATTATATTTTACTAGGGCATTGATATCAAACTGTGTTGATGTTAAATCAGATTTTACAAAAATAGATGGATCTATTTCCCATTCTGGATTATTAGGTAATTGATAATAATAACCACCAGTTAAATAATAATGTCTTTTCAATTTTGGACTAGCATTGGCTCCAAAACTACTTTGTGTTTGGGCCAATTGGTCTGAAGAAAGACCGGCATATAATTTATTAGGAATTTTATAAAATAAACCAAAGCCATAATCAATAATCATTGTTTTTTTAACAGAACGATCTAATAGCATTGGATCATCATTATCAATTGCAATGAACTTACTATAATCAATTGATTTATTTAGAAGCCCTACCTGAACACCGATACCAAGTTTTCCTGGTCCTAAATTCAAATGATAAGCATATCCAAATTTTACTCCAATATTATCTTCAAATCCTAATTTATCTTTGTAAATACTTAATCCTAAACCTCCACGAAGTGGATTTACATTGCCATCTATTGAAAAAAGTATGGTTTGCGGGGAAACTTTATTATTTTTTTCATCAGCAAAACCCATCCATTGTTGGCGAGCAATAAGTTTTGTACAAATTGCTTGGTTTAATCCTGCATATCCAGGGTTGGTTGCCATATGGTTAAACATATTATGACTAAACTGAGCTTCTTGCTGCGCAAAAGCCGTATAAGCAAAGAAAAAGAATACTAAGAAAGTAAAATTTCTTTTCATATTATATTTTTTTAGATATTAAAAATCATTTTTGTGGCGGTAAAGTAACAAATAAAAATTTTAATTAACAAACTCTTGTTAATAATAAATGCAAATATATTCTAAAATTAAAAAAAATCCAAATTATTTTTTTCTCAACTAAACCAACCTTTTCAAATTCTTTTTAATGGTTTTATACATAATAAATAAAAAAAAGTTTCATTTTTCTTTAAAAAATTAAACAAGCTTTTGATAAACTTGCCACCAACGATCAGGCATTTCTTCTTTACATGCTAATTGATAATCCTTATATGAACATGGCACTAAATATTGTCGTTCGTATTTACTTTTCAAATTTGTTGGACAAGTCACTTCCATCCACCAGCGGTCGCTTTTTTTACTTTTATAAAATACTATTTCGTATTTATGATCTTTAATTGAAACTCTATATTTTAAATGTTCTGATTTTTCTTTTACTGGAAAATCATGTTTTCTGCTATAAAATCCATCAATAAAATACCATACCATTTGTGCAACTAAATGCGAGGTTTGATTCCCATTGTCAAAAGTTGGATTTGTTTCATAAAAACCTATTGATGAAAGTTTGTCACTTATTCCGGCATATCTCACTATTTGACAAGCCTCTTCGCCATAAAATCCATTTGGTGATGCATTTTTATTTCCTGGAGCATCTGATTGTCTTATGGAAGAAATATCAAAACTCATAATATCAGCATTTCTCACAATTGGCTCCACCTCTTCTAAATTGGCTCTCACTTGCCCCAAACGATAAACATCAAAATAAAGTTTATTCATCAACTCAATGGCGTCCTGGTCAACAAAATAAGTTTGATAACCAATATTTGCGTAGTTAAAAAGGAAATTTGGTTGATGCAAAATAATTTTACTCAAAAAAGATTGAGATGATAGTTGATTTTCAGCATTTCCAATATCAAAGCACGAATCAACAGAAACGATATTAATTATTTGACCTAAATTTTCGTATGCAAGATAATTTGCATAGGTTAAATCCTGACTTCCTCCAATTATAATAGGAATGACATTATTTTTCAACAATTCTGAAACAACAGCACTAATCGCAAAATAGGTATCTTCAATATTATGACCAGGAATAATATTACCTAAATCAACAATTTTCGGCTTATAACTTCCTTTGTACAACTTGTAAAAACATTCTCTGATTGTATCGGGAGCCAAAGAACAGCCTTTGTTATTAAATGCGTTCCTGTCTTCTTTTATTCCAATTATTGCCATATCCTGCCCAATAAAATCGGGAAAACTATTTTCAGGAGTAAAGGTTGAAATAAACTCACCAAATCGCTTAGGCTGATTTTCTTCACAGGAATAAATGCCTTCCTTATTTATTGGTTCAAAATAAATTGATATGTCCATTAAGTTAGCTTCTATTAGCGATAATTATTTTTTTGGTTTTTTAAATGATCTTTTTGGTTTTGAAGGTGGTGCTTCTTTAGCGATTTTCAAACAATCTTCCAAAGTTAGCGTTTCAGGTTGCGTTGTTTTAGGAATTTTGTAATTTTCTTTTCCTATTGCGATATAAGCTCCCCATCTTCCATTTAAAACAAATACCTCTTCGTTTTCTTTGAATTGTTTTATTACTTTTTGACTATCCTTTAAACGCTTTTCGTTTATTATTTCGATTCCTCTCTCAATTGTAACAGTCATTGGGTCATCAGTTTTGGCTAGAGAATAAAATGCGGATTTATGTTTTAAATAGGGACCAAATCTACCAATAGCTGCTGAAACTTCAACATCTTCGAAAGTGCCGATTGTCCTTGGCAATTTAAAAAGGTCTATTGCTTCTTCTAATTTAATAGTATCCAAACTTTGACCTTTTCTTAAACCAGCGAATTTTGGTTTATTTTCGTCATCAGCTTCACCGATTTGCGCCATTGGACCAAATCTTCCAAGTTTCACATAAACATTTTTACCGCTAATAGGATCAATACCCAACAAACGTTCTCCACTGACTCGTTCCGAAACTTTCAAGGTTTCTTCAACTCTTGCATGAAATGGACCATAAAATTCTTTTATCATCTGGTTCCATTTTTTCGACCCATCAGCAATTTCGTCAAATTCCTTTTCAACGCTTGCAGTGAAATTATAATCTAAAACATCATCAAAATATTGAACCAAAAAATTATTAACTAAAGTTCCGATATCGGTTGGAAATAATTTTGATTTTTCAGCACCAGTAATTTCAGTTTTTGTTTCTTCTTTTATTTTGTTTTTCTTCAATAAGAGGTGAGTATAAGTTCTCTCAACGCCTTCTCTGTCTTCATTTACAACGTAACCTCTTTTTTGAATTGTTGAAATAATAGGTGCATAAGTTGATGGTCTACCAATTCCAAGTTCTTCAAGTTTTTTTACCAAACTAGCTTCTGTAAATCTTGGCGCGTGTAAAGTAAATCTTTCTATTGCGTTTATTTCTTCATTTTCAAGAATTTGTCCTTCATTTAATGGAGGTAAAATTCCTTTTGCCTCGTCATCTTCATCATCGGTTGATTCAAGATAAACTTTTAAAAATCCATCAAATTTAATAACTTCACCTTTTGCAATTAATTCTTCTTTTGTTGTTGAAATGCCAATAAATACGTTGGTTTTTTCTAATTCAGCTTCACTCATTTGAGATGCAACAGCTCTTTTCCAAATCAAATCGTAAAGTCTTTTTTGAGCATCGTCACCTGTGGTTGTATGATCACTAAAATAAGTTGGTCTAATTGCTTCGTGAGCTTCTTGAGCGCCTTTAGATTTCGTAACAAAATTTCTTGTTTTCACATATTCCTTGCCATAAGATTTGGTAATTTCATCTTTTGCCATTTTCAAAGCAGTGTCAGATAAATTTACAGAATCCGTTCTCATATAGGTAATCTTTCCCGATTCGTAAAGTTGTTGTGCTATTACCATCGTTTTTGAAACAGAAAATCCAAGTTTTCTGCTGGCTTCCTGTTGCAATGTTGAAGTTGTAAAAGGTGGAGCTGGAGATTTTTTTGATGGTTTGGTTTCAATTTGATTTATTTTAAAAGTAGCATTGAGACATTTTTCAAGAAATTTCATTGCAGCCACTTTATTATCGAATTTATTTGGAAGTTCTGCTTTTAAGCTAACTTTTTGTCCATTTTTATCAATATTGAAGAATGCCGTAACTTTATAACCCGAAGAAACTTTGAAACTCTCAACTTCTTTTTCTCTTTCAACGATAAGACGAACTGCCACAGATTGAACTCTACCTGCGGACAAAGATGGTTTTACTTTTTTCCATAAAACAGGAGAAAGTTCAAATCCAACCAATCTATCTAATACTCTCCTAGCTTGTTGAGCATCAACCAGATTAATATCAATTCCACGAGGATTTTCAATTGCTTTTAAAATTGCTGTTTTCGTGATTTCGTGAAAAACAATTCTTTTTATTTTTTTCTTATCTAATTTTAATGCTTCAACAAGGTGCCAAGAAATAGCCTCTCCTTCACGGTCCTCATCGGATGCAAGCCAAACAGTTTCTGCTGCATTAGATAATTTCTTCAGTTCTGCAATCAGCGATTTTTTATCCGCTGCTATTTCATAAAATGGAATAAATCCATTAGGAATATCAACTCCTAAATTACTCTTGGCCAAGTCTCTAACATGACCAAAACTAGATTTAACGAGGAATTCTTTACCCAAGAAACCTTCAATAGTTTTTGCTTTTGCAGGTGACTCGACGATTACTAGATTTTTTGCCATTTATAAATTTTATACAATATTAATATACTGAGATTTTTTTGCAAAGAAATAAAATTTACTTCAGAAATTCTCTATAAAATTTCATTTAAATTTATTTTATCCAATTTGTTTGCCGAAATTTTAGCTAATTTTGCATTGTTTTTTAAACCTATTGCGAAAGAATGGAACCCCAAAATATTTTCAAAAAAAAATTCTTTATTGAAACTTATGGCTGTCAAATGAATTTCTCCGACAGTGAAATTGTTGCGTCGATTTTAACTGAAAACAGCTATCAATCGACTGATAATTACAAAGATGCTGATTTTATTTTCATAAATACTTGCTCTATTCGTGATAATGCCGAACAACGCGTTAGAAATAGACTTCAAGAATACAAATCACAAAAAAAACGCAATCCTACTGTAAAAATTGGTGTTTTGGGGTGCATGGCAGAAAGATTAAAAGAAAAATTACTTGAAGAAGAAAATTTTATTGATTTGATTATCGGTCCAGATGCCTACAGAGATTTACCTTTATTAATTGCTGATTTAGAACCTGGTCAAAAAGGAATTAATGTTCTATTATCAAATGAAGAAACTTATTCGGATATCAATCCAGTTCGTTTAAACAGCAATGGAATTAATGCATTTATTTCAATAATGCGAGGTTGCGAAAATTTCTGCACCTATTGTGTTGTTCCTTTCACTCGTGGTAAAGAAAGAAGTAGAAATCCAGAATCAATAATTAATGAAGCCAAAGACCTTTTCGAGAAAGGTTTTCGCGAAGTGACTTTACTTGGGCAAAACGTGAATTCCTACGCTTGGAATGAAGGTGAAACAATATTTAACTTTTCGATTCTAATAGAAAAAATTGCCCAAATTGATCCAAAACTTCGAGTTAGGTATGCTACATCCCATCCCAAGGATATGTCGGATGAATTGCTTCACATAATTGCCAAATACAATAATCTTTGTAAGACGATTCATTTGCCAGTACAATCTGGAAGTAGCAATATTTTAAAAAAGATGAATAGAAAATATACAAGGGAAGATTATTTAAACAGAATAAAATCAATCCGAAACATTCTTCCAAATTGTGCAATTTCAACAGATATTATTAGTGGTTTTTGCGGAGAAACAGAAGAGGACCATCAGGAAACTATTTCGCTAATGAAAGAAGTTGGTTTCGATTATGCATTTATGTTCAAATATTCCGAAAGACCAGATACTTTGGCAGCAAAAAAATATCCAGATGATATTCCTGAAGAAATAAAAAACAAAAGGTTGCAAGAAATTATTGATTTACAGCAAGAACTTTCTCATCAAAGCAATTTGAAAGATTTGAACAAAACAACTGAAGTTTTGGTAGAAGGATTTTCAAAAAGGTCAAAAGAACATTTAACTGGAAGAAATAGCCAGAATAAAGTTGTTATTTTCCCAAAAGAAAATTTTCAAATTGGCGAATATGCAATTGTTCTAATTAAAGAATGCTCTTCTGCGACTTTAAAGGGAATTACATCTCATTAACCTTCATACTTTTATAGATAAATTTTCCCATTTTTTATTAAAAAAGAATTAAAATAGCGTTGTTATTTAATTAACAACCAACGTTTTATATTTTACGAAATAAATAATGTTAAAAATGGTGTTTTTATTAAAATTTTATTTTATAATTTTGTCGAAATTCATAGCATTTAAAGCAAATTAAGCGATCCATAACAAGCAATAATTCCTCAACACAAAACCATGAACCTACTCGACCAAATAAAAGAAAAAGCTAAGCAAA
>JACAAW010000056.1 GCA_013377115.1 Bacteroidota bacterium | reverse complement strand
AATGAAAATTATAATATTTTCAAAAATTATTTACCTGAAAAGAAAAAGAAAGAAGAAGTTTCAGAAATTGATGTAGAAATTATGAAAAATGCTACAGCAAAAAATTTCATGAAAAATCCTCTCAGAATGAAAATCGATAATCTTGGAGAACCAGTAAACTCAATTTATTCTGATTATGCACCAGTATTTTTTGAAAACGAGGGAAAAATGTTATTCACTTCCAGAAGAGAAGGTTCAACCGGTGGATTGCCAGAAGAAGAAGGAAAATATTTTGAAGATATCTATTCATCAAATTACAATAAAGAAAACAACCATTGGGCAAATGTAAGAAACGTAGGACAACCGCTTAACACTTCTACTCATGATGCTACTATTGGAAAAACCTGGGACGAAAAAGGTTTGTACATGTATCGTTTCGTTAAGAAAAGAAATGGTAATATTTTTCTTACTTATTTAAATGGCGATAACTTCACAAAACCTGAAAGTTTTCCAAAAGAAGTAAATAAAAAATCCATGGAAAATCACGCTTGCGTTACAGCTGATGGAAAGACCATATATTTTGTAAGTGCAAGAAAAGGTGGATTTGGTGGTAAAGACATATGGGTAACTCGTAAGGATGAAAAAGGAAATTGGTCAAAATCAGTAAATATGGGACCAAATATCAATACTAAATATGATGAAGAAGCTCCTTACTTAATGGAAGATGGAAGAATATTCTATTTCTGTTCGAAAGGACATGAAAATATGGGAAATTATGACATTTTCTTTTCTTCATTTGAGGCAAATGGTTGGTCAAAAGCTAAGAACTTAGGCTTCCCAATCAATTCCACTGAAAATGACATTTATTTCACTCCTTGTAAAGATAGTGTTAGCGCCTATTTCTCGTCATCAAGATATGGCGGAATTGGAGAAATGGACATTTACAAGATGACATTAACACAACCAAACAGACCTGCATACCTAAAATGTATCGTTTTAGATTCTTTAACAAAAGCTCCAGTTTTGGCCAGCGTAAACATAAAAAATCAAGTTTCAGATATTTATGCGGAGCAAACTCACCTAAACAATGAAAAGGGAGAAACTTTTTTCAATATTCAATACGGAAATAATTACAATATTTCAATTGTTACTAATGATAGTTTAAAACAAAAAGATTCTTTAATTGTTCCTTTTAAAAGATTAGAGCAATTAAGCTTTTACAATCCAATTGGAATTTTCCAACCATTAGATATGTCGAATATCGATACTTTAACAAAAGTACTTTTGGTAAGCAGACCTCCGCAATTATTGGTTGTAAATGATACTACCAAAACCATTATTAAAATCAATAATATATATTTTGATTTCGATAAAATTTTCTTGAGAGATGAGTCAATTGCTGAAATTAATAAAGTTCAGAAAATGTTGAAAGAAAATCCAAATTATTCAGCAGAACTATTAGGACATTGCGACATTATCGGAACTGGAAAATACAACCAGATTCTTTCTGAAGCAAGATCCAAAGTAGTAGCTGATATGCTGGTAAAAACTGGAATTGATCCTTCTAGATTAAATTTAGCTGGATTTAGTTTTGACAAACCAATAAAAGACAACACTTCAATTTTAGGTCGTCAATATAATAGAAGAACCGAAATTAAAATTATCAATGATAAAAAAGACGTTGTAGCAATTTCTGATGCTATTATGCCAAGCAAAATTGACAGTTCTCTAGTTCCTTCTTATTCTCGAGGAAATTACGAAAGTTTTGCAGTTGATAATGTTAATTATGATTATAAAACTTCTAACTCAAATAATCCAGACCCAACCAATTCAGTAAAAAACAATACAACATCTAAAAAAACGGTTATCATTGTTGGAAGTTATAGGAAACTTAGCAATGCAAAAATCCTAATTGCAAAATTGAGCAAAAAAGGATATAATGCAGAATTAGTTCCAATCAATGCCAATGGTTTATACCGTGTTGCAATAAAATCATACGAAAGCAAGACCGAAGCTAAAAAAGAAATCAACAAGTTTAAAAATGAAATCAATCCTAATTCTTGGATAGCAATGATATAGTTCAAAAATTAATTCATAAAAAAAGCTCCGAGGTTCGGAGCTTTTTTTGTTTTAGTACTATTTATTAAAGTTATTAAGAATAATATTATCAAGAACTGCTTCGTTAATATTTTCCATTTCGCTTTTTGAATAAATATAAATCATAGTCAATTCGTTTTCTGTAACCTGCAAATAGGTAATTAGTCGGAAGCCTGAACTTTTCCCTTTATTATTATCCGAATTTTTTATTCTTGCTTTGTAAAGATTACTGCCTAATTTTATTCCTAAATCTTCAATCTTTTCAATACTATCTAAGAAATCATCAATATCATTTTCGATATTATGATATTTTTTTGCTAGCTTTTTTACAAGTTTGGCAAAATGCTTTGTCTTGCTAACGTTAAGTTTAAGCATTCTTTATGGTAACTTTTTTATTTTTCCAAGTTGACACCTTTTGATCTTTCAAATCATTCAAGGATTCGGAAATATCGTATTGAAATTCATCCAACTTCTTTTCCAAATTAACCTCTTCAACACTAATAAAATCAAGTTGCTTAAGAAAATTTATGAACGTTTGAGCTTTGCTATCGTTCGTAATATTAATTATTAATTGTTGCATGATTTTTATTTTTAACAAAATTAACTCATAAATCTTAAAATTCAAACTATCTTTCTAACAATTAATTTATTAATCCCATTTTGGAATAAATTACAATTCTTCTTACAAAATTTCAATAACTTCTTATATCAACTGTAATACCAACTTTACGATACTCGTTTGTATATTTTTTCAATTTTGATAACCTTCTTGCAACAAATGAGTTTCATAAATCCAAAAAATCTTTACAACCAAATTCATTAAAAATATCAAGCGAGCGAAGTTCTTTAATTATTGAATTCAATTTCAACAATTCTTCTTCATTTTCAAGTAAAATTTGATATTTCTCACCGTTAATAACTAAATAATTTTTAGTACCATCTTTCGTCCATGATCCTGTGAATAAAACTTCTAGACTCTGAGAAGCTCCATTATATCCACCATAATAAAAAGAAATTGTATCAATTAAAGTTGTTCGCTTATTATTATCTAAATCAATAATTATTTCACCGCTTTTAAATATTTTCAAATTTCCTCGGACATCATGCAAATCAATAAAAATTGCAAGTACAATGTATACCCCGACTAAAGATAATGTAATCCATTTTAAAAATGAATGCTCAAAGAAATCTATTGTCCCGAAAAGAATTGTTACAAATAAAAACGCAATGCCTAAAAAGAAAGCAATGTTTTTGATTTTATAGAAAATATTATCCCGAATAATATCAAGTTTCATCAAGTTATTCTTAAATAATAATTACACGAATATTAAAGATTTTAGCAAAATCAGATAAAGATCATTAACCGATCCAAGCCTTCACCATATCCAATGTTGGTGGAGCAACTTCCATTTTTAGTTTTTTTCTCATACCGCATAAATCATTGAACAATTTATTTGGATTGGCAGCTTTTAATAAGGTAACATCATTTATTCCGGCTTTTCTCAATGCAGGAATCCATTCTGCAGGAACTCCAATTGCCAGAAAATCATCATCACTCAAAACAGCCGCTTTCTTCTCTGGACGCATTTGTGGGAATAATAACACGTCTTGAATTGAATTAGAATTGGTCATTACCATTGCCAAACGATCAATACCGATTCCCAAACCTGCTGTTGGTGGCATTCCGTATTCAATGGCTCTTAAAAAATCTTCGTCAAGTACCATTGCTTCTTCATCACCACGTTTGCCAAGCTCTAATTGCGATTCGAAACGTTTGCGTTGATCAATGGGGTCGTTCAATTCTGAGAACGAATTACAAATTTCTTTTCCATTACAAATTGCCTCGAAACGCTCAACCAAACCTGCTTTGCTACGGTGTTTTTTTGCCAAAGGTGACATTTCAACCGGATAATCAGTAATGAATGTTGGCTGAATTAATTTGGGTTCGCAGGTTTCGCCAAAAATTTCGTCAATTAATTTTCCTCTACCCATGGTTGGATTGATTTCAACTCCCAGTTTCTTGGCTGTTTCTGCCATTTGTGCTTCATCCATTTCAGAAACATCAATTCCGGTAAAATGTTGAATGGCTTCGTACATGGTATAACGTTTCCATGGTCGTTGGAAATTGATAAGGTTCTCTCCTACTTTCAATTCAGTTGTTCCATTGGTGTCGATTGCAATTTTCTCAACCATTTCTTCAACCAAATTCATCATCCATTCGTAATCTTTATAAGCAACATAAAGTTCCATTTGGGTGAATTCAGGATTGTGGAAACGATCCATTCCTTCATTACGGAAATCCTTTGAAAATTCATAAACACCATCAAACCCTCCAACGATCAATCTTTTCAAATAAAGTTCGTTGGCAATTCTCATATAAAGAGTAACATCTAATGAATTATGGTGTGTTTTAAATGGACGAGCAGCTGCTCCCCCGTAAATCGGTTGTAGTATTGGAGTTTCAACTTCCAAATAACCCTTTTCGTTCAAAAATGAACGCATGGAATTGGTAAGTTGAGTCCTTTTTTTAAAAGTTTCTCTAACCTGTGGATTTACAATTAAATCAACATAACGCTGACGGTATCTTTGTTCTGGGTCGCTAAACGCATCGTAAACAACGCCATCTTTTTCTTTAACAATTGGCAATGGCTTTAATGACTTACTTAACAAAGTAAATTCTTTAACATGAACTGTGATTTCACCCATTTTTGTATAAAACACATATCCTTTTACGCCGATGATATCACCAATATCGAGCAATCTTTTGAAAAGAGTATTGTATAAGGTTTTATCTTCACCAGGACAAACTTCATCGCGATTAAAATACAACTGCATTCTGCCAGCTTCATCTTGGATTTCGGCAAAAGAGGCGCTTCCCATAATTCTGCGGCTCATAATACGGCCCGCCATGCTAATTTCCTGAAAAAGAGAATTGTCTTCTGGGAACTTTTTGTGAATTTCTTCCGATCTTGCATTTACTTCATACAAAGCTGCAGGATAAGGATCGATGCCCAAATTGATGATTTCTTTTAAGGATTCTCTGCGAATAATTTCTTGTTCTGATAATTCTATGCTCATGTTTACAATTTTTTTGCAAATATCCGATTTTAATGGAACAAAAAAAAGTAAATTTGAATTCCGAAATCAATGTTGTATAAATTGAATAAAAAATGAAAAAGATTCTAATAATTAATAGCAATCCAGACAAAGAAAGTTTATGTGATGCTTTGGCAAATTCTTATAAAAAAGGAGCTGAGGCATCAGGATTTGAATGTAAAATAGTGAAATTGATTGACCTTGAATTTGATCCAATTCTGCGCAAAGGTTATAAAGAGCGGACGGAATTAGAGCCAGATTTAATTGAAGTTCAAAATAAAATCTCGAATGCTGATCATCTTGTTTTCGTTTATCCAAATTGGTGGAGCACTTATCCAGCAATATTAAAAGGATTTTTCGACAGAGCATTTTTGCCAGGATTTGCATTTAAATACAGAGAAAACTCCATGCTTTGGGATAAACTTTTAAGCGGCAAATCGGCAAGAATAATTGTAACAATGGATTCTCCTTCTTGGTTTTATTCACTTTTCACTAAAAAGCCAGGTCACAATTCAATAAAAAAAGGAGTTTTGCAATTTTGTGGTGTAAATCCAGTTAAGATATCATCTTTTAGCCCTGTAAAAGGTTCTAAGCCAGAACAACGAACTAAATGGATTGAAAAAGTTGAGGAATTAGGAAAAAATGGGGAATAGGTAATTGAAACTTTTTGAATCGTAAATTTTTGTATTTTTGATTTTTAAGAACAATTATTTCTATTATTACTGGGTAAATCTTTTTTAAACTAAAACATTGCAGTTTATTCCAATAAATGAACATTTGAATGAAAATAAGTAATGAAATAAAGATTATCGGTATTTATTGTCTATTATTTATTTTTATAATAATCGGTTTTCAAAAGTTTTACTATACTGATTTATTAAATTCAACTAACTTTTTAAACTGGGATGCCGAGCACTATTTTTGGATAAAAAATAATGGTTACCAAGGATTTAGAATTGCTTTTTTTCCTTTTTTCCCTTTTCTATGGAAAGGTTTGTCATTTGGCATTTTTGGGATTGTAATTTTTAACGCCTCTCTATACATTGCCTCATTCTATTTTTTGATTCGAAAATTAAAAGCAAAAGCTTTTGAAGTAATTTTATATCTTTCGATACCAAGTTCAATTTTTTTCTATTTGCCTTATACCGAATCAGTTTTTTTTGCAAGTTCAACCATTTTGCTTTTCGGATTGATTAACAAAAAAACAATTTTAGTCTTTTTAGGTCTGTTATTATGTTCCATTTCGAGACCTGCTTTTATGGTATTCATTCCAGCACTTATAATTGCAGAATTATTAAGCGAAAAACTCAACTTAAAATTATTTTTTAGATTGGGTTTCTATTTTCTTTCAGCGATTCTAGGAATTTTAATTGTAGGAATCATTCAACATCATTACACTGGAAATTGGTTCGAATTTTTCTCAGTACAAAGTGGCTGGGGAAACAAATTGCAAATACCAAAATTCCCTTTGTCTTCATGGGCAGGAGGACTTATCGTAAGATTAGATGGTGCGGCACTTCTATTTGGAACCGCGGCTGGTATTATTTTGATTCTCAAAATTTTTAAAGCAAAATTCCTGAAAGATATCCTGATGCCAAAGGAAGTTATTTTTTCCTTCTGCTATTTAGCAGGAATGGCATTATCTGTTTTCATTTTTAGAGGTGGAAGTTTATTTAGCTTAAACCGATTCCTTTTTGCCACGCCATTCATTATTGTTGCCGCTAACTATTTTTTCAAACAGAACTTTTCAATAAATAAAAAGAATCTGGGACTCATTTTCTTTCTGTTTTTACTATTTTGGTTAAGTTTTGGTTCATACGGGCATCTTCGTACGTTTTTATTATTTCTCGCTTTATCAATCTATCTGTTTTTATTTGTTGGAACAAAAACCAATAATCAATTATTAAATAAAATAAGCTTGATTTTATTGATTTTGGTAAATTTCATCTTCCAAATCTTATTTTTTATCAGATTTATGAATGGTGGTTGGGTTGGATAATTCCAATTAATCGAATGAAGATTTTGTAAATGAAAATAAAATGGTTAAATTTACATCTATGAGAATTCCACTTTTTGTTTTTATTTCAATTCTGTTTTTTTCCTGTGGAAATGTTGAAAATAAACCGTCAACAAGTATTTCTATTAAAAAGGATAGTTCTATTGTTTCTAAAAAACCGTTTCTAATTGATTCAAATAAAACAGAAAAGTTAAATAATGAAGCTCCCAATAGCAAATCCAATAAACTGGTAAAATCCCACAAAATAAATAAAGTTGAACAATTGCGTTTTCAAGATGGAGTAAATGATGATAAAATGAATGGCGAAGCTTTAGTTATTCAAATGGAATTATCCTCTAAAGTAATTTTCGACAATCCGGATACAATTAAAAATTACTTAAAGGATTTTTATATGAGTCGAAAATCTAAATTTCATAAAATGATTGCCGATGATTTCGAGCATGGAATCTCGGTTGAAAGTATCGCTTATCCAAAACTTAATTTCATTGTAGAAATTTTCGGAAGCAGTTTTGCTGAAAAACCTTATCAAACACTTCGCTATTCCGTGAAAAGAAACATAAATGGCATATTTATTATTGAATAGTTTTTATTAAAAAACTGCTTTTCTTTTTTTATAACCACATTAATTTTTTTTCTAAATTTGTTTCAAATTGAATAAGCAGTTTTATTAATATAATTATTACGCATTATGAAAGTATCTATCGTCGGGACTGGCTATGTAGGCTTAGTTACAGGAACTTGTTTTTCTGAAGTTGGCATTGATGTATGTTGTGTAGACATCGATGAAACAAAAATTGAAAATCTAAAAAAAGGCATTATCCCTATTTTTGAACCAGGTTTGGAAGAAATGGTTCAACGCAATGTAAAAAAGGATCGTCTTCATTTCACTACAAATTTAGCTTCAACTCTTAATGGTTGTGAAGTTATCTTTATTGCTGTTGGAACTCCACCTGATGAAGATGGTAGCGCTGATTTACAATATGTAATCTCAGTTGCTCGAGAAGTTGGTCAGAACATGAATGATTATATGGTAGTTGTCACAAAAAGCACTGTTCCTGTTGGAACTGCCAAAAAAGTTAGGGCTGCTGTTCAGGAAGAACTTGATAAACGTGGTGTCAACATTCCTTTTGATGTTGCTTCAAATCCAGAATTTCTTAAAGAAGGTGCTGCTGTAGATGATTTTCTAAAACCCGATAGAATTGTAATTGGTTTGGAGTCAACCCGTGCAGAAGACATTATGAAACGCCTATACAAGCCATTTACTCTAAATGGTCACCCAGTTATTTTCATGGATATTCCTTCCGCAGAAATGACTAAATATGCAGCAAATTCAATGCTTGCAACAAAAATATCTTTCATGAACGACATCGCAAATTTATGCGAAATCATGGGAGCAAATGTAAATATGGTTCGTAAAGGAATTGGCAGCGATTCGCGAATTGGAACAAAATTTATTTATCCTGGAATTGGATATGGTGGTTCTTGTTTCCCTAAAGATGTGAAAGCATTAATAAAAACAGCCAATGAAAACGGTTATAATATGCGTGTTTTAAAATCTGTTGAAGATGTAAACGATGATCAAAAATCGGTTCTTTTCAATAAAATGATGAAACATTTCAATGGAAATTTAAAAGGATTAACTGTTGCTATGTGGGGATTGTCTTTCAAACCACAAACTGATGATATGAGAGAAGCCCCAGCTTTAGTTCTAATTGAAAAACTAATTGAAGCTGGTTGTAAAGTAATAGCTTATGATCCAGTTGCAATGCACGAAACTCACCGAAAAATTGGTGACAAAATTCAATATGCAAAAGATCAGTATGAAACATTGAATGATGCAGATTGCTTACTTTTAGTTACTGAATGGACAGAATTTAGATTTCCAGATACAACGATAATGAAAAAACTAATGAAACAACATATCGTTTTTGATGGCAGAAACATTTATGATAAAGGAGAAATGACTGCCGCTGGATTCACCTATTTTTGCATTGGCATCAACTAATTTCTAAAACAAAATAATTATTTGAATTACATTCTATGAAGAAAAAAATATTGGTAACAGGTGGTGCTGGATTTTTAGGTTCTCATCTCTGCGAAAAACTACTCAACGAAGGAAACGAAGTTGTTTGTTTAGACAATTATTTCACTGGTCAAAAAAAGAATGTAATTCATTTATTAAACAATCCATATTTTGAATTGATTCGACATGATGTAACAATGCCTTTTTTCATCGAAGTTGATCAAATATACAATTTAGCTTGTCCGGCCTCTCCTATTCATTATCAATATAATGGAATAAAAACCATAAAAACTTCCGTAATGGGAGCAATTAATATGTTAGGATTGGCAAAACGAATTAAAGCCAGAGTTTTACAAGCTTCCACCAGCGAAGTTTATGGAGATCCAAGTGTTCATCCTCAAGTTGAAGAATATTGGGGAAACGTAAATCCAATTGGAGAAAGAGCATGTTACGATGAAGGAAAACGCTGTGCAGAGGCTCTTTTCATGAATTATCATCGCCAGAATAATGTTGACATAAAAATCATTAGAATCTTCAATACTTACGGTCCACGAATGCATCCAAATGATGGCCGAGTAGTTTCAAATTTTATTGTTCAGGCGCTTAAAGGTGAAGACATTACTATTTACGGAGATGGTTCCCAAACCAGAAGTTTTTGCTATGTTGATGATTTGCTGAACGGAATGGTAAAACTTATGAATTCTCGTGATGGCTTTGTGGGTCCAGTTAATGTTGGAAATCCAAATGAATTTACGATCAAAGAATTGGCTAACAAAGTAATTGAACTTACCAATTCAAAATCCAAATTAATTACAATGCCTTTGCCTTCAGACGATCCATTACAGCGTAAACCAGACATTTCTCTTGCAAAAAAAGAGCTTGACTGGGAACCAAAAGTTCAACTTGAAGAAGGTCTTAAAAAAACAATCGAATACTTTCAATCTATCATTTAATTTATGCTGAATATATTAATTACAGGTGCCAATGGTCAGTTAGGAAGTGACTTAAAATTTCTTTCAAAAAACTTCAAGGATTATCAATGTACTTTTACGGATGTTGAAGATTTAAACATTGCTGATAACGAAGCATTGATTAAATATTTCAAGAAAAATAAAACCGATGTCGTAATTAATTGTGCTGCTTTCACTGCCGTTGACGATGCTGAGAAAGAAAAAGAAAAAGCTTCCTTATTAAATTCAACCGCTGTAAAAAATCTGGCTCAACTTTCAGGTGAATTGAAGTTTTTGTTGGTACATATTTCAACCGATTATGTTTTTGATGGAAAGAATTTTAAACCATACAATGAAGGAGATCCAACAAATCCAAAATCATTTTACGGGAAAACAAAATTAGATGGAGAAATAGAAATAGTTTTCAACGCTTCAAAAGCAGTTATTTTAAGAACTTCATGGCTTTACTCTTCTACTGGAAAAAATTTCGTAAAAACAATTATGAAGTTTGGCAAAGAAAGAGGCGAATTAAAAGTGGTTGCCGATCAAATTGGATCTCCAACTTATGCAAAAGATTTAGCTCAAACAATTTTTTCTTTAATTCCTCAGTTTTTAGAAGATAAAAAAGCTGATAAAGTAGAAATCTATAATTATTCGAACGAAGGCGTTGTTAGCTGGTATGATTTTGCAAAAGCAATTATCGAACTTTCAAAAATCAAATGTAAAGTGATTCCAATTGAAACAAAAGATTATCCAACTCCTGCAGCCAGACCAAATTACAGCGTTTTGAATAAAAGAAAAATTAAAGAGAAATTTAAAATAGAAATTCCTTATTGGAAAGACAGTCTCGCTGAATGTATTAATTTGCTAGAAAAATAAATAATTTCAATATGCAACTCTCTGATCGAAATCGAATTAGTACTTTAGTTCTTGATGCAGCCATTGAAGTTCATAAAATTTTAGGTCCGGGAATGACCGAGAGCGTTTATAGAGCTTGCTTTTGCAAAGAACTTTCATTACGTGGAATTCAATTCGAGAAAAACATTCAATTTCCAGTAATTTATAAAAATGCACAAGTTGATTGCAGTTTAACCTGTGATTTATTGATTGAAAACGAAGTAATTGTTGATATTATTGCTGTTGAAAAAACATTACAATCAAACGAGTCAAAATTGCTTTCAGCCATTCAAATTTCGAATAAAAATATTGCAATCCTCATCAATTTCAACGTTCCCAGATTAATTGATGGATTTAAAAAATTTACCAAAAACTTTTAGAAAATAAAAATGACTGTAGATCCTACCATTTTAGAAAAAGCAACAACTTGGACTCAAGGAAACTTTGATTCAGAAACAAAAAATCAAGTAAGAAATTTAATAGAAAATGACACCAATGAATTAATTGATGCATTTTACAGAAACCTAGAGTTTGGCACTGGAGGTTTAAGAGGAATAATGGGTGTTGGAACCAACAGAATGAATAAGTATACTCTAGGAATGGCAACTCAAGGCTTGGCAAATTACTTAAAGTTGATGTTCATTAACGAGACAATTAAAGTTGCTATCGCTTACGATTCAAGAAACAATAGCGAATATTTTGCAAAAATTACGGCAGAAGTATTGTCAGCAAACAATATTAAAGTTTACTTATTCGAAGAACTTCGTCCAACCCCAGAATTATCATTTGCAATTCGTCATTTAGGTTGTAACAGCGGAATTGTAATTACGGCTTCCCATAACCCAAAAGAATACAATGGATATAAAGTTTATTGGAATGATGGCGGACAACTTATCAATCCTCACGATGAAAATGTTATTGATGAAGTAAATAAAATTGGAGGAATTGATGATGTGAAATTTAATTCAATTCCTGAAAATATTATTATGATTGGAAATGAAGTTGATGATGCCTATTTGCAAAAGGTAAAATCACTTTCCCTTAATCCAAGTATTATTGAGAAACAAAAGAATTTAAAAATAGTTTACACTTCAATACATGGTACTGGAATCACATTAGTTCCAAAAGCATTAGATTTATTCGGCTTTAAAAATGTAAATATTGTCGAAGAGCAAGCAAAACCTGATGGAAATTTTTCTACTGTAAAATCACCAAATCCTGAAGAATCTGCAGCATTAAATCTGGCTTTAGAAAAAGCTAAACTTATTGATGCTGACATTTTATTCGGAACTGATCCTGATGCAGATAGAGTTGGTGTAGCCGTTAAAAATCACCATAACGAATTTGCACTATTAAATGGTAATCAGACAGCTTCCATATTAATTTATTACCTGATAAATGCATGGAAGGAAAACAATAAAATAACTGGAAAAGAATTTATTGTCAAAACAATTGTTACATCAGAACTTTTAAAGGATATTGCTCTAAAAAACCATGTTGCATCCTATGACGTTTTAACTGGATTTAAATATATTGCAGATATCATTAAACAAAAAGAAGGTAAAGAAATTTTTATTGGAGGTGGCGAAGAAAGCTATGGATATTTAGTTGGAGATTTTGTTAGAGATAAAGATGCTGTGATTTCTTGCTGTATGATTTCTGAGGCTGCGGCTTGGGCTGCTTCAAAAGGCAAAACCATGTTCGATTTGTTAATAGAAATATATTTAGAATATGGTTTCTACAAAGAAAGTTTGCTTTCAATAACAAAAAAAGGAAAAGACGGTGCTGAAGAAATTCAAAATATGATGCAGGAATACCGCACCAAACCATTGCCACCAATAAATGGTTCTGAAGTTATTTTAGTAAAAGACTACGAACTTCAACAACAAAAAGATTTAACAAATGGTATGATTACTAAAATAGACCTTCCTAAATCAAATGTTTTGCAATTCTATTTGAAAGATGGAAGTTTAATAACCGTTAGACCTTCTGGAACTGAGCCAAAAATTAAATTTTATTTTGGCGTGAAAACCGAACTAAAATCAGCGGATCAATTCGACATTACCAATAATTTATTGGATGAAAAAATTGAAAAAATTATTGTTTCCATGAAACTCAGGTAGTTAATACTTTTCCTTTAATCTTTTCAAGGTTCTCGCTGCTAAACCCTTTGGAAGAAATGGCAATTGAGTTTCAAGCGTCAATTTGTATTCTCCTTTTAAATCAGGCTCAAACTCAATTACATTTTCGAGAATTGCCATACTATAATATTTAATGGAGATTGGTTCCTTAGCCGAACAGATATAGCGAAAACAAATATCAACTAAGCGTCCAAGTTTATCTTCATCAATTCGGTGCAAATTATAAGAGGAAATAATTTTGCAAAAACATCGCCTTACTCCTTCTGATTTAATCTGAGACAATTTTTGAATAATATCTGGAACATAAGATTCTAATAGAATTGGCGAAGCAACATCCAAATATTCAATGATACGCGCTGCTCTTGGAGAAAATTTTGGAATTTCTGCTAAAGATAGCGCATAAACATCTGGAAGATAAATGGGGTTCTCAATAACAAATTGAGTAACTTTTATTATCAAATCTTTGGAACTATCAGTAAGGACTTCAGTAAAATCCATTTCCCTTGATTTAAGCAAGAAAGAAGCAAGGCTTAATAGTTTCTAATAATCCTGAATTCAGTACGACGATTTTTCGCTCTTCCTTCTTCAGTGTTATTTGATGCAACTGGTCTTTCAAAGCCATAACCAACTGCTTTTAAGCGGTCTTTTGCAATACCATTTTCAACTAAGAAATCAACAACAGCATATGCTCTGTCTTCGGAAAGACCTTTATTTATCGCAGCTGAACCAACATTATCCGTATGACCAGAAATCTCTACCACCAAACTTGAACTAATTTTCAAGCTATTAACAACCTGCAACAATTCAGTTTTAGACTCAGCAGTGAGTTTTGCACTATTAAATTCGAATTGAATATTTTTTAGAACAATGCGCTCACCAAGAGTAATTTCTTTATTATTAATGGTGATTTTCTGGTCAGGTTTTGGAACTTTTTTCAATAATATAGCTTTATTTATTTCCTGTACGTCAATTTTATCTGAAGTTTCGATTAGCTCTGTTTGAGCTATATAATTATCTGCAGTTGCGGTAATTTCATATTTTCCTCCAATAGGAAGTGTAATTGAATAAGCTCCATTTTTCTTATCTGAGTGAAAACTTGCAATAGTTTCATTCTTAATAACATCTCTGATTACCAATTTAGCTTCTAAAGGTTTATAAGAAAATGATTCAAAAACAGCACCTTTTAGAATTGCATATTTCTTCTTGCCTTCAACAATGGTGATAAGGTATAAATCCTGATCTCCTTGTCCTCCTAATTTTGCTGATGAATATAAGGCATGTTTCTCATCTCTTGTTGGAACATAGAAAATATCATCATCAGTCGTATTGATTGGATAACCAATATTTTCCAAATCTGTCCATGCTCCTTCTTCATTTAATGTAGCTGTAAAAATATCAAATCCACCCATATTTTCATGTCCTTGAGAACTAAAATATAAAGTTGCTCCGTCGGCTGAAATAAATGGAGAATCTTCATCATATTTCGAATTGATGAGTGGACCTAAGTTTTGAGCCTTAGACCATTTGCCATTTGCCATTTTCTCACTTTTATAAATATCTCTTCCACCGTATCCACCTGGTTTATTACTTACAAAATACAAAGTAATACCATCAGGACTTAAGCTTGCATGAGTTTCCCAAGACTTTGTATTAATTTCTGAACTTAATTTTTCTGGAACAGACCAAACTCCATTTTCATTTTTACTTAAATAAATATTTCCATCACCATTATCATCTTTATAAATAAATAACTGTTTTCCATCCGCTGAAATACTTATTGTTGCTTCATGTCCATTTGTATTGATATTTGAACCAATTTGCTCAGGCTTATTCCAACTTAATAAATTTCCTTTTGATTTGGCAACATAAATATCTTCATAATATTTTCCTTCTGGGGTTTTTAACATTCCAGTGCTATTTTCGCGACGAGAAGTAAAATAAACCATTGAATCATTTGATGAAATAATAGGAGAATATTCAGGATAAATAGTGTTTATTTCTGAACCCAAATTATCTATTTTTATTACCAAAGGATTGGCCATTATCTTTTTGGCATTGTAACAAATTTCAATTTGTCTATCAACATCATTAATTAAATCAATTTGATCAGGACTTAAATAATATTTAAACTTTGAAAAATTATCAATAGCTTCATCCAATCTGTAGGCAATTCTATAAGCAATACCTAAGTAATAAAATGCATGAACAGGCGCGGTTAACTCATCATAATTACCTTGATAATCAACATTTACATTTTGACAAGCCCTTTCCAAATATGGAATTGACTTTGTTTTTATGTATGAAGAGTTAATATAACAAACACCTATATTAAAATTAATATTTGAATTTGTTGTATCAAGTCCATAAAGTGAAATAAAGACTGGCAAAGCACCTTTATAATTTCCTTCAGCGATAAAATTATCGGCTATCGTAAATTTATTTTGAAATTCTTCGTTAAATTTTTGTTGTGAAAAAACAAAGGATAAGTTAACCAAAAGAAATAAGCAAATAATAAATATTCGTTTCATAGTGGGGGTATTAATTATAAAAAAGTTCGATTATTTATTTGTTAAAATTTTAAATTCAATTTTGTTATTCTTCAAACGTGTTTGTTCATTTCTGTTAATTGTAATGGCAAAATCGGATCCAAAACCTTTAATAGAAATTAATTTCTCATCAACTCCTTTTGAAACTAGAGATTGCTTTACCGTTTCAGCCATGCTTTCTGAAAGTTTCTTATTAAATTGAGGAGAACCAATTTTGTCAATATAGGCATCTATTTCAATTTTAAGAGTTGGATTTGCTTTCATTAAATCAGCAAGCATTGCTATTTCAGGTTCTGATGTTGGATTTAAATTTGGTTTATTCTTCACAAAAATTACATTTTTCATAAGGACGATATCACCAATACCAATAGATTCTCCATTAAATTTGTATTTTACATCGAGTAATTTCTTAAGGGCGATTTGTTTAATAATTAGCTGATCTTCGGTTGAAGGTTTAATATCAATTGTATCATAATAAATTTCATATTTTTCATTACTCACAATCAAATTAAATTTCTTTCCTGTTGGTAATGTTAAATAATACTCACCTGATAAATCCTCCGAAGATAATATCGCAATGGTATCTGATTTTGCAATATCAACAACCAACATTTTTCCAACTAAAGGAGCATTTGTTTCAGCATCAACAATAAGACCTTTTAAAGCCGCAACCTTTTTCTTTTCTCCTAAAATGGTAATTTTATAAATATCCTGATCTCCTATTCCACTTAATGTTGAAGATGAATAATAAGCATGTTTTTGATCTGCTGAAGGAAAATAGAAAATATCATCATCTGTTGTATTAATAGGTGAACCAATATTATCAGCACTTGACCATAATCCATTTTCTGCCAAAGTTGAAGTAAAAATATCAAATCCACCCATACTTTCATGTCCTTGTGAACTAAAATAAAGAGTAACCCCATCTGTATGCATGAAAGGAGCATCTTCATCATAAATTGAATTTACGGATTTCCCTAAATTTACTGGCAATGACCAGGCACCATTTGCTTTTTTTTCACTTGAATAAATATCCATTCCTCCAAGTCCTCCTTTTCTATCACTTGTAAAATACAAGGTATTTCCATCGGGACTCAAACATGCATGAGTTTCTTTCGATTTTGTATTAATTGGTTCTGGAAGTTTGGTAGGTTTTGACCATTCCCCGTTAATCAAATTACTTACATAAATATTCCCATCTCCATTGTCATCGCGATAAATAAACAATTGTTTTCCGTCAACAGATAAACTTGCGGATGCTTCATGACCGTCAGTATTGATATTAATCCCAATATTTCTGACGTTAAAATATTTATTTTCGGCAGTATTAAAATTTGCAATATAAATATCCTCAAAATATTTACCATCTCCATCTTTCTGACCACCAGTTGAACCAGGACGACGTGAAGTAAAAATCAAGGTACTTTCATCAATTGCCACAACTGGTGAATACTCTGGATATTTTGAATTTAAAGAATCTCCTAAATTGTCAATTTTTATTTTCAAAGGGTTTGCCTCAAGTTTCTTAGCATTATAACACATTTCGATTTGTCTGTCAACATCCTTTATTAAATCTTTTTGATCTGGTTTCAGGTAATTTTTATAAGTATTGTAAGTTTCAATAGCTAAATTTAATTTATTATCAATGTGATAGGCTTTACCTAAATAATATAAAGAATAAACTGGAGAAGTTGTTTCAAAATAATCTCCCATTGATTCGTTTGATACATTTTTACTCGCAATTTCTAGAAATGGAATTGCTTGGGCTTTATTATCAAAAGAATTTATATAACATAAACCAATATAAAAATTGATATTTGAATTCTGGGGAGCCATTGAATCCAATTTTAAAAAAATTGGTAACGCATCCTGGAAATTTGATTTGTTCACCAAATTATTGGCTAAATTGTATTTTTTCTCAAAAACCTCATTGAATTGAGAAAAAGAATTAGTTGCTACGAAAACAATTAAAGAAAATACAAAATATATTTTTTTCATAGGAGGGGGACTTTTTTCAATAATACGTTAATAATAAATAGATTAACTTACAATATCATCTAACTTTCATTTTCAAATAAGAATTTATCTTTCAAATAGAATTGTAAAAACAATCGATTAGAATAAGAAATATTACTTATTAATTTTACAAATATAATATTTTTTTTAATTCGAAAGAAAATATACAATAATAATGCACATAAAAAAAGGTAATAAACTATTGATTTATTACCTTAATTTTTATAATAAAATCTTAGCTATTCCGAAAAAGTAATTAAATAAATATCATTATTTCCTTTTCCAGAATTCTTTGAAGAAGAGTAATATGCATTTTTTTCATCAGGTGACATGATAAAAAACAAATCATCTAAAGGAGTATTAATGGGGAAACCAATATTTTCAGTTTGTGTCCATAATCCATCATCAGATAAGGTAGAAGTAAAAATATCAAATCCACCCATACTGTTATGTCCCTTCGAACTAAAATATAATGTTGCATTATCAGTCATTAAAAAAGGACATTCTTCATCAGATGAAGTATTTACTTGTGGACCCAAATTATATGGTTTTCCCCAAGTTCCATCAGATAATTTTTCAGAAGCCCAAATATCTTTTCCTCCAATTCCACCTTCTCTATCGCTAACAAAATATAAAGTATTTCCATCTGGACTAACGCAAGCATTTGTTTCAGATGATTTAGAATTAACATTAGCGCTTAATTTTTCTAAATCTGACCATTCCAACACACCTTTTGTTTTATTATTCTTAAACAAAATGGAAAAAATATCACTATTTCCATTCTCAGTCTTTGTAACAAAAACCTGCTTTTTATCGGTTCTTGTTGATAAAACATTATCTGTTGAAATAAATTTGTTCTCTGAATTTAGTTTATAGGGAGTTGACCATTTATTTTTATCTTTATTTAAAACTGTGATAAAAAAATCTCTAACAACTGGTTGTTGAACATCATTATTATTAAATAAGGCAGATTCATATATTAATATTGATTCATCGGTTGAACTGGCAAGGGAATACTCAAAACCCAAAGAATTCACCTCATTCCCAAGCATATCAATTTTTAAATTACGAGGACTATTAACAAGTTTAATTGCATTTTTGCACATTTCAATACTTTTATCAACATCCGCCAAATTTATTTCATCCTTTTTAGACGCTTTTTGTTTATATTCCTGAAACTTGGCAATAGCTTCATTAAACTTAAATGCTAAGTGATAAGACTTGGCTAAATAGTAAAAGGATTTAGATGGAGCTGCAGAAATATCATAAGATGATTTATAGGTTGAAGTAGTGTTTTTTGTTGCTTTTTCAAGATAAGAAATTGCTTTAACTTTTTCACTTGGAGTATTTAAATAACATAGACCAATATAATAATTAATATTGGAATTCATTGGAGATAAAGAATCCAACTCTAACAATATTGGCAAGGCTTCGGTATACCTAGACAAATTGAAAAGATTTTCAGCCGAATAATATTTATTTTTATAAGCTACATCGAGTCCTTTGTCGTTATCAGAATTTCCAGCAGTGGTAATTTGGAAACTTATTAGAATAGCAATACTCAAAATTGCATTTTTCATTTTCATGGGGTTTTTGATTTTCAATCAGTAAATATAATATGTGATTTTACAAAAAGCAAGTTTTTTTTCAACAAAATTCAACATTATCAAAGGTTTTAAAAAAAAATAATAATTTTAAACACAATAATTCAGAGTTTAATTAACGTAAAAAAAAAGTTTAGTCTACATTTATCTTAAAAAAAAAATAATTAAAATAAAAATAAAATATTTTATTTTGACAATATTTTTAACGTTTTTTTACGCAATAAAGTTTCAATTATTTTCCAGAAAAAACTATAAGTAGAAACACTTAATTATTTATGCTAAAATTACTAATTTTCAATTGAATACAATTGAATTTCGACTAATTTTAGTCTAAAAAGCAGTCTCAAAAACAACAGTTTTTTTTCATTTATTTCCAACGCTAAATCAATTTAGATTTAGGCCTCTAAAAACAAATTAACCGATTTAATAAAATCAATTTTTGAATCGGAATGGACCCAATGAGATGCATTTCTTATTTCAACAAATTTCGAAGAAGAAAATAAAAGGCGAATATCTTTTTTATCATTTTCTAAAATATAATCAGAAAATTCACCTTTAAGAAACAATGTTGGTTTATCAAAAATATTTTTAGAGGTAATTGCTTCAAGAATATTTTGGAGATTTTTCTTTATTGAATCAATATTCAGTTTCCAACCAAGGCAATTTTTACTTTTCCAAAATAAATTCTTCATCATTAATTGCCTGACCTTTTCACTTTCAATTACTTTTTTTAATTGATCATCAATTTTCAATCTTGAATTTGCATAATTAAAATCCACTGATAAAAATGCTTGTATTACATCCAAAAAGTGTGGTGGATATTTTTTTGGACTGATATCAACAACTATTAGTTTTTTTACCTTAATTGAATTTTCAAGGGCAAATTTCATTGCCAACTTCCCTCCCATTGAATGTCCAATCAGAATAGTGTCTTCTATTTTTAAATCTTCAAGCAATTCTGTTAAATCTTGACTCATACTTTCATAATCCATTACTGAACTATGTGGCGACAATCCGTGATTTCTCAAATCAGGAACTATTATCTTGAAATTTAAGGATAACTCATTGGCAACCGAAACCCAATTATCCGAAAGGCCAAACAAGCCATGCAAAATTATGATGGGTTGTCCTTTTCCATATTCTCTGTAAAACAATTTCATGCTAATGAACTGTCAATTGTTTAAGATACATTTGTATTACATTTTCAAGCCCAAAATAAAGCGCATCACAAATTAAAGCATGCCCAATAGAAACTTCCAAAAGATTAGGAATATTTTCCTTAAAATATTTTAAATTTTCCAAACTTAAATCATGGCCGGCATTTATCCCCAAACCCAATTCATTCGCTTTGATTGCTGCATCAACAAATGGTTTTATTGCATTTTGTTGATTTTTTTCAAAAAATTTCGCGTAACTTTCAGTGTAAAGTTCAATTCGGTCTGTTTGTGTATCTAAAGCATTTTCAATATTTATTAATTCGGTATCCACAAAAATCGAAGTTCGAATTCTCAAGGATTTAAATTCAGATACCACTTTGGTTAAAAAATCTTTATTTTTTTTTGTATCCCAACCAGCATTTGAGGTAATTGCTTCTGGAGGATCAGGGACTAAAGTAACTTGGTCGGGTTTTACAGCTTTCACTAAGTCGATAAAACTTTTTGAAGGATAGCCTTCAATATTAAATTCTGTGGTAACAATTTCTTTTAACTCAAAAACATCGCTATACCTAATATGTCTTTCATCTGGTCTAGGATGAACTGTAATTCCTTGGGCTCCGAATCGCTCACAATCAATTGCAACTTGAACTAAATTGGGCATATTTCCACCTCGGGCATTTCTAATGGTGGCAATTTTATTAATATTTACACTTAATTTCGTCATTTGTTATTTATTTAATTTGCAAATCTAAAAAATTACTATGTTTGTACTTACTAAAAATAATGTTTTTTAAAAACAATCGTTATTATTCCTAAATAAAAAGCGGAATAGTGATAAACAAAATAATAATGATAGCCAAAGACCTTATTGATATTACTTTTCTTCCTTTAAAATCTTCGGATACGGGAAATATTGCTTTGGCACAAATGGATGAGTATCGATTATCTCATTTACCAATTGTTGATAATTCAATTTTCCAAGGAATCATTTCTGACATTGACATTTATAATTTTAATGCTCAGGATGAAACTTTAGATAATTTCCTTTTAACATTAAACAAAACACATATTATAGACACTCATCATATTTTTGATGTCATCAAAGCTTTTTACATTTCGAAATTGCCGATTTTACCAGTATTAAAAAACGACAATTCTTTTGTTGGCACAATAAGTTTGTATTCTTTAGTGATGAATTATTCTGAAGCTTCTTCAATAACAAACCCAGGAGGAATAATTGTTTTGGAACTTAATTCAAATGATTTTTCGCTATCGGAAATTGCCCAAATAGTTGAATCAAACGATGCTAAACTAATGAATTTTCATATTACGACCTTTCATGATTCAACAAAAATAGAGGTAACTTTAAAAATAAATAAAATTGACATACAATCCGTGCTTCAAACTTTTAACCGATACAATTATATTGTAAAAGCTTCGTTTTCTGAGAACAATCAAATAGAAGACATTAAAGAAAGATACGATTCGTTGATGAATTTTCTAAATATTTAAGTCATTTTTGTCATTCCCAAAACAAATTTCGATTGATAAAAAAACAAGCCATTTTATTTTTTTCCATTTTTTCTTTTTTATTTTTTGTTAAAGGACAAGAAATAAATAAGGCTTCAAGAACAAATGATTCGATTTTTCGGATTGAAAAAATTATTTTTTCTGGAAATAAAAAAACAA
>JACAAW010000055.1 GCA_013377115.1 Bacteroidota bacterium | reverse complement strand
TTTTCGGGACTTTTTTTTATACATCTATTTTCGCGTATTTCGCATTTTTCTCGATAAACTCTCTTCGTGGAGGAACTTCGTCGCCCATCAACATTGAGAATACTCTATCGGCTTCAGTGCCATTGTCAATAACAACTTGTCTTAAAGTTCTGCGCTGAGGATCCATAGTTGTTGACCACAATTGCTCGGCGTTCATTTCTCCAAGACCTTTATAACGTTGAATATGAACACTTGATTCTTTTCCATCTTTTGATAATTCTGCAGTAAGGGCAGCACGTTCTTCTTCAGTCCAACAATATCTTTCTTCCTTGCCTTTCTTTAATAAATAAAGTGGAGGAGTTGCGATATAAACATAACCTTGTTCAATCATTTCTTTCATATAACGGAAGAAGAATGTTAAAATTAATGTGGCGATATGACTACCATCCACATCAGCATCCGTCATAATAATAATTTTATGGTAACGTATTTTGTCTAGATTAAGTGCCTTGCTATCATCTTCAGTTCCAATACTAACACCAAGTGCAGTGAAAATATTTTTTATTTCTTCGCTGTCGAAAATACGGTGAGGCATTGCTTTTTCTACATTTAAGATTTTACCTCTTAAAGGGAGAATTGCCTGGAAATTCCTGTCTCTTCCTTGTTTTGCTGTACCACCCGCAGAATCACCTTCCACAAGGTATATTTCGCAAAGTTCTGGGTTTGTTTCTGAACAATCGGCAAGTTTTCCAGGTAAACCAGAACCGCTAAGTACATTCTTTCTCTGAACTAATTCGCGAGCCTTACGAGCAGCGTGACGAGCAGTTGCAGCAAGAATTACTTTGTTTACAATTGTTCTTGCTTCCTTTGGGTGTTCTTCCAAATAATTGTTGAGCATTTCGCTAACGGCTTGGTCAACAGCGCCCATAACTTCATTATTTCCTAATTTGGTTTTGGTTTGTCCTTCGAATTGTGGTTCCTGAACTTTAACAGAAATAATTGCAGTTAAACCTTCACGGAAATCGTCACCATTAATATCAAATTTTAATTTGGTAAGCATTCCTGATTTGTCGGCATAAGATTTTAAAGTTCTTGTTAATGCTCTTCTAAATCCAGCTAAATGTGTTCCACCTTCATGAGTGTTGATATTATTAACATATGAATGAAGATTTTCGGTAAATGAAGAATTGTACTGCATTGCAACTTCAACAGGAATATTACTTTTTTCGCCATCCATATAAATTGGATCTGGCATTAAAGTTTCTCTGTTTTCGTCTAAATATCTAACAAATTCCTTTAAACCTTCAGTTGAAAAATAAGTATTGTGAGGATGTTCCCCATTATCGTCTTTGGTTCTTAAATCGGTTAATTTTAAGGTTATTCCTTTATTTAAAAAAGCCAATTCTCTTAAACGAGAAGCAAGAATTTCGTATTGATACTCTAAAGTAGTAAAAATAGAGCCATCAGGAGAGAAAGTGATTTCTGTTCCAGTTTTATCGCTTTCTCCTATTTCTTTTACATCGAACAATGGTTTACCACAAGAATATTCTTGAGTAAAAATTTTACCATCACGATATACTTTTGCAATTAATAATGTTGATAGCGCGTTTACGCATGAAACACCAACACCATGCAATCCGCCCGATACTTTGTAGGATTCTTTATTGAACTTTCCTCCAGCGTGGAGAACAGTCATTACAACTTCTAAAGCTGATTTTTGTTCTTTCTCATGCCAATCGGTTGGGATTCCTCTACCGTTATCTACAACTGTAATAGAATTGTCTTCATTTATGAAAACATCAATATCGCTACAATGACCAGCAAGTGCCTCATCTATTGAATTGTCAACAACTTCATAAACCAAATGGTGTAAACCTCTGGAGCCAGTATCTCCAATATACATTGCTGGTCTTTTTCTAACGGCTTCTAAACCTTCTAATACCTGAATATTTTCTGCTGAATAGGTATCTTTTGATAAATCTTCTTTTTCTTCGCTCATGAATTTTAACCTTTTTTATTTAACATGCAAAGGTAACAAAAAAACACTTCCATTTTTTGATTTTGCACCACTGTTAATAAATAAATTTTATTGCTTGAAAGTCTTGCTATTGTTTGCTTTTTGTGCTAAAAAATAATATTTTTTAAATAAAATTCAAAGTATTTTGGAAATTGATATTAATCATGTACGTTTGTGCATATTTTCGAACACTTTAAAATTCATTAATTATGAAATTCGATCCAGCAAGTAAAATCCAAGATTTATTGCAATTCGGAGAATATGGCGATGTAAACCCATCAATTACCGATTCTGCTACTTATACTTTTATGCAAGCCAAATCAATGGCTGATACTTTTGATGGCACAGCTGAGGGATGCTTCCTTTATTCAAGACATTGGAATCCTAGTAATAAATATTTAGCAGATGCTCTTGCTGCTATGGAAGGGACTGAAGCTGCCTGGGTTACCGGTTCTGGAATGGGTGCGATTACAAGTGCAATTTTACAATTATGCAACGCAGGAGACCATATTGTTTCGAGCATCACCACATATGGTGGTACTTTTGCTTTTATGCAAAATTATCTGACAAAGTTTAACATTGAAACGACTTTTGTTGATATCACCAATTTGGAATCGGTTAAAGCTGCAATAAAACCAAATACCAAGCTAATTTATACTGAGACAATGACCAATCCGATGCTTCAGATATCGGATATTCCTGCCTTAGCAGATATTGCTGATGCCAATAATATCAAATTGGTTGTTGATAATACTTTTACGCCAATGATTGTTGCTCCATCATTATTGGGAGCTCATATTGTTGTTCATAGTATGACGAAATTTATTAATGGAAAAAATGATTGCTTAGCCGGAGTTATTTGTGCTGATAGCGAATTTATTAATTCTCTCTGTGATGTAAATAACGGGACAGCAATGCTATTGGGCCCTGTTTTAGATCCTTTGCGTTCTTCAAGTATTTTGAAAAACATGCATACGCTTCATTTGAGAATGCGTCAGCATAGTAAAAACGCAATGTATTTGGCTCAAGAGTTTAAAAAGATTGGTGTAAATGTTAATTATCCAGGTTTACCTGAACATAAAGGTCATAATACATTAAAATCTATCATGCATTCTGATTTTGGATTTGGTGGTATGATTGCCATTGATATGGTTACTGCTGAGAGAGCTAGTGCTTTTATGGAAATGATGGAAACCGAAGGTGTTGGATACTTAGCTGTTAGTTTAGGCTATTTCAAAACATTATTTAGTAATTCAGGAAAAAGCACTTCTTCGGAAGTTCCAGAAGATTTACAACGCGAAATGGGTATGTCAGAAGGTTTGGTAAGGTTCTCTGTTGGCTTGGATAATGATATTGAAAGAACTTTCGATAAAATTCATCATTGTTTGAAGGTGCTTGAATTGCTTTAACTCAAGAATAGTCCTTGTTTCATAAATGAATTATCAAAAATTAGATTCTGAAACAAGTTCAGGATGACTGCAAGTGTTCAAGTTCAGAACGATATCATATTCAAGTTCAGTAATACCACGTTGTTATTGATTGAATATTTTGTCAATCAAGGGTTTGTACCTTTCTTGCATGAAAGTTCTGCGAAGTTTTAATGTTGCAGTGATTTCGCCAGATTCGATTGACCATTCTGAGTCAACAATTTCGTATTTTTTTATTTGTTCAGTATCGCCTAGTTCAGAATTGTATTTTGCAATTTCCTTTTTGAAGTACATTTTTACTTCTGGCTTTTCAAGAGTTTCTTTATTGGTGGTAAATTCGATTTTATTCTCTTCACACCATTCTCTAAGATGCGGGAAATCCGGAGCAATAATAGCTGCAGCAAATTTTTGATTTTCACCAATCACAAAAAGATTTTCAATTAGTGGAGATTCTTTAAACTTGTCTTCAATAAATTGAGGGGCGATGTATTTCCCAAAAGAAGTTTTGAAAATTTCTTTTTTCCTTCCAGTTATTTTAAGTTGTCCGCTATCCAGCAAAGTTCCAATATCGCCTGTATGAAACCAACCATCACAATCAATGGCTTCTTTCGTCATTTCTGGTTCCTTATAATAAGATTGCATCAGACAAGGACCTTTTGTTAGAATTTCTCCATCTTCTGCAATTTTTATTTCAATTCCTTTTAATACTGGTCCAACCGTCCCGAATTTTACTCCATTTTTATCGAGAGTATTTACAGAAACAACAGGCGAAGTTTCGGTAAGACCATAACCTGCAATTACTCTAAATCCAGCAGCCCAAAAAATTCGTTCAAGCTTTGGTTGTATTGCGGCACCACCAGAAACGATCAAATCAAGATTGCCTCCCAAAGCTTCTTTCCATTTTACAAAAACTAATTTTCGTGCAATTTTTAGTTGGAATTCATAAAACCACCCATTTTCGCCGTTCAATTCATACCTGGTACCGAGTTTTAGGGCCCAGAAGAACATGATTTTTTTAATTCCAGTTAGCTTTCTGCCTTTATTTACAATTTTGTCGTAGATTCTTTCAAGGAAGCGAGGAACAGTAGAAAGGATTTCGGGGTTTACTTCTTTCATATTATCTGCAACTGAAGCCAAATTTTCAGCATAAAATGTAGTCAAGCCTAAATATTGGTACATATAATTAATCATTCTCTCGTAAATATGACATAGGGGCAAGAAGCTCATTGCTCTGTATTGTGGATATGGAGCAGGGATATAAGAAACTCCAACAAAATTAAATACTAGATTTTTATGTGTCAATACTACGCCTTTAGGGTGGCCAGTTGTTCCTGAAGTATAAATGATTGTTAATATATCGTTTTCTGAAATGGAGTCTTTGATAGTTTGTAATTCAACTTTCGCTTGGTTCTTTTCTCCCAATTCCAGTAATTGACTAAAATCGTCAACTCCCTCAATTTTATTAAAGGTATAAACTGTTTTTAAAGTAGGAATATCTTTGATAAGGTGCTTAATTCTTCTGTACATTTCTGCTCCTTCAACAAAAACATAATTAACTTCAGCATGTTGAAGAATGTATAAATAATCTTTATCGCTAATTGTTGGATAAATAGGAATGTGGATTGCACCAACTTGTTGAATTCCAATGTCAAGGAAGTTCCATTCAGGTCGGTTTGGCATTATAGAAGCAATTTTGTCGCCTCTTTTAACTCCAAGGGCTAGTAAGCCATAGCTAATATTATTCGAATTTTCAATATAATCTTTTGTGCTGGTTTTTACCCAAATCCCGTTTTCTTTTGCTGAAAATACATCTTGTTTTTCTGGAAACAGCTCTGCAAAACGAGAAAGTAAATCAAAAACTCTTTTTACTTCCATTAAAATATTGGTTTTAAAATAAAGTACAAAAATACTATAAAAATTATAGGAATTTATACTTTATGAAAGTAGCCGGTACTAGCTTGTGCAGTAGGCATAATTACAATTTCGTTGATATTTACGTGTAAAGGAAGATTGGCAGCATAAAAAACTGCATCAGCAACATCTTCACCTTTTAATGGAGTAAAGCCATTATAAACGTTTTTTGCAATTTCAGCATTTCCTTTAAAACGAACCAGGGAAAACTCTGTTTCAACTGCTCCGGGATGAATGGCTGTTACTTTTATTCCATGTTTCAAAACGTCAATTCTCATTGTTTTGGTCAATGCATCAACGGCAAATTTTGTTGCGCAATAAACATTTCCATTTGCATAGGCTTCTTTTCCTGCAATGGAACCAATATTGATTACATGACCAAATCCATTTTCAATCATCATCGGCAAAATTGTTCTGGAAACATATAATAATCCCTTAACATTGGTGTCAATCATTCTTTCCCAATCATCAACCTCGCCTTCTTGTATGGTGTTTAATCCAACTGCTAAACCTGCATTATTAACTAATACATTTATTTTTTTCCAGTTTTCAGGAATGCTTTGAAGAGAATCTTCTACTTCTTGCTTATTTCTTACATCGAAACATAATTGCAATACTTTCGAATTGCTAGTTTTTTCTATTTCAGAAGCCAATTCTTCTAACTTTTCTGTTCTGCGGCCTGTAATGATGATATCATAATTATTTTCAGCAAATTTCAATGCTGTTGCTTTGCCAATTCCGCTGGTGGCTCCAGTGATTAACGCAATTTTTTTCATTATTATTAAAGGTATTTCTTAAGTATTGGAAATTTATTTAGTAGTTTTTCTTTGTCTAATACCAGCAAAAACATAATTGCCAGAAAAGGGAGTGCAGGAACTTTATATCTTACTATGGCACCTAAAACCGGAGTTATTAATCCCGTTAAGATAAAAGTGAAAAGCATAAAGAAAAGGCAAAAATAGAAATAGTTGAAGTTGATTTTTTTTCTATCGATAAAAACAATTGAAATCAATCCAATTCCAAGCATTAATATGTTTTCAAATGCAGCCAGTAATATGAATGGTGATTTTGAATCAAGTAAATGAGGACGAAATAGCGTGTTGAAAAGAGCTTCGGGAATGTTTTTTAGCAAACTTGTAAAATCTGGTTTCAGTTCTGAAATCGAAATGAGACTACCCGAATTTACTGAATTTGCCAAATTGATAAAATCGAATTGCTTTTGGGATAAAGTTTTTACAATATTGTATTCAGGAAGAAAAAAATGAATATTAAATCCAATTCCTAAAACAACGAAAATCACCGAAAGGTATTTTATTAATCCAAATTTTGGACTTGTTTTTTGAATCCAGAAAAAAGGAAGAATAAGAATTAGCAATGTCATCAAAACGTATGTCTTGGTGAAAATCAAAACAATGATTGAAATTCCTGTCCATAAAATTGCTTTGAAGGAAATCTCGTTTTTGAAAATTTTTTGCAAATAAAGCAAGAAAAATCCCATTCCAAAGAATAACAATCCTTCTTTTAAAACGCCTGATCCCCAAAAAATAACAGAAGGAAATAGGAAAATGGCAAAAAATAATTCCTTCTTTTTATTTAATAATATTGGCAAAAAGAATTTATAAAGAGCCGTTAATCCTGTTAAAGATATGAAACACATGAAAACTGTGTGGACGTGATAGTAGCCGAAAGAGAAAATCCTGACAAAAGCGTTAAATCGAATAATGGTGTGACTGTCATTATAAATATTCGACTCATAAACACGATACCAATTGTTCATGGTTTTGTAGTAAATGTCAAAGTGAGCATTGTCATTAGCAAATCCAAAGAGCATTTTGAAATAGTCAATTGGATTTGTGAAAAGTGCATCAAACATCACTTTACTGTCATCAAAATATTTGAAAATATCAGCAGATTTTCTGTCTGTGTAATACTTTGTATAAATAATGCCAAGAATTACTCCTGCAATTACTTTTAAAATGAAAATATAAGAAATGGCTTTAAAATTAACTCCATCAGAATTAAAAAATTTGAGTTTCCTTATTAGGAAAAGGAAAATGAGGGAGTAAAATGCAGCTAATAAGTATTCCAAATTGTTAAGTTTTAAGAATTCAAACCTACACGAATTTTATGATAATGGCAAATATTAATTTGAAAATTAAGAAATCAATTGGAAGACGCCACAGATTATTCACATCAGGTTTATTTTAAATGGGTTCATGAAAAAGCTTCGCTTTGTACACAGATTTTCTTTATTTCACTTTTTTTAATTAGTGATGCTAAGCAATATTACTAGTAAAGAGATTCCTCACTACGTTCGGAATGACATGTGAACATCATAAAGGGAGGAGCGAGAGGACATCCGCTTTGCAAAAAGTAAAGCGGATGTCCTCTCGCTCCCTCATATCCTACAACGAGTCTTGTCATTCCGAACGTTATGAGGAATCAAGGGAAGCATAAATTCATATCCGTTAAAAGAAAACGATTACTCGGGGTCAAAAACTTTCTCCAAAATTGTTAATAAACCGTCAGTTAAATTTAATTTTGGGTTTTGGCTATTTGGAAAATTTCGTGTACGTTTGTCCTTTATAAATATTAAGAAAAACATTTTATGGAAAGCACTGATAGCAACAAAGTAACATTTGAAACTGCATCGAAATTGGGTCTTTTGCCCGAAGAATTTGAGAAAATAAAGGTTATTTTAGGAAGGACTCCAAATTTTACTGAGTTAAGTATGTTTTCTGTTATGTGGTCGGAACATTGTTCGTATAAAAATTCCATTAAATGGCTAAAAACCTTACCAAAAGATGGTCCACATATGCTTGCAAAAGCTGGGGAGGAAAATGCCGGATTGGTTGATATTGGAGGTGGTTTAGGATGTTGTTTTAAAATAGAATCCCATAATCATCCTTCAGCAGTTGAGCCTTACCAAGGTGCTGCAACTGGTGTTGGTGGTATTAATCGAGATATTTTTACGATGGGAGCAAGGCCAATTGCACAATTAAACTCATTGCGTTTTGGTAGTATCGAACTTGATCATACAAAATGGTTATTGAAAGGTGTTGTAAAAGGAATTGGCGATTATGGTAATGCTTTTGGCGTTCCTGTTGTTGGTGGTGAAGTTTATTTTGACGAATGCTATAACACCAATCCATTGGTAAATGCAATGTCGGTTGGTATAGTTAAAGAAGGAAATACTGCTTCGGCAACTTCTTATGGTGTTGGAAATCCTGTTTTTATTGTTGGTTCTTCAACTGGTAAAGATGGAATTCATGGTGCTACCTTCGCTTCGGAAGATATTACTGAATCAACTTCAGAAAAATTACCTTCTGTACAGGTTGGTGACCCATTTCAAGAAAAGTTATTGTTGGAAGCTTCATTAGAAGTTATAAAAACTGGTGCTGTTATTGGAATGCAAGATATGGGCGCAGCAGGAATTATCTGTTCTACATCTGAAATGTCCGCCAAAGGAAAACACGGAATGATTGTTCATTTAGATAAAGTTCCGATGCGTCAACAAGGAATGTTGCCATTCGAAATTTTGCTTTCTGAATCACAAGAACGTATGTTAGTAGTTGTTCATAAAGGTCGCGAGCAGGAAGTGAAAGACGTTTTTGATAAATGGGATTTGAATTGTGTGCAAATTGCTGAAGTTACTGAAGATACCAATTTGAAATTTTATATGAATGGCGAATTGGTTGGTGATGTACCTGCAGATGATTTGGTATTGGGCGGTGGTGCTCCAGTCTACGAAAGAGAATATTCAGAACCAGCTTATTTTGCAAAAACCAAAGAGTTTAAAATTGATAGTATTCCTGAACCAACCAATTTGAAAGAAATAGCACTTCATTTAGTTGGAAACGTAAATATTTGTTCTAAAAAATGGGTAATCGAACAATATGACACCATGGTTGGAACAAAAAACATGAGTACCAACGCGCCATCTGACGCAGCTGTGGTAAATGTAAAAGGAACGGACAAAGCATTGTTGCTAACAACCGACTGTAATTCAAGGTATGTAAATGCTGATCCAAAAATTGGATGCGAGATTGCTGTTGCTGAAGCCGCCAGAAATATTGTTTGTACGGGAGGTTATCCTTCTGCAATTACAAATTGCTTGAATTTTGGAAATCCTTATAATCCTGAAGTATACTGGCAATTTGTTGGAGCGATTAAAGGAATGTCAGAAGCATGTTTAAGGTTCGAAACTCCAGTAACTGGCGGAAATGTTAGTTTTTACAATCAAACAGCCATTGGCGGAACAATCGAACCAATTTTCCCAACACCTGTAATTGGAATGTTAGGAATTTTACCAGATAAAAAACTTCAAACCACTTTAGATTTCAAAAAAGAAGGCGATATCGTTTATTTAATTGGAAAATCATATAACGATATTTCAAGTTCAGAATATCTTTATTCATATCATAAAGTGAAACTTTCTACTCCACCACATTTTGATTTGGAAGAGGAATGTACCGTTCATGAAGCGATAAAAACATTGATTGAAAATGGTGTTATCAATTCTGCACACGATGTTTCGGATGGTGGTTTATTCGTCACACTTTTGGAATCTGCAATGCCGAACAATCTTGGATTTTCAATCACCACTGATTCCGAAATCAGAACTGATGCTTTCTTATTTGGCGAAGGTCAAAGTAGAGTAGTAGTTTCGGTAAGTCCTGAAAACGAAGAAAGTTTTATTGAATTGATGGCACAAGCTGATGCTGAATTTTCAATTTTGGGAACGGTTAATTCTGGAGATGTAAGTATTGATGAAGAAGTACTCTTTAAAACTAGTGAATTGAAAGTGATTTTCGAGAATAAGTTGTCGGGGATAATGAATTAGTTGATAACTGTTGTTCGCAATAATACAAGAAAAGAGATTCCTCACTACGTTCGGAATGACATGGCTGTTATAATATATCTGATAAAACGAAGGAGCGATTGATTTGCTAAAAGCAAATCAATCGCTCCTTCGTTTTATCCCAATAACACAGTAATTTTGTCATTCCGAACAAAGTGAGGAATCTAATAAACAAATATTATTTGCATAATATGAATCATTAAGTTAATTAGTTTTTAAGTTGACTTGTTAATGAAATACTTTCAAGAAAATCAATGTACCAATGATGCAAGCGATACTCGCACTTGCGGATAATCAGTATTTATGAATCTTTTACTACATATTACTTCTTTTCCTTTATGTGAAACTTTAATATATAAGGAATCAGATATGTTTTTATATTCATTTACAAAACTTACTGTACTTCTCAAAATACTACCAGAAGTCATATCTTCTTCTGAAAAAGTCATTTTTTCTTTGTGATTACCACTTTCATTGGATTTTGATTCGTAACCATTTGCATCGGAGTATAATAAATAACACCAACCACCACCAGTTTCAGAGTAGGTTGTGATTTCTACTTTATGATAACCATCCTTTTCACAACTATAAAAAAGCACAATTAAAAATGTTAAATACAATAATTTTTTCATCTTAAATTATTGAGATGTGGGCAACACAAATTTAATCTAATATTTAGAAAAGTCAAATATAAAGTATTTAAATAGTCCATTGATATTCATTATATACTTCTTGATTTTCACATTTAATAAGTGATTGCTTTAATATTATTCAAAAACATCCTGTAAATGAATTATTTGTAGTACCTTTGCAGCCTTAAACTAAAAGGAAGTAATATGTGTACATTTAATGACTTGGGCTTAGATCAAAGACTGATTGATGCAATCAAGAAGCTTGGATTCGAAAGTCCGATGCCAATCCAAAAAGAAGTAATTCCCTATTTATTGAAAAACGAAACTGATTTGATCGCTTTAGCGCAAACAGGAACCGGGAAAACTGCGGCTTTTGGATTACCAATAATTCAAAAAACTGATTTTACATCAAAACAAACGCAAGCGGTAATTTTAAGCCCCACAAGAGAGCTTTGCTTACAAATTGCAAGTGATTTAGAAAATTATTCAAAATTAATTGAAGATTGTAGAGTCGTTGCTGTGTACGGTGGTGCCAGCATTATTAATCAAATAAAACAATTGGAAAGAGGAGCTCAAATTATCGTTGGAACTCCTGGTCGTATGTTGGATTTAATTGAAAGAAAAAAAGTAAAAATCAATAATATCAAGTGGTTGGTTCTCGATGAAGCAGATGAAATGCTAAATATGGGATTTAAAGAAGAACTTGATGGGATTTTGTCAACCACTCCTGAAGAAAAATGCACTTATTTGTTTTCGGCTACCATGCCTGAGGATATTATCAGAATGTCGCGCAAATACATGCACAAACCTTATGAAATTACTGTTGGTAATAAAAATCAAGGTGCTGAAAACGTTGAACATGTTTATTATGTTGTTCAGGCGAGAGACAGATATAAAGCTTTGAAACGTATTGCCGATTATTATCCAGATATCTATTCAATTGTTTTTTGCAGAACAAGAATGGAAACTCAGGAAATTGCTGAATCGTTGATTCGTGATGGTTATAGCGCCGATTGTTTGCATGGAGATTTGTCACAGGCACAACGTGATCATGTAATGAATAAATTTCGTCATAAAAATCTTCAAATGCTTGTTGCCACCGACGTTGCAGCCAGAGGAATTGACGTTGACGATTTAACTCATATCATCAATTATAATTTACCAGATGAAATTGAGCAGTATATTCACAGAAGTGGAAGAACTGGTCGTGCTGGAAAATCAGGTGTTTCTATTGCAATTATCAATATGAAAGAATCTGGCAGAATCAAACAATTAGAGAAACAAATAAAAAGACAATTTACGCAAGCTCCAATTCCAACTGGAAAAGAAGTTTGTAAAACCCAACTTTTTCACTTAATCAACAAACTTTTAAATGTTGAGGTTAATGATAAAGAAATCGAAAGCTTTTTGCCAGACATCTACAAACAAATGGAAGATATTGACAGAAACGAGTTGATTAAAAGATTTGTTTCTACTGAATTCAACCGTTTCTTGAACTATTATTCAAAACAAAGCGATTTGAATGTTGAAGTTTCTCCAAGAGATAGAGATTCAAGAAGAAGTTCAGAAGGCAGACCACGTTTATTTATTAATCTTGGAAAAGTTGACGGACTTGATAAAGTAGATTTAAAAACTTATGTTGAAAAAACCGTTGATATTGATGGAATCATCACTACACAATTTGATGTAATGAATAATTTCTCTTTCTTCGAAACTCAACCACAGTTTATTGATATGATTCTTGCTGCTTTCAAGAATATTAAATACAAAGGCAGAAGAGTTAGAATTGAACAAGCTGATGCGAAAGTTGAAGGAACCAGCAATAGAAGAAGCAGTGGCGGTGGAGAAGGCGGTTACAACCGTAGAGGCGGAAGTGGTGGAAGCGGCGGCGGAAACCGTGGTGATTGGAAAGGCAAAAGCAGCGGCGGTGGAGACAGAAGTGGGGGCGGAGACAGAAGCAGTTCTGGTGGAAGTGGCGAACGGAAAAACCGATTTAACAAAAGCGAAGGTTATTCAAGCAATAATAGAAACTCAGGAAAGTCTTTTGGTGACAGGAAAAGATTTGGAGGAAGAGATAATAAAAAAAGCGGCTACTAGCCGCTTTTTTTTTGACTAAAAATAATAAAATATCATTGCGATTCGAAGGTTTGTGAGGAAGCGATTTCATTTTATGGATTCCTTCCAAGATGAGATTTCTTCCCCCGCCTACTGCCAGATTGCTCGTGTTAGCAGCGACGGAGGCGGTCGTCATTGCGAGGCGTTGCCCTGAGTAAGTCGAAGGGAGGAACGACGAAGCAATCTAACCATGACGAAATTGTTCGTTGAATTGGATTGCTTCACTGCGTTCGCAATGACGGCCTTCAAAAAAGTTGGAAATATTATATTACTTTGGATTATTTCATAATATCATATGGGATTAATCCTTTCGATAAAAAGTTAGATAACCATCTTGGTTGCAAACGAGTAAGCCTTTTACAATTTTTTTATTGGTTTCGGATTTGGCAAACACAAACCAAGCCTTGATTGGAATTGAATCCTGTGAAGTTAGAACACAGCCATTAATTTGAGGATTCAAGAGTTTTTTTTGTTCTAATGGGTCAACAAATTTTTCGTATTCATCAATTAAATTTCCTTTTTCATTTTTAGTAGCGCAGAAATCAGTTACTATTATTGAGGAATCAGATGTATTTACTTTGATAAAGTAATAGTAAGAACAAACATATCTCGGATCATTTTTATAATAGCCAGAATATTCAGAGATGTTTTTAATTGGATTTTCTTTCAAAAACCCTATGTCAGAACTAAGAAACCAAGCCGTAGTATTGGGATTTTCAAGATCATTCGTTTTTATTTTATACCAGGTATTCTTAATTTTATTAATAATAACTTCATTCCCTTTTTCGATAAATTCGAATGGTTCGGAGTAATAATCTAAATATTTAATTTCTTCCAACTTAGCCTTTATATTTTGAGAAGGATAGCCTTTTGGCTCCTTTTCATAGACTACATTTAATGGAACGCAAAAATTTATAGGAAACTTTTCGCAACTAACTTGTTGAGCAAAAGAGCAGGAAATAGAAATAAAGACAAATAGGATAAACAGTATTTTTTTCATATAAAGACAATGTTGTTTCTTATTGCTGGCAATGGAAAAAGGAAGAGCGGCTATTAACCGCTCTTTATAATTTAATAAATCACTACTCTTTTCGTAATAATAGATTTGTCATAAATAAAACGAATATAATATATTCCTTTAGCAAATTGCGAAAGATTGATATTGGTTGAACCGGATTGTTTTTTTAGGGATCTTAATAAAACCAATTTTCCTTCATAGTTATAACCTCTGATTTCTGCATTTTCAAAATTTAGATTTTTAAAATCTAGGATGAAATTACCTTCAGTTGGGTTTGGGAAAATACTAATGTCATTGTCATTAGCTTCTGTCGAATTGATATTTGTACAAGGATCAACAGTTACCACAACAGAATCTATTGCTGTACACCCATTTCCGTCAATTGTGGCAACAGTATAAGTTGTTGTTGTTCCTGGCGTAACGCTTAATGCAGCAGTTGTGCCACCACTTGGGGTCCAAATGTAGGAGGCCATTCCTGGTGTGGATGTTAATAAACTGGAACTACCAAGACAAATTGATGGCGGAGTGGCATTTGCATTTGGATCTGGGGCTTGATTCACATTAACGGTAACGTTTTGAGATGCTGAACATCCATTTCCACTTGTAACTGTTACATTGTAGGTTGTATTTGCTGTTGGATTTACAGTAACTGGATTTTGCCCAGGAGGAAATCCGGCCCATTCGTAGTAAATTCCACCTGTGGCATTCAGTGAAGCAGAATTTCCAAGGCATATTGCAGCAGGTGTAGAACTAACTCCAACTACTGGAGATGGAAGAACTGTAACCGTTGAAAGCATTGAATCAAGATTATTGCAACCACCACCTAAAACATAAAGTTTAATATTTTTGGTTCCAGCTGTAGCATAAGTTACAGTTGGCGATACCACAGAAGAATTCGCAGGATTGCCGCCGGGTAATAACCAATAAACGGAGTTTTGTATTGAACTGCTTGCGTTAAGAGTTAATGGATAACCACTGCATATAGTGGTGCTCGATTGTGTGAAATTTGCATTTGCAGGAATATCCGTAACAAAAGGAAATATTGCTAATGAAATACTCAAGTTCCATGAAGCAGCGTTGGTGTATTGATACCATAAATTATCACTTTGTTTTTCCCAAACAGCCGAAGGAGTTGTTTGTGGCGATTGATTGCTTTGAATACTAAGAGTATCATGACTTGTTGCCCAGTTCAAATTTGACATATCCACACCAATAAAATAAGAACTTGTAATTGGAACAGGATAATCAAAAATTACTTCGGTAAAGAAATTTCCGTTTACATCGTTCATAATTTTTTGCATTGTGAAAGATTTTGAAGCAATTGGAGTTCCTGGACTTCCAGAGGCATTCGGATAAACATTTACCGTAATGGTTTTTGATGGTGTTGTTGAATAAGCTTTACTAAAAGCAATATAACAGCCTAAAATGTAATTTGAGCCAGTATTATTAAAAAAGTTTGCTTTGGCTTTATCAGCATAAGTATTGATACCATTAACAAATCCTGAGGAAAACTGTGGAGTGGCTGTAACACTATAATCAACAACTGTCCATGTTGTTTTATAAGAATTTAAATTGGTGGTATCACAAGTGTTTTTGGTTGGTGTATTTGATGGAAAAGTCAAATAAGACTGGTTTTCTAAAGCAGAATTTCGTGTGGCCTCATCAATTATTGAATTTTTCTTTTTAACTTTAATTATTTTAGAACCAATAGTATTTACTTGAGCTTTTACTATAATTCCCGAAAAAACTGAGATAATAAAAAGAGAAATAAAAAATAGGAATAACTTTTTCATAGGCATAGTTTTATTTAGTTAATAATAAGTAAAAATAGGACAAGTTATTTGACCAATTATGGTCAAATAACTATTGAACAACAATCTTTTTGAGGATAACACTATTCTTCGACTCAATTTTCAATAAATATAGATTTTTATTAAATGCTGATAAATCTAATTTTGAAGAGTTGGAGTTTTTTATCCTTTCACTCAACACCAATTGACCTTGCATATTGTAAATCGAAATAATTGCATCACTAATTTCAGAGAAATTGATATTTAAAATTCCGTTAGTTGGGTTTGGGAAAATATTCACAGCACTATTTTCAAAAGAGCTATATCCAGTACAAACTGTAAATTCAACTCCAATTGTATCTGTTGAATTTCCATAGGGATTATTTACAAATACGGAATATTGCGCTGAACCAATTCCAATTCCAAGGGAATCGACTGTAATCGAAGATGTTGTTGCGATAATTGTAGCATTTGGTATTTGTCGCCATTCGTAGGTGCATCCAAAACAAGCTCCTGCATCGAGAACAATTGATTGGGTTGCACAAATAACAGTATCTGGTCCCAAATTAACAATAGGGGCGCCAATAGAAAATAAATTTAAATTATCAATATAGGCATTATCTCCGCTTCCACCATAATTGGCATTATCATATTTACATGATGACACCAATTGCAATGTGAAATTGGTTCCTGCGTAAGCATTTAAATTAAATGCTCTTGTTTTAAACGTGTCAGAATTTGCCGTAACTGGATTGAAGAATTTAATATTCGTTGTGTCTGGAATTGTGTCTGTTCCATTAACTAAAACCATAAACCAACTATATTTTTTTCCAGCACTAAATGTTTGTCTTAAATCCAATGTCATCATTAATGTGGATAATGAACTGGCGTCAATATTACAACTGCTTGCTATTGCGTGGTGAAGTGAATCAATTCCCCAAGCTTGAATTGCACTTGTTGCAGTTGAACTTCCTGTCCATGAAGCTGAGGTGAGTCCAGCAAAATTCAATGCGGTAGAATTCTGTGTACCCTGATTCGCAACTAAATTTATTGTGGCCTGTGGTTTATTGGTTAGAACTAGATAATGGCTTCCATTTTCAAAATTTTCTGAAAAAGGAAAACTTGAAATATCGCCATAAGAAGTAATATTCATACTAACCGAATCATTGTTGTGATTTCCATCAAGAGCCAAACCGATAAAAGCCTTGCAATTATAAGTGTTTGGATTTGAGAAGTCAGCCATCGTTGTGAAAGTATACATTGCAGAATCTCCAGGATTTATTGGTCCAGGAATTACTTCATTTGCAATATAAGAGGCACCGCCATCTATTGAAAAGTGAATAGGTATATTTGATTGCGGAATTGCACCGGCATTTTTGTATTCAACAGTAATGGCGGTAGAATTTCCTAATCCACAACCACTATTAATCGGACTTACCCAATTTAGTAAAGCCATATCGTTTGGCGATGAATAGAGAACTTCAAATTCATCCAGACCAATATCATAACCCCAATCCGATGTGGTTAAAAATCTAATTACAACAGTATTCGAATTTATGGTTCCCAATGAAATTGTTTTTTGACTCCATGCAGTATCGATGTTATAAGAACCAATAACTGAAGAAAAGGTAGTTCCTCCATCAGTGGAAAGCAATACTTGCATTGAATCCGTTCCCGATTCATTAATGTACCAGAATTTCAAAATTTTGTTTCCAGCAGGAGAGAAGTCAAGGTAAGAGTCAAATGTTCCATTTGTTCCAACAAGAGCTCCCCAAGTATGAAATCTTGCAGAATGCAATGTTCCGTTAGCTCCTGCAGGTAAATATTCTCCACCAGGAAGATAGGTCCATGTTGCAGTGGCACCTTCATCATCTCTTCGGAATGAATTATCTGTTGTTGCGGGAGTGTTTTTCCAATAATTATCTGGAACATCATGATTTGCTAATTTGTCGATCCAAGTTCCATCAAAATTTTGACTATAAGGAATTGACGCATAAGATTGTATTGAAATTAATTTACTAGTTGTATCATTTAAAGCATTGCCGTCTGTGGTGCCATTTGGATTAGTAGTCCATGATTTTAATATGTGAATTCCAGCTGTAGAAAAATTGTAGCTACCAATATTTATTGGTCCATCGGTTCCGTTGGTAATTAAACCGATATTGTTATAGGGGTATGGGGTTTGTAAAACACCATCTACTGACCAATTTATTGACGCAGATATTAAATTGTTTAGACCAAAGTTCTTTAAGGTAACTTGAACGTTTGTGGTTCCTAAATTTGCAGTTGTTGATGGAGCGTTTATTAAACTAATTCCAGCATCGTTAGGTTGCAATGTAAGCAATTGAACTTGAATTTGATCTATTCCAATGTCGGTTGAGCCGAAATTTGATTTTGCAGAGAAACGAATCAAAGTGTTTGGTGAAGTTGAACTTCCAAGGTCAATGGTTTTTATGCCCCAGCCATTATTGGTATTGTATTTTACGATAGGAGCGCTAAATGTGGTTCCTCCATTAGTTGAAAGTGAAACGAAGAGCGAATCAGTTCCTGTATTATTAATGTAATAGAATGACAATTCTTTATTTCCAACTGGAGAAAAGTCCATAAATAAATCAAAATTTCCAATTGTTCCTGCAGCTGTGCCATTTGTATGGAATCTTGCCGAATTCGTTGTTAAGGAGGCTCCTGTGGGAGAATAAATTCCAGTTGTAGCATTTGACCATGCTGCTGTACTTCCTTCATCATCTCTCCTCCAAGAGTTATTTCCTGTTGCAGGAGTATTCACCCAAAAGTTGTCGGGCACATCGTGATTGTCGTTTTTGTTAATCCAAACAGCGTCAAAATTTTGAACGTAAGGTAATGTGGCGAAACTTTGAACGGAAATATTTTTTGTAATAGTATCATTTGTATGATCGCTATCTGTAACTCCATTAGGTGAAGAAGTCCAAATTTTAAAAAGATAGGTGCCTGGTGTGGTAAAGTTATAGTTGCCAATTGTAATTGGTCCGTCAGTAAGGTTGGTTCCTAGCCCAATATTGCTATAAGGATAGCTAGTTTGAGTTATTCCATTAACCGACCAGCCAATTGAAGCAGATGTCAAATTATTGGAACCATAATTTTTTATTGTTGCTTGAATATTTTGGATTCCCAAGGATGTGGAAGAGCCAGGACTGTTAATTGAAGAGATGCCAGCATCATTTATTGATGAGGCTTTTACTAAAATATCATCAATATAAATATCATTACCAAAAAGACTGGTTGCTTTAAAAATAACATAATTCGAGGTTCCTGTATAAGAAATAGGAATATTAAATGAATATTGATACCATCCATCTGTAAGTTGGATTGGCGAAAGTGTTCGAACTCTATTAATTCGTCCTAAATGATTTGCTCCAGTTAAATTTGCTGCAGTATTGATATATACATCAATGCTATCAGTATAAGTTGCAAAGCCATTGTCGCGGTACATCCAAAATGAAACTTGAGCTGTATTTCCGCCAAGGACAGAAAGATTTATTGCAGGAGTTATTAGCATGGAAGTATTTCCTTGTTGAATGTTATAGGTATTATAACATGCCATTCCGGCACCCGAATGTGTTGTGCATACGGGGTATGTTCCTGCAGTGACTCTTGTAAAATAATAAGTTCCAGAAATAGGGATGTTAGCCCAACTTGTTGGAGGAAAAGTCGCTCCGTCAAAGGATTCAGAAATAAATGTTTGACTGAAACTAAAATGGAATAATACCAAACAAATAATAGATAGTAATGCTTTTTTCATATGGTTGGAGGTTTAGAGTAAATTAACTAAAAATTAATGTTTTATAGCATAGCAATATAGGACAAATATTATAAAAAAGCAATTTTTAAGGATAAAATTACAAAAAAAAAGCGGGATGTAGAAACGTCCCGCTTTTCAAAGAATAAAAAGAAATTAGTTAACTATAATTTTCTTAACGATGATTTTTTCATTATTGTTAAGTTTTAAATAGTAAATTCCCTTTGGATAAGTAGACATATCAATTTGTTTAGAGAATCTTAAATCGATTCTTTGGATGTTTTCTTCAGAAATTAATTGTCCAGCTAGGTTATAGATAGACATTAATGCTGTACCATTTAATCCTGTTACAATAATCGATGTAAGACCATTGGTTGGATTTGGTTGAACATTAACTGAAATTTCAGGAGAAGAAGATATTCCTAAACAAGGATCAACTAAAATATTAATGGTTGCTGTGTTTGAACACAAACCTGAGGTAGCAGTTACAGTGAATGTTTGAGTTCCAGCTGTTGCAAATGGACCAACAATAAGTGATGAGTTGGTTGCACCATTTGACCATAAATATGAAGTTGCAGTTGAAGTTGCAGTAATAGTATAAGTAGTGTTAGTACAAATTGTAGTATCATTACCTAAGCTAATAGCTGGACCAGCGTTTACAATAACTGTAGTATCAGCTGATGCAAAGCATCCTGTTGGAGTTGTAACTAAAAGATGATAAGTTGTTGTTACAGCAGGTTTAACTCCAGTTGGATTTTGTAAACTTGAAGTAAATCCAGCAGGTGTTGATGTCCATGCAAAAGTATTTGCTTGAGCACCTGTAACAGAAACATTATCAATTGCCCAATAATAACCCCAAGCAGCTCTGTAACTGAATCTAACTTTTACGTTTGGAAGACCAGCATACGCGTCGATAGGAATATTTACATTTACAAAACCAGCAGCAGTTCCTTGAGTCGCAACATAGTTAGCAACAGTAGCCCAAGCAGTACCATTAAATACTTCCACTTTTGTAGTATCACCGGCGTAGAAATAATAATTATGGTAGAAACTCAAATTACAAGAAGCAACGCCAACGGTGCTGAATGATGGAGATTCTAAAGTTGTTCTTAAAATGCTTCCATTACCCAAAACATCACTATTTGACATATAGAATTGTGAACTGTCATTACTATGGTATGTAGTTCCGCCATAAACATATCCATCTGGTTCTAATGTCCAATCAGCTAAAGCAGGAGTTGTTGCTGTTGAAGTATTTGTGGTTACCCATGAATTTGTTGCACCATTAAAATTCTCGGTGAATAGCGAAATTGGGTTTGCTGTTGGTGATGTTAATGGTAATGCGGTCAAATTAATTGAGTCACTACAAGAAATAGCTCCAGAACTAGCACCTGCAATTGCCAATGGCAAAGGATTTACATTAACTAAGACAGTTTCAATAGCAACACATCCATTATTTGCTCCACCAGAAACATCGCTTGCAGTGACTGTGAATGTTGTATTGATTGTTGGATTTCCTGAAACAGTTGTACCAGTTGAAGGTGTGGTTCCAGCTGACCATGAATAATTATATCCAGCGTTTGCACTTCCAACAGTTAAAGTAGTTGGATCACCAGCACATACAATTGTTGGATTTGCAGTAACAGTAATTACAGGTGCAGGACTAACAGTAGCTGTAACAGGAACACGTGGAGAAAAACAACCAGTTGAAATTGACCAATTATAGAAATAATATCTAGCCCCAGTAGTAATATTGTCTCCATCATATGTATTTCCAGTAATAGAGAATCCATTAGTTGTATTTGGATATGTAAAAGTTCCTGATGAACGATTAATATTCATATCATAATTTAAAGACCATCCAGAAGAACCTGCAGGAATTGAGAATCCAAGTGGTAAGGTTTTTAACACAGTTGTGCTAATATCACCAGCTACAATTGAAAAGGCTTTTGAATCAATAGCGGTGCCTGTACCATTTTTCAAGGTAATTGTCAATGTTCCAACAGTTGAAGGATAAATATCAATTGAATTTATTTTTGAATCATCAACTGATGAGAAGAACATTCCATAACCGCCATATGCTCCTAATGTACCTGAGTTAGCTGTTAAACCAACATTGAACGACTGAACATTTGCAGAACCTTCAGCATAGAAATTGGTTGTGCTTGAAACAACTGGAGTGGTGAAATTTGCACCAGTTCCTAAACTTGCTCCACCAGTTGCATTTGCATACCAGTTCACAATGGTCGTAGGATAAACAATAGTACTTAAATCTACTGTACCAGTTCCACAGCGAGATCCAGAGCTTGCAAATAAAATTTGAGGATTATAAACCACAATAGAATCCGCAATTGAAGTTAAACAAGTTGTTGCTCCCACTTTTACAAGAATCCTGTAATAAGTTGTACTTGTTAATGCAGGAGTCGTATAACTTGTAGAAGTTGCTCCACCGATATTTGTAAAATTTACATTATCAGATGATTCTTGCCATTGGAAAGTTGCAGAACCATATCCTGTACTTGGAGTTGCTGTTAATGTTGAGGTTCCGCTTAAACAGAAATTACTTCCGCTATTTGTAACTACCGGACTAATTGTTGGTAAAACATTTATTGTTGCAGAAGTAGAATTTTCGGAAATACAAGCACCGCTTTGCACAACAGCTCTGTATTCAAGATTTGAACTTAGATTTGTTGCAGTATAAGTAGAAGTTGTATTTGCAATATCTGACCAAGTAATTCCATCAGGAGAAGATTGCCATTTTATTACTGTTCCAACATTTCCAGTCAAAGTTAAAACTGTACTATTTGTTCCATTACAAACAGTTGCTCCACCAGTTACAGCACCAGCAACAGTTAAAGGATCAACAGTAATAGTTGTTGAAGCTGAATT
>JACAAW010000054.1 GCA_013377115.1 Bacteroidota bacterium | reverse complement strand
TAAAGTAGCTGAAATAAAATTTCAGGGTTTTAACCGTTTTTTAAGATAATAAAATGGAGAACAAGAACAAAATCAGGATACTCATTTTGGATGATGAAAAGCAATTTACTGAAGAATTGAGTGGTTTTTTCCTTGGTTCAGAATATGAATCATTTGAAGCCAATACAGCTGCTGAAGGTAAAAAAATATTGAGTAAACATAAGATAGACCTAATGATATTGGATGTTAGATTGCCTGGAGTGAATGGTCTTGACATTTTAAAAGAAGTAAAAGTTCAGTATCCATCGATGGAAGTAATTATTATTTCAGGTCACGGCGATATGGATACAGTTATCAAAGCTATGCGTTTGGGTGCATTTGATTATTTAAGGAAACCATTTAGATTTATTGATATCGAAATTGCAATTGAACGTTCGCAAAGATTTTTACAAATACAACGAAAAGTAAAAAATCTGGAAGAAAAGAATTCATTGATTTCAAAAGCTCTTGAAGAAAAAATAGATCGCCAGTTTATTGGTGTTAGCCCTAAAATTTTAGAAGTATTTGAGCAAGCAATTACAGCTGCCAATTACTCCGAAGCCAACGTATTGATAACTGGTGAAAGCGGCACTGGGAAAGAGAATATTGCCCGAATAATACATTATTCAAGTTCAAGAAAAGATCATACATTTTGTGCAGTGAATAGCTCTGCCATTACAGAAACCCTTTTAGAAAGCGAATTTTTTGGTCATAAAAAAGGTTCATTTACCGGAGCAATCGTTGATAAAATGGGATATTTTGAAGTTTGTAACAACGGAACACTTTTTTTGGATGAAATTGCAGATATGCCTTTTAATTTACAAGCAAAGATTCTTCGTGCAACCGAGGAAAAAGTAATTACTAGAGTTGGCGACACCAATCAAATACGTACTGATTTCAGGATTATTTCAGCAACAAATCATGACATTGAAGAAAGAATTGAGCAAAAAAAATTCCGCCTCGATTTGCACCACCGTTTAAACACTTTGCATATCCATATTCCTGCATTACGAGAAAGACCAGAGGATATCAAACCTTTACTTATTCATTTTGTTGATTTTTATTCTAAGAAATTCAATAAACCCAATTTGAAAATATCAAATGATGTTTTTTCCGAACTATTAAAATATGATTTCCCTGGAAATGTCAGAGAACTCAGGAATATGACCGAAAGGGCCATCATCCTTTCAAAAGGCGATACACTTGGTTTATCTGACTTTCCTGTAAGACAGCAAAAAAGCACTTCAAATAGTAATCATGTTGAATTGGTTAACTTAAAAAGTAATGAAGTTAACATTATCAGGAAGGCATTACAAAGTTGCAAATTCAACCAAAAAGCAGCGGCTGATAAATTGGGAATTACTCGGGATGCCCTTATTCGTAAAATGAAGAAATACGAAATTACAATTAGCAAAAGCGAAGAGTAATTTTATTTTCGCACACTTGTGCGATTATTTCAATTTTAGATTCATCTAGTAAAGCGTAAATTCAATTTCATTTCCTTTGTTAGAAATATTTTCATTTTTTTTAGTTGTTTAAATCCAGTTAATTAGCTAACAATTTTTCTTATTATTTTGTTCCAAAATTATTTATGGCACTTGCTTTGGTATACCGCTGGCTCACGAGGTAAACCGTCCCTCAATTAAAGCACGGTATAAATTAATTAATAATAGGAGATAAAAAAATGGCAGTAGAAAAAACTATTGGATCGTCAAGCCTCGTAGAGGTTATCGACCGTATTCTTGACAAAGGTGTTGTTGTTGACGCATGGGTAAGAGTATCATTAGTAGGTATTGAACTTCTTGCAATTGAAGCAAGAATAGTTGTAGCATCAGTTGAAACATACTTAAAGTATGCTGAAGCAATTGGATTAACTGCAAAAGCTGCTTAATTCAAGTTCAAATTTTAAAAAAAGAGGTAAACCGTCCCTCAATTTAAGTATGGTATAAATTAATAAATAATAGGAGATAAAAAAATGGCAGTAGAAAAAACCATTGGATCGTCAAGCCTCGTAGAGGTTATCGACCGTATTCTTGACAAAGGCGTTGTAGTTGACGCATGGGTAAGAGTATCATTAGTAGGTATTGAACTTCTTGCAATAGAAGCAAGAATAGTTGTAGCCTCTGTTGAAACATATTTAAAATATGCTGAAGCAATTGGATTAACTGCAAAAGCCGCATAAGGCATTTTGAAGTTTACAGGTATTCTTGCTAAAATGTCCTTTTCAGTAAAAACTAAAAAGCATAATTTACCAAGAATTTCTTTTCTCTCTTAAAAATCAATTTCTTCAAAAAAAATCCCCTCCTCTCCTTTTCCACAAAACAAATTTTCAATTTATTAAAGCTCAAAAACTATCTATTGTTGAGTTTTTTTTCTATTTCACTAATTGATGAAATAAGTTCATCTTTAAGCTTCAAAAGCTTTTGTTTATATTCCAGCATTTCCTTATCCTCATCATCAAACTTATCAATCTTATTTATAATATTTGAAATACTTTCATGATTGCTCTGTTTATCATTGTCAAAATATCCCTTATCAAGTAATTCCTTAATATCTGCACATTTTTCATACTCTTCTTGTAAAAGAAAAACCTCCATTGCATAATCCAAATCACTTTTGCTAAGTTTTGTATGCTTTGTTAAAGTGTAAACAAAATTTGCAGTCATTATTTCGTCAATTTCTTTCATAATTATCTTTTTTTATAAGTAACAATTATCCAATTATTTTTTAAAGTTGCTGTCATGCTCAATGAATCATACTCTTTTAATAATTTTGGTATAAAAATATCATCTTTGTATAAACAATTATATTGCGATTTTTTAATTCTATATTTGAAGAATCCTTCGGATGTTGTAATAAAAAGTTGAGATTCTTTTTCTTTATAGTTAATTGGAATAGAAAAACTACTAGAATCACTTTTACAATCAACTTTGGTAAATGTTGTATTTGAAAATTCAAAACCGCTAAATTCAATTATAATAGCTAAGTCGCCGTCCTCATTATAATTATCCAGAACATCAACAATACTTTTTATCTTTTGTTCTTTTTTATCACTTTTTGGTTTAGCTACTTCCTGTTTTGATTTCAGGTTAAAATCAGATTTAGAAAATTTGGGAACACTCCACGAATCATCATTTTCTTCAGATCTTTTATTCAATGACATATACCTACCTAAAGACATATGAGCCAATCCATCAAATCGAGCTGGTGTACTATTTCTATTACTTCCAGTGGAAGTTATTGGTGGGATGCCTCGTCCTCTCATTATTTACTTAGGTTTAAAGAAATTTCATCAGTAAACATCTTTACAACATCAACCTTTATATCGTCGTTTAATTTGTTTACAATGGTGTGAGCAGCTCCAAAGAAAGCAATTCCAATTTCGCCGTCCTCAAGAGTAGTATTTATTTGATTTGCAATAAAAGCATCCCTGTCATTCAATAGTTCTTGAGATAATTCCTGATAAATCAAATATGCTTTTACCATGCTTTCATTCGATTCAGCTTTGGAAATATTAGCTAATAATGAATATTCTTTTAACAGAATCTCTTTATTTTCAGCAATCTCTAATTTTGCACCTTTCGTAAGCAGATTATCAATGATTTGATAATTTACACTACCTTTTTCTGCTGCATCCTTTACAATTTTATAACCTATTTCGCCAACTACAGGTAAGCCATCTTGGTAAATTTTAATTTTTTCCAAAGAGACTTTTTTTACTCGTTTTAAAATTTCTGATTCAATTTTACTCCATGAGATATCTACTTGGTCAATATGATCTTGCCACGAATCAGCACCATAAACTTGACCTCCTTCCTGGGATAATTTCTGTCCAAGTGACCCTAAATCTGATTGATTGTGCACAATTGGTATATAAAGTAATCTTTTCATATTAGCTAACCTTATTTCTTCATTCATTTCAAATCCTCCATAATTTACTAAAAGTGTTATGAACAAATTTAAGAATCCTTGCTAAGCGAAAGTATTCGAAAATCCACTTAAACTAAATAAGGGAAAACCCTTAATAATATTCAAATGTTGATTCCTAAACCTAAAAGCACCGTTAAAACTTGTAAATTGGGCTTTTAGCTGATCCTTATTTCGATTGTTTTTTTAAAAAAAACACCTGTTTATCAATATGAAGACAAATTGCTCATTTCCGCACATGTGTGTGTTTTTTTCAACAATACTAGTCCTTTTTAATATCATCTATTTTACAAAACTCTAATTTTTGAAAATATTTTCAAATTTTTAACAAACTCTAAAACAGAAAATTACTGACAAAAATCAAGAGAATTTTAGACTCCAAAATATTAATGGCACCCCCTTTGGTATACCGCTGGCTCACGAGGTAAACCATCCCTCATTAAAGCATGGTATAAATTAATAAATAATAGGAGAAAAAAAAATGGCAGTAGAAAAAACCATTGGATCGTCTAGCCTTGTTGAGGTTATCGACCGTATTCTTGACAAAGGTGTCGTTGTTGACGCTTGGGTTAGAGTATCATTAGTAGGTATCGAACTTCTTGCAATTGAAGCAAGAATAGTTGTTGCCTCTGTTGAAACATACTTAAAGTATGCTGAAGCAATTGGATTAACTGCAAAAGCTGCTTAATCAGTTTAACAGTTAAACAGTTATTCTTGCTAAACAGTCCTTTTAAGAAAAACCTTAAAAGTATAATTCACCAAGAATTTCTTTTTTTTACTACAAATTTCTCCCAAAAAAATTAAATTAAATCACCAATATTATGAATCCTATTATAAATACTCAAACTGACTTAAATATTAATGTTTTTTTTGATAACATTATCTCGTCTTACGAAACCCGTGTTCAAAAAATTCAATCTGCCTTCCAATCATCAGAGAATATCACGGAATCATCTCATTCATTATTTGATAATGTTCACAATTCATTAACAGATTTAAAAAAAGAAAGAGATATTTTAAATTCTAAACTGTGCGGAACCCTTGCAAAAAACGGATCCCTTCGGAAGAAAGATTATAATACATTAATGTCTGATGTTCTTGTTGTGCTTGATGAAAAAGAAAAAGTGGCTGAAACCCAGTTTCTGAAATTCATTGAAGCTCAAAAAGAAACTGCTCAATCATTAAAAAACAGTCTTTTAGGAATAAAAGATATCACTTCAGAAGATGCCATCGAAAAAATTTCAAATATCAAGGAACAACTTTCTCAAGTTTCAAAATTACAGGATATGAGAAAAGACATGGTGATGAAAACCTTTATGGATTTTCATCAGATGCATTCTAGTATGATAAAATATCTTGAGTTTCTGCTTGAAAAAGGTGATCAAATTTTAATTCAAGACATAAAAGAGGTAAAAAATCTAATAATGAAACAAATAAAATAATTCGAAAATTAATATTAATAATCATAAAAGGAGATAAAAAAATGGGACTATCAACAGAAATGAAAAATTTAAGTGAAGAAATCCTTTCTTCCTTCAAAAACAGAATCAAAGAAAATGAAGAACTTGTAAACGACGTTCAAAAAACGCTAGATCGTTTTCAAAAAGATCATCTAGAAATGGCAAATGTTTTAAGAACAAACGCATCTGACCTCAGAGCGAAATTAAGTAAAGATGACAAAAACAGATTAAAAGAAGCTGATGCACTTTTAAGAAAAATGTCCAAAGAACATAAGGATATGGCAGTTTCTTTAAGAACAAGCTTAGACAAAGATGAAAAATTAAGAATGAAGGAATTTGATTCCTTAATGAAAAATACAAATGATAAAATTTCTGAAATTTATTCATTTACAAATGATATGCTTTCAGAAAGTGAAGCAGATAGATTAAAGAAATTTGCTTCTTTAATGAAAAGCATTAATGAAGATTGTGATGGTATTTTTAAATACACACATGACATGCTTTCACACAATGAAGTTGAGAGAATCAAAGGATTTACTTTCTTGATGAAAAACATAAATAAAGAAATATTGAGAATTTTTACCAATATGCATGCAATGCTTACCGAAAACGAAGTAAAAAGAGATAAGGATAATGTTTTAAGACTTCAAGAATTTGATGTTTTCATGACAGGAATTCAAAAAGAAGTAAAAAACCTTAAAAAAGTTGTTGCCGAATTAATGGGAGATTTTGCAGATGACAGAAAAGGTGCTTCAGCTGCTTGGAAAAAGATGTCAGATATTCTCGCACAATTAAGGGAAACTGGTTACACAGCTCCAAAACCTATTGCTAAAATTGCTGAAAAAAAAGCAATAAAAATTGAAGTTCCTGCAGAAAAAGAAACAACACCAATCCCAAAAGAAACAAAAGCAGTAGAAAAACAAATTCTACCATTAACACTTGAAGAAAAAGTAATTAGCTATATCAATAAACATCCAAAAGGAGTAAAGATTTTGGAAATGGAACAACCACTAGGTGAAACCAGAATGAAACTTGGATATATTGCTAAAGCTTTATTAGAACAAGGAAAAGTGCAAAAGATAGAAAATGTTTACTTTCCAAAAAATTCAAATTAATTTTTTTGCGGAGTCGAAGTGACTTATACAACGACTCCGCATTTTTTTCTTTATAGAACAAACCAGGCTTGTGTCTTCAGCTAGGTAACCATGATCTTCTTTAACGATCAAGGATTTTGCAATAAAAAGGAAATACAAACGAAATTATTCTCTGGAATAAAATGGGAAAATTGAAAACGGAATTATTAAATCAATTTAAAAGAAAAATTAGAAATCATGATTGACACTGAAACACCAGTTTACCAAAAGGTTCTGCTAAAAAAATTAAATGCATTGGCAATGCATAAAGTCCGTAAAGAAGAATTCCTAAAAACGAGAGAGAAAATAATTCGTGATATTGAAGAAGCCAGAGAAATTTGGATAAAAACACTAGAACAACTACCAAAACAAGAATTTTAATTAACTAAATAATAGAAAAATGAGCAATCAATTAATGAATAATGAAACCAATACGGTTCTCGAGCCTAAACAAATGGCAAATTTTGTTGAAACAGAATATGTTAAAGACATTACTAACCGTGGGCTTACATATATTAAGGCTGGATTCCCAGTTCATTTCAGAGGTCCTTCAGGAACTGGGAAAACCACTGTTGCCATGCATTTGGCAAATAAAATTGGCAGACCAGTTGTAATCATTCATGGAGATGCCGAGTACAAAACCTCTGATCTTGTTGGTAGCGAATCTGGTTATAGGTTTAGGAAATTAGATGATAAATTTATTCATACAGTTCACAAGGTTGAAGAAGATATGGAAAAAAAATGGGTAAACAATCGTTTGACTATTGCAGTAAAAAATGGATTTACACTCATTTATGATGAATTTACACGCTCAAGAGCTGAAGCAAATAATATTCTACTTCCAATTTTGCAAGAAAGAATGATGAGTACTTCTGCAGGAAAAGAGGAAGATTATTATATGAAAGTTCATCCAAATTTTTGCGCAATCTTTACTTCAAACCCAGAAGAATATGCTGGTGTTAATAGAACACAGGATGCCTTACGCGACAGAATGGTTACAATGGATCTTGATCATTTTGACTATGACACCGAATTAAGAATAACAATGGCAAAATCAGAACTTGCATGGGAAGATGCTGAAAAAATTGTAAAAGTTGTAAGAGGCTTGCGTGAATCAGGCAAAACTGAATTCGATCCAACAGTTCGTGGTTCTATTATGATATCAAAAACTTTGGCAACCATTAATGCCACGCCTTCTAAAGACAACGAAATGTTTAGATTAATCTGTCAAGACATTCTTACATCAGAAACCAGTCGAGTTGGCTCAAAAACCAATCAAGAAAAAGTTAGAATGATTGTTAATGAACTAATAGACCTGCATTGTTAATAATTTAATGAATTCTTTAATCCTAAAAAATCAATATTATGCCTATTTCAAAAGCAATTAAAGGACTTCAGAGCATTAACTCAATGCAGAATGTCGTAAAATCTGGAATTCCAAATAAGGAAGAATCAGATTTCATAAAATTATATCTACTTGAAAAAGAAAAAACCAGATTAAAAAATGAAGAAAGCAAACTTTTACTAAGGTTGGGAATCATTCAGAACAAATTAAAAGATATTGAGAAATATAACGATGAGAAGACAAGCCAAATGCTTGTTTCGGAGCGACAGAAATTGTATGACCCAAAAGAAGAAAAATCTGTTTTTAAAACAATGTCAATCGACTATTAACTATAACTAAATTAAAACCAATGTCAGAACCCACCCACTCAATTAACGCAACTGGCCTAGCCGATATCCTCGAGAGAGTGCTCGATAAAGGAATTGTTATTGCAGGCGACATCAAAATACAAATAGCAGATATTGATTTGCTAACAATAAAAATCAGACTACTTGTTTGTTCTGTAGACAAAGCCATGGAAATGGGCATCAACTGGTGGCAAGAAGACACTTATCTTTCTACCAAAGCCAGAGAAAAAGAATTAATGATGCAACAGGAAACCATGGAAGCACGTCTCGAAAAATTGGAAGCAATTAGTGCAGCAAAATAATCAACTTCCCTCCTATTGATTTAGCTTAGGGATATCAATAAATTAAACCATTTAATCTATTTGAAAGATGAAAAAAAGTGATGAAAAAGAAAAAAATATAGCAGCAGACTTCGAAATTTTCGGACTTGGCGGTTTATTCAAAGGAATCGAAAAATTAGTTGACCTAGCAGGTAAACTGGATGAAAAAGGAGGAATGAGCAAAGAAGGTGAAATTAATTTTGATCATATCAAAAAAGGTATGAAAGGTGTTTATGGATTTACAATAAACACTGCTGGTGGAGGCGCTCCAAAAGTGGAAACTTTCGGAAATATTAAGAAAACAACCGAAGGTCCTAAAGTGGATGAAGAACGTGAACCAATCACAGATATTTTTGATGAAAAAACCGAAATGGTTGTTATTGCAGAAATGCCTGGCATTGAAGAAAGTGATCTAAAAATCGATTTAAAAGGTGATATTTTAGAAATTTCGGCAGTTAGCAAAACCAGAACTTACCGGAAAGAATTATTGCTTCCAGCAAAAGGAACAAAATCAAAACTAACTCACAAATTTACAAACGGCATCCTCGAAATCAGGATAAAAAAATAAATAAGTTATGACACTAACCGGTTTAGAAAACGAAAATCTAAAACTCATCATTTTCGGAGGAAAGGGTGGAGTTGGAAAAACCAGTTGTGCTATTGCCACTGCACTTGCTTTATCAGAAAATTTCAAGACGCTTGTAATTTCAACAGATCCTGCACATTCAATATCTGATTGTTTGGAACAAGAAGTTGGGTTTAATGTTGTAAAAGTAAATGGCACAAGCAAGTTGTCGGCAATTGAAGTTGTTGCAGACGAAGCACTTTCAAAATTTGTTTCAGTTCATCAGGCTGCCTTAAAGAAGCTTCTCGAAACTGCTACAAGCCTTGACAACGATGATATTGATGATATGCTTTCATTATCAATTCCTGGAATCGACGAAATAATGAGTTTTAAAACCATTGTTGATTTTATCGAAGAAGGAGAATACGATAAATACGTTGTTGATACTGCTCCAACAGGCCATGCCTTGCGATTGATTTCTTCACCAAAATTATTGGATGCCTGGATAAAAGTTGCCGCCAAAATGAGATGGAAATATCGTTATATGATTACAAGTTTTGCCGGATCATACACTCAAGACGAAGTAGATGCATTTTTACTTGGTTTGAAAAAAACAGTTAAAAGAATTGAAAATCTATTGCGCGATGACGCCAAATGCGAATTTATTCCAGTTTGTATCCCTGAATTAATGGCAATTTCGGAAACCAGCAGATTACTCACTGATCTCAGCAAATCAGAAATAATTCCAAAACAAATTATTGTTAACAATGTTATGATTTCTGAAGAATCTGATTTTTGCAAAAGAAGAAAAACAAATCAATTGCCGTATTTACAAAGCATTAGTGAAACTTTTTCAAATTTAAATAAAGTTGAGGTTCCTATGTTTCCTGAGGAAATTAAAGGAATAAATGCATTGAACGAATTAAAAAGTTTTCTTTTTGAAAGCGAACTTATTTATAAACACATAAAGTAATATACCATGAGCAAAATAAAAGTTGAGAAAAAAGACGAAATGGTTCTAAGAGTAAAAGAAGCTTTGGTAAAAGACGTTGGAAGGGCAATTGCCAGAATCGATCCAAAGGATATGAAATTAATAGGTTTAGAAAGCGGTGATGTTATTGTAATTGAAGGAAAACGTGCAACACCAGTAAAAATAATGCCTTGCTACCCTGAAGATAGAGATAAAGGAATAATTCAAATTGATGGAATTACAAGGGAAAATGCTCAGGCTGGTATCGACGAAAAAGTAAAGGTAATAAAAACAAGTTGTCGTCAGGCTTCTAAGATAAAACTCAAACCAGATACAAAATCAAGTTCATCATTTAAAGCTGATGATGCAAAATATATTGGTTCGTTGATAAATGGACTACCAGTTACAAAAGGTGACAAAGTAAGAGCCAATTTATTTGGTTCGCGTTCTATTGATTATACTGTTACCGGCATTCATCCTGAAGGAGTTGTTTTAATTAATACCAATACAATTTTCCAGCTCGAACTTGCAAAACAAGATGGAGAAAGCAAAAGCAAAGTTTCCTACGAAGATATTGGAGGTTTAGGAAATCAAGTTCAGCGCATTCGAGAAATGATTGAATTACCATTAAAATATCCCGAAATTTTCGAGAGATTAGGAATTCAACCTCCAAAAGGAGTTTTTCTTTATGGTCCTCCTGGAACTGGGAAAACCCTTATTGTACGAGCAGTTGCGCATGAAACAGATGCATACTTTATCAACATTTCTGGTCCAGAAATAATGGGGAAATTTTATGGGGAAAGTGAAGGCCGAATTAGAAAAATATTTGAAGAGGCCCAACAACATGCACCAGCAATTATTTTTATTGATGAAATTGATGCTATCGCTCCGAAACGTGAAGATATGGGTGGCGAAAAACAAGTCGAAAAGCGCGTTGTTGCTCAATTATTATCATTAATGGATGGATTGGAATCCAGAGGAAAAGTTATAGTAATTGGAGCAACGAATATTCCAAATTCAATTGACCCAGCACTTAGAAGACCTGGTCGTTTTGATAGAGAAATTTCAATTTCAATTCCAGATAAAAAAGGCAGATTAGAAATTTTGCACATTCATACCCGTGGTATTCCTTTAGCAATGGATGTTGAAATGGATAAACTTGCTGAGATTACCCACGGATTTGTTGGTGCGGATTTAGAAGCATTGGCAAGAGAAGCTGCAATGACTGCACTAAGAAAAGTGCTTCCGCAAATAGATTTCGAAATGTCCGAAATTCCTTACGAACTTCTAATGTCATTGGAAGTTACCATGGATAATTTCTTGGATGCCATGAAAGAAGTTGAGCCTTCAGCAATCAGAGAAGTATTTGTTGAAGTACCAGATGTAAAATGGGAAGATGTTGGTGGACTTGATGAAATTAAAGAAGCATTAAAAGAAACAGTAGAATGGCCATTAAAATATGCTGATTTATTTAAAAAAGCAGATACCAAACCACCCAAAGGAATCATTCTTCACGGAAAACCTGGTTTAGGAAAAACATATTTAGCCAAAGCTTTGGCAAGCGAAAGTGGTGTAAATTTTATCTCGGTAAAAGGACCACAAATTTTAAGTCGCTACATCGGTGAATCAGAAAAAGGGGTAAGAGAATTATTCAGAATGGCAAAACAAGCTTCTCCATGTATTTTATTTTTGGATGAAATTGACAGTCTTACACCCAGAAGAACCAGTGATGGCTCAGGTTCTGGAGTAATTGAAAGAGTTATTGGCCAATTCCTTACGGAAATGGACGGAATCGAAGATCTAAAAGGAGTAATTGTTTTGGCGGCTACCAACAGAATTGATTTAATTGACCCTGCATTATTGAGAAGCGGTAGGTTTGACTTAATTTTCGAATTGCCACTTCCAGATGTAAAAACTAGAGAAAAAATATTTGAAATCCACACTAAAAACAAACCTCTTAATAAAAAAGTGAACCTTAATAAACTGGCACAAAAAACTGAGAAATTGACAGGTTCCGATATCGAATTTATTTGCAGAAAAGCTGCAATGCTAGCAATTAGATCATTAATAGATAAAAATCGCGGAAAAGAAACAGAGCCAAGCAATGAAATTAGTGTAATGGAAATTCATTTTGACGAAGCAATTGATCTTGTTGTAAAACAAAATTCAACAAAAAAGTAAGAAAACTTAACCAATAAAACTAAAAACCAATGGCAGCAACAGGAAAATACATCTACGGAATAGTTCCAAATTTTTACAGCACGGATATGTTTAGATTGCTAGAGAACACAGGAGTTTATGCAATCCCTTTTCAAAATATTTCGGCGATTGTTTCAGATGTGGAAATTGAACATCTCGATTATTCGAATAAAGAATCGCTAGTTCAGCAATTAATAACCCATCAAAAAAATATTGAAAAAATAATGGCCATTGGTTTCAATATGGTACTTCCAATGAAACTCGGAACCATAGTAGGATCCAAAGAAGAAGTTGCAAAAATTTTAAATTGTGGTAAAGATTTAATTGTGAAATCACTTGAAGAAATTGAATACTTGACTGAAATAGATGTCGCAGTAACATGGGCTGATTTCCCTGAAACACTTATGAGTATTGCCAATCATCCTGAAATAAAAGCTTTGAAAGAAGACGTTTTGAATAGCGATACCACTATTACAAAAATTGATCAAGTAAAAGTGGGTATGTTGATTCAAGAAAAATTGGAAAAAAACAATAAAATCGTTGAATTAAAAATTATTGATTCTCTATCACCACTGGTTGCCGACATCAATATGCACGAAGTAATGAATGACCAAATGATTACCAACTCAGCATTTCTAATTAATAGAAGCAATACTGAAAAGTTTGAAATGGTTATTGAACAAATTGATGAAGAATTTAATGGAACATTAAACTTCAAACTTGTAGGTCCTCTCCCATGCTATAGCTTTTACACAATTGAAGTGGATGTATTAGATCCAAATAAAATTGACCAGGCCAAAAATGACCTTGGCCTAGGTGAATTTACAATGGAAAATGAAATTAAAAAAGCTTATCTCGAAAAAGCAAGAATGTTTCATCCTGATACTAATTTTAATAATGATGACAAAGAAAATTTCGACCAGATAAATAAAGCCTATCACATTTTGCTGAACTATTGCGCCTCTTTCAGACAATACTCGAAAGAAGATTTAATTTCTCTAAAAAAGGAAACTGTAATTGAAAATTTAATTTTAGTAAAAATAAGGAAATAATATGCTACGAGACGGAAAATATATTTATTGCATCATTGCATCAGATTATGACATCAATCTAGGCCCTTTGGGCGTTGGTGGACGTGGAGATCTTGTTTCCACAATTGGATTCGATGGTTTATGTATGGTTGTGAGCGATCACCCTTTAAGCGATTTTATTATCAATGCCGAAAATATGCTTGCTCACCAAAAGGTAATTGAAGCAGTGATGAAAGAATTCAAAAGCGTAATTCCAATTAGATTTGGAACCATTGCAGCCACACCCGATGAAATCCGCAATCTTCTTCACCGAAGATATGGTGAATTTATGGAGTTGATTATGCAATTCGAAAATAAAGTAGAGCTTAATGTCAGAGGAACATGGAAGAATATGGGAAAAATTTATAATGAAATTCATGACGAAAATAATGAACTTCAAAAAATCAGAACCGAAATTGAAACCACTAAGGAAGAAAAAATGAAAAATGATAAAATTAATGAAGCCGGAAACCTTATTGCAAATGCATTAATTGAGAAGAAAGACAAAGAAGCAGAAATTATCATTGATGCTTTTCACAAATCAGTTTTCGAATACAAACTTAACAAAACTACAAGTGATGAAATGTTCATGAATACAGCATTTTTGGTAAACAGTGGCAGAGAAATTGAGTTTGATAATATTATGGCCGATCTTGGTAACAAATACGATCATCGCAGCGATTTTGTATACACAGCGCAACTTCCAATATTTAATTTTATAGATCTCAAAATATTTCCTGAAAAATGGGAATTGTAATAACTTTTTAAACCAATAATAATGAGCGATAATCAAGAAACACCAAAAGAAGGAAAATACATTTACGGAATTATAAGACATGACGGTCCTATCGACTTTGGCCCAATTGGAATGGGAACTCGGGCGGATTTGGTTTACGGTATAAATTTCAAAGGAATCACGGCCGTTGTAAGCAACTCTCCTATTATTATTTATGAAGCACGCAGAGTTAATATGATTGCTCACGCAAATGTGCTAGAAATAATTATGAAGCAATTTACAGTTCTGCCAGTGCGATTTTCAACAATTTCTGAATATGCAGATGATGGTGGCGTTCTCACAATTCTGGAAAAAGAATTTAAAAAATTCGACGAAATGCTTACCAAAATGGAAGGCAAGAAAGAGCTGGGACTAAAAATACTTGCAAACGAAACTGCAATTTATGAAAACATACTTGAAAAATATGAGAATATTAAATCCCTAAAGTCAAAGCTAATTAACCTTCCTGTGGACAAAACACATTACCAGCGTATGAAAATTGGTGAAATGGTTGCCGAAGCTCTTAAAAAGGAAACTGGGAATTATAAAGACATGATTTTAGAAACTTTAAGCCCACTTTCTGATGATGTTAAAATAAATGATTGCTATGGCGAAATGATGATTTTAAATGCTGCATTTCTAATAAAAAATACCATTGAATCAGATTTCGACCATGCAGTTAATGAATTGGATGAAAAATTTGGGAAATTTATGACGTTTAAATATGTTGGCACATTGCCCCCATATAATTTTGTACACCTTGTAATTAACACGAAAGGAGTTTAATATGTTTTTAATTGACGATTTACTAATGGCTCCACTAAAAGGAATGTTATTTCTTGGAGAAAAAATTAATGAAGTGATCCAGAAAGAAACTTCTGATGAAGGCACAATAAAAGAAAGACTTATGGCACTTCAACTTAAATTTGAAATGGATGAAATTGATGAAGAAGAATACGATAAAAAAGAAGACGAATTGCTGAAATTACTTTCAAATATTCGAGACGAAAAAACTAAATAACTATCAAAAAATATAGGAGACTAAAAAATGAGTGGCATTATTGATGTAAAAAAAGGTGTAGTAAAATTCTTAAAAGAAAATATCAGCTGCACAAGTGTTACAGTTATAAAAATAGAAAAAGTAAATGAAATCTGGAAAGCTGTTGCAGAAGTATACGAGGACGATTCATTCCTAAAATCAATGAACCTTCCACCAAAACAAGTGAGAAATTTTTATTCTATCAGAACTGATGAAAACATTGAGATAACAGCTTTTGAAAGACTCAGTTCATTTGATGGAGCTGATGGTTCAGAAATATAATTCAATATATTTATAATATGGAAAAAAGTTTAATATACGTTTATTGCATTTTGGAATCTCCAGCAAAAAGTAGCAAAACAATAGAATTTAATGGTTTAAATTCTATGATGATTGATGATTTCCAAGTTGTTTTTAAATCTGTCTGTTTAAATGAATTTTCTGAAGAAAACTTTAAAAGAAATTTATCTGATTTATTATGGATAGAAACTAATGCTCGTGAACATGTTGAGGTGATAAAATGGCTTATGGAAGAAAATTCAGTAATACCATTTAAATTTGGCACAATTTATTATTCTGAAAATACTTTAAGAAAATTTATTGAAGATTATTCAGATTCTTTAAAAGAGAACTTTTCTGAAATCAGCGGAAAAGAAGAATGGGCAGTAAAAATATATTGCGATAGAAAAAGTTTAAGTGAACAAATTGATGAACTAAGCGAGGAAGCTGCTGAACTAGAGAAACAAATAATGGCAAGCTCACCAGGCAGAGGCTTTCTTCTTAAAAGAAAAAAGAATGAATTTGTTGAAACCGAAATGACCAGAATTTGCAATAAATTCGGTCAGGAATATTACGATGAATTTAGAAAATTAAGCACAGCAAAATATTTAAATAATTTACTTCCAAAAGATTATACAGGCAGAGAAGATAGCATGATTCTTAATGCTTCATTTCTAGTAAATAAAAACATGGTAAATGATTTTATGAATAAGGGAGATATTTTGATGAAAAGAGATAGTAATTCAGGCTTTTCAATAGAAATAAATGGCCCTTGGCCAGCATTTAGTTTCATATCAATAAAAGAAAATAGTAATGCCGAATAATGTAATTGATCAATCAAAAGATATCACCATTCTAGAAGTTCTAGATAGAGTTTTGAATAAAGGAGTTATCCTTACAGGTGATATTGTAATTTCTGTTGCAGACATCGACCTCGTATATCTTGGTGTAAAATTAATGCTGAGTTCTGTAGAAACAATGGAGAAATTAAAATCCGGACAATCATTAACTGAAAATTATCCAAATAATTAATCTTAAGGAAATGGAAAAAATGATTTACGCAACACTTTCTTCAAATAAAAACATTGACGAAATAAATGGATTGTTGTCAAGTATTAAAGGCATTTCTGGAGCTGATTTGTATTCAGTTAAACTTGATGAAATTTCTGCGGTTGTTTGCGATATAAACAAGATAGAAGTTGTAGCTGATAAAGAAAACGCAATTGAATATGCAGAAGTTATCGAAAATATTTGGAACCAATTTACACTAATTCCAATGCGATTTGGATCTATCCTTGATTCAAAAGACGCAATAAGCAATATGCTTTCAAAAAATTATAGTGAATTTAAAGACAACCTATTGAAAGTTGAAAACAAATGTGAATTCGGTCTGAAAGTTTTTTGCGATTCTGAGAAAATAATTGCTGAACTTAAAGAAAATTCAAATAATGAAATTGGATTAACTCCAAGTATTGAGAATGAAAACACAAATTCAGTTTTCAGAAATTATATTGACAAAAAATTAAAAGAACATCGATTTGAAGAATTTCTTTTATCACTTGTTGATACGGTTATTAATGAAATTACAAAGCAACTCGAAAATTTAAATGCAATAAATAAATTTAAAAAGATGTCATCTGCAACTAATATCGTTGATGCTTACATTTTAATAGAAAAGGAAAATAAAAATGAATTATTAAAAATGGTTAAACACTTTCAAAACCAATATCCAAGCCTAAATTTCATTTTAACTGGTCCCTGGCCTCCATATAATTTTGTAGAAATAAATATTAAATAGAAAATCATGAATGATAATAAATTACTATTCAATAATGCTGCCCTAGAAGAACTTTCCTTAAATATCGGGAAATTACTAAATGATGATGGATCAAAACTTAAACTAACACCTGAAAATGCTGATTCTGGTTTGGCAAAGTTAGTACTTACTTTGGTGGAACTGATTCGTAAACTTGTTGAAAAACAAGCCATGCGACGAGTTGATGGTGGATCATTAAGTGATGACGAAATTGAACGCCTTGGCGAAACATTAATGAAGTTAGAAATGAAAATGGAGGAATTGAAAAAGTATTTCAATCTAACTGACAGGGATTTAAATATAAATCTTGGTCCATTAGGAAATTTAATGTAACATAACTCTTGACTAAATATACATATGGCAGGTAATTCACCTGTAGCAGAAAGAGTATTTTTGCTATAGGAAGTGTGACAGATAAAAGATATTTTTATATTTTAATACAGGATTCTTTTCAATTGAAAGCTCTATAGATTATCTAAAAAGTTGATTCCCATTATGAAAAACTCGAAAGAATTTATTGGTATTTCATTTCAAAATAAAGCAGATGGCTTTATTAAGGAAAAAAAACTCAATAATATTGGTTATCAACTTTCGAAACCTAAAATACAACGATCTTTAAAGCAAACTGAAGTTACACAAATTGAATTAAACAATATTAATTCTCAGCTTATTCTAGCAAAGGAAGAAGTAAAAATAGCCACGCAAAAACTTTTAGAATTATTTCAAAATGCACCAATAAATTGTTTTACTCTTTCAAAAAATGGAGAAATATTAAATTCTAATTTATTTGCTGCTAATTTATTAAAGAAGGATTGTAGTCAAGTAATTGGCACTAATTTCCTTGAATATTTAACGGTGAATTCCAGAGCACAATTCAAAACATTTTTAAAAAATTCATTTAATACAAAAAACAAGGAATCATTTGAGATAACAATCATATCGGATGAAAATTTAATTTATTGTAAATTAAAAGGATTTGTAAATGAAATTGGTGATGAATTTTTCATGATTCTTGAAGATTATACAGAAAAAAAAGAAAGAGATAACGCTTTTATTAAAAGTGAAACCAGGCTAAAAGATATTGTATCTAGCATGTATGATTGGGTTTGGGAAGTAGATGAGAAAGGTATTTATACTTATTGCTCCAATCAGAGCATTAACATTTTGGGTTACACCCGCGAAAATATTATTGGGAAAACTCCTTTTGATTTTATGCCAGAGGAAGAAGCAAAAAGAGTCGCTAAAATATTTTCTGAAATTGTTGCAAGAAAAGCACCAATTAAAGACCTTGAGAATTGGAATATTGGAAAAAATAACGAAGAAATATGTTTCCTTACCAATGGAGTTCCAACCCTGGACGAAATGGGCAACCTTAAAGGTTATCGAGGTGTTGACAAAGATATTACAATACGAAAAAAAGCCGAGAAGGAATTAATAATTGCAAAAGAGAAAGCCGTAGAAAATGACCGTCTAAAATCAGCCTTCCTGGCCAATATTAGTCACGAAATTAGAACCCCAATGAATGGGATTCTTGGATTTGCAGAACTTCTTAGAGAACCAAAACTATCTTCAGAAGAACATAAAGAGTATTTGGAAATAATTGAAAAAAGTGGGGCTCGAATGCTAAATACAATAAATGATATTATTGCAATTTCGAAAGTTGAATCGAATGAAGTAAATCTAAAAATTTCTCAAACAAATTTAATTGAGGAGATAAAATTTATCTGTGCTTTTTTTCAATCTGAAGCTGAACTTAAAGGAATTCAAATATTTTTAAATAATACCCTTCCAACAAATAATGCAATAATAGATTCAGATAAGGATAAAATTGGTGCGATTCTTAGCAAATTAATTATTAATGCAATTACATATTCCAAATCGGGATTCATTGAAATAGGAATCCAGAAAAAAAATGATTTCTTTGAAATTTATGTAAAAGATAATGGAATTGGTATTGGACCAGAACATAAAGAAATAATCTTTGAAAGATTCAGACAAGCAAGTGAAAATCTATCCCGAAATTATGAAGGAGCTGGATTGGGTTTGTCTATTTCAAAAGCATATATCGAAATGTTAGGTGGAGAAATTTGGCTTAAAAGTGAATTAGGAAAAGGCTCAACATTCTTTTTCACCCTTTCTTCTACAAAATTTCAAAAAGAATATAATGAAATAAAAAATGGAACATTAAATATTATGGAAGAGAATCTTATTCAGAGCCTTAAAATTTTAATTGTTGAAGATGATGACGTGTCGTCAATAATACTTCATAACATTGTTGGTATTTTCGCAAAAGAGATTTTGTCCGTGAGAACTGGAATTGAAGCAGTAGAATTTTGCCGAAGCAACCCAGAAATCGATTTGGTTTTAATAGACGTAAAAATGCCTGAATTAGATGGTTATGAAGCCACCGAGTTAATTAGAGAATTTAATAAAGATGTAATTATTATTGCTCAAACAGCTTTTGCAATGCCTAAAGAAAAAAACAAAGCAATGGAAGCTGGCTGCAATGATTATATTTCAAAACCTATTTATCCTAATTTATTGAATGATATTATTAAAAGGCATTTCGAAAATAAAAGAAATATTAATCCAAATCAAATTTAGTATATCAAAACAGACAAATTAATCCATAAACCCTGATTCGCATTGGATAATAACTAAACTGATATTTTATTAAGAAAAACACAATCATGAAAACAAAGTTTACACCCTTTATACGACTGGCTCTTCTATTCATTGTATATTTAATAACTAGCAGTTACTTAATGAATGAATCTGCAAATTCAGATATCAGTGGTAAAACAATGTTCGGTTCAGAGAAGAAACAGGATACCATCATGGTAATGTCAAAGGAAACATTTGATGCTCTGCACGTTTTATCATGGAATTCACTGAAATTTTGGTGCATTTACTATAAACTTGAGTATAACTATGTAATGGGAATTGCTCGAAGGGAATCTAACCTAAAATCAATTTTAGCTTCAAGATATAATAATTTATTTGGAATGATGTATCCAAGAATCCGACCAACAACTGCAAAACCAATTGAAGGAAGTGTATATGCTAGGTATGAAACCTTCATTGATGCAATAGAAGACATGCATTTGTATGACAAACATATTGGGATAAGATTTGCACATGAAAACAAATTTTATGGTGAAGATTCATTGGCAATGGTCCTTAAATATATGCCACCTAAAACTTCAATAAGTATTGATACCTTTAAAATTGGAAATAAAATTAGAATTCAAGTAAAAATTTAAACAATTATTTAATAATCCAATCATTTAATTAATTTTGTTGAAAACAATTATATTTTTTTGAAATTTTCGTCACATCAAATCTCAAAATAATGGACAAATTCATGCTTGAAGCATTTGCCGAAGCAAAAAAAGGATACCAGGAAGGTGGAATACCAATAGGATCGGTGCTTGTTTATAAAGACAAAATAATAGGAAGAGGCCACAACAAACGTGTTCAGGAAGGAAGTGTAATATTGCATGGTGAGATGGATGCATTGCAAAATGCTGGTCGGCAAAATGCAAAAGTTTATCAGGAATGTACATTATACACCACACTTTCTCCTTGCCCAATGTGTTCTGGAGCAATTTTATTATATAAAATTCCGAGAGTTGTTATTGGAGAAAATCGGACATTTTTAGGTGAAGAAAAATTATTATTAGAAAGAGGAGTTCAAATAGAAGTTATAAACAATTCGGAATGTATTGATTTGATGGAAAAGTTTATCAAAGAAAAACCTGAACTTTGGAATGAAGATATTGGTGAAATTGAATAATTTTTAAATATTATTACGATTAATTTAAGTATTCTTTTATTTGAACTATAAAAATTATATTTTTGTCCAAATTGTTTTTTTACAAAACCCTCAATTATTAGTGAAACTATCCTGACAAGGCATTTGTTAGGGGCGATACCGAAAAGCCAAATGAGTAGGAAAACCAAACTTACTAATATGAAAAGAATATTTTACACATTAATCTTACTCGCCTTAATAGGCTTGAGTTCAAAGTCAAATGCACAGTTTACTACAATTTCTAGTGGTAACTGGTCAAATCCGGCAACCTGGGGTGGTGCACCACCAATGGGCAGTGGAACCGTGACAATAAATCATACTGTAACTTTAGATATGGATTATGTACATTCTTCTGGATCAATTACAATAAATGCCTCTGGTTCCTTAGTTGGAAATAACAGCATGAGAGTTTTTGCAATGAATTATCCCAGTGGAACTGCTTCTTTAACAAATTCTGGAACCTTTAATGTTGCAAGAGTTCCTTTTATATCTGGAACAATAATTAACAGCGGGACCCTTTACGCTGATAGTTTGTTGAATTATGCAATTATTACCAACAATACTGGTGCGCACATCTATGCCACTCAATTTATGGTTCATGTTGGTGGTATATTTAATAACAATGGAAGTTCTATAAGCACAAATTTTCTAACATTATCAACAGTCACTAATAATGGTAGTTTAACATCCAATGATTTCACAAACTCAAAAGATTTTACAAATTCTGCAACTGGATTAATAAATATCACTAGCGATTTTTCCAATATTGATACAACTGCGGGTCCTGCAATTTTCACAAATAATGGAAATGTGACTGTTGCAAATGATTGGCATAATGGTAGTCAAATTAATGGTTCTGGGAAATTTTGCATAGGTGCAAATTCATGGAATTCAGGTCAAATGACAGGTACTTTTGATTTTTGTGATCAATCAGGAAATGATGTTGATTTAAATACCGGAACAATTGCTGGCACAATTACCTATTGTGTGTTTCCTTGCACCGTGGGAATCAATAATGAAATTTCAGAAAATAAAACAAATCTTTTTCCCAATCCAAACAATGGGTTATTTTCTATTTCAATTAATGAGAATTGTTGGAACTCTGAGATCGTTTTTTACAATTACTTGGGAGAGAAAATTTATTCAAGTTTGCTAAATTCAGAAAATTCGAATTTTGATTTTAGCAATCAGTCTGATGGAATATATTTCTATCAAATAAAGCTAAAAACAGGAGACATTGTTTCTGGAAAATTCATAAAAGAATAAAGATACCAATATTTAAAAAAACAAAAGCCCCTGAAATTAATAATTCCAGGGGCTTTTTTATTTATAAGTGACTCCGCTAGGATTCAAACCTAGAACCTTCTGATCCGTAGTCAGA
>JACAAW010000053.1 GCA_013377115.1 Bacteroidota bacterium | reverse complement strand
TCGATCCAGCCAAATTCGTCTGGTTCTTTTCCGTATTGAATGTTTACCAAACGATTGTACAATTTTGTTGAAACTGGTCCAACACCATTTTTACAGAATTCGTAAATTTTATTATTATCGATATCAATAATTTTTCCGATTGGAGAAATAATAGCAGCAGTACCGCATGCACCAATTTCTTCGAAGCTTTCAATTTCATCAAATCTAACTGGTCGGCGTTCCACTTTAATTCCCATTGATTCAGCAATTACGCATAAACTTTTATTAGTTATTGAAGGTAATACTGAACTTGAGTTTGGCGTGATATAGGTATTGTTTTTTATTCCGAAAAAGTTGGCAGCACCAATTTCGTCGATATACAATTTTTCTTTCGAATCTAAATAAAGTGGTGAACCACAACCTGCATCGTGTGCTTTTTTAATTCCAATTAAACTAGCAGCATAATTACCTCCAACTTTAATATTTCCAGTTCCGAGTGGAGCAGCACGATCGCTATCTCTAACAACTGCAATGTTCACTGGATTGAAACCTTCTTTAAAATATGGACCTACTGGACAAACAAAAACGATGAAAGTAAATTCTTTCGATGGTTTAACTCCAACTTCGGCTCCAGAACCAAATAAAAATGGTCGGATATATAAAGCAGCACCAGTTCCGTATGGTGGAATGTATTGGCTGTTTAATTTTACTGCGGTAACAATGGCTTCGTGGAAAGTGTCTTTCGGAACAGGTTCCATCATAATTCCAATTGCCGAATTTTTCAGGCGTTCCCAATTTTCTTCCCAGCGAAAAATTCTAACTTTACCGTCAATACCTCTGTAAGCTTTCATTCCTTCAAAAGCATCTTGTCCGTAATGCAATGCCGTTGAAGCCATGTGAAGATTAACAGTTTCGTCGCTTGTAATTTCTAATTGGCTCCACTGTCCGTCTTTGAAATAAGTACGAACATTATAATCGGTTTTAAAGTAGCCGAAAGGAAGGTTTTTCCAGTCAATGTCTAACATTTGTTCAGTTTTAAATTGAGTATCCATAATTGTGATATTAGAGGGCTAAGTTATAATTATTTTATTAAAACCAAGAAAAAAAGCAAGAATTTTTAAGTAGTAATAAAATATTGATTCAACTTAGATAAATGTAGGTATATCAATCGAGTTCTGCAATCTTAATCATCAGTTTTTCGAACTTCTTTTTAATTTCAGCAGCCTTGCACTCATAATTGTTTATAATAATTGAAAAGGCTAGTTGTTCCTTCTTTTTATTTTTAACATAACCAGTAAAAGATCTCACTCCATACATATAGCCACTTTTTGCGCGAAGATTATTGTCCGCAGCCGAACCTTTTAAAATATTGCTGATGGAACCCGTTTTTCCTCCAATCGGAAGTGAGTTGTAAAAAGAAGTAAATGTGGCATCTTTCGTGAAAACTCTTAGCATTTCGGTGAGGTGACGGGGTGTAACATTATTCATTGGAGAAAGTCCGCTGCCATCTTCCATTAAAAACCCACTCAAATCAACGCCTCTCGACGACCAAAAATTGCGCACAGCTTTTATTCCAGAATAGGTGCCTCCTTCATTATTTACAATATATCCCATCATTTTCAATAAATGTTCAGCGTATACATTCAAACTTCTTAAATTGGTTTGATATACAATTTCTTCTAGGGTAGGAGAGTTGGTAGTGAAAATTGTTTTTCGTTTTAGGGTATCAACAAGTTGATTTTTCATTTTAAGTAATCGGATGGTTGTTGGTTTCTGTGAAATCTCAACACATTCTGATTTCAAAAATTTATCAAATAAATAGGTACAAGTGAGCGAAGGGTCGGGCTGAGAACCGTATATTTCGAATTCTTCTTTTTTGTTTAGAGGAATTTTTCCTTCAAAAATTCTTAAATTTGAATAAGGTGTTCCATTAATGTATACTCCAGTGCCTTCTTTGCTTGGACCAGAAACAGTTACTTTATTGATAACTTCCATATTTGGGACATCTGGATCTATTCTAACGATTTTTGCAGAATCTCCTTCGTTTTTAGATGGTTCGAAATAAACCGTAAAAGCATTTTCACAAATATCTAAGCCACAGGCACCAGCGCCATAGTAATTCCCAATATCAGCATAAAGCCAGTTGGGTGCGATAAGTTCATCTTCAAATATCGAAGCATCGCCAATAATGGCGCCGTCAATTTTATTGATTCCTGCCTGAAAAATCCCATCCATCCATTGTTTCAAGATGTAATCAACAGTTGTTGTTTTATCGAAACGGTAAGCCCCGAGAGTTGGGTCACCACCACCTTTGATGTAAATGTTGCCGTGCAAAGTTCCGGTTTTATCAATGTTTCCAGTGTATTGTATTAAAGTTTTAAAACGGAAATCTTTGCCAAGCAATGATAATGCGGGGGCAGTGGTTATTACCTTCATGGTTGAAGCAGGAATCATCGAAACTTCGCTATTATATTCCGCAATCGTGCTGTCGTTGTCGGTTTTAACAACGCAAATTCCCCAGGTAACATGTTTGAAATCGTCGTCCTTTTTTAGAAGTTCAATTTCGTCAAAAAGGGTGGTCTTTTTTTCTTTCTCTTTATGCTTTTGCGCAAAGGAAGGAAAAAAGGAAAAAATAAATAGTGCAAAGAAAAATATTTTTATTCTCTGCCGATTACTAATTTCCTCTTTTAAAAATGACCTCATTTTATTCATTCTTTAATTTATTGCAAATAATATGGGTTTTAAATATTTTGCGTATTAATAATGTCGTGCCTACAGCACTTTTTAAGTTTTAGTTATCTTTTGGTTACCATAATTTCGCTCCTATGGAGCTTTAATTTATTTGAAATATTTGTAAAGCCCCGAAAATCCCTAATTGCCAAATAGAAAAACAATCGGACAATAATATTACAAAAGTAAAAAAAATAGTTCAAGAAAATATTGACAGTTAAAATATCTCGAGGTTCAGTTTATTAATAATTATGTAATTTTTTAAAAATCTTTCACTTGTTTTTATTTTCTAAATCTTCTATCTTTGTTTGTTGTCAAATAAATAAGAAATTGAAAGATTTTAGGATATTCCTGCTGTTTTTTGTCTTTTGCATTTTAATTTCTTCCTGCAAAAAGGATGAGGATATTTCTTATCCAACAATTGTGTTTTCTGCCCCTGGTGGAAATCAGACCTTTAATGTTTTGAGTTCCATTAATATCAGAGCTAATATTTCTGACGATTCAAAAATTTCGATTATTGAGGTAAATTTGGTTGATGAGAATTTAATTCCTGTTCTTTCTTCGGTTTCAATAAGTCCCAATACCAGCAATTATGATTTAAATATTGATTATTCTATTTCCAATATTACATTGAAAAGCGGAACTTATTTTGTTCATATTTATGCCGCTGATGAATTTGGAAACAATAAACATAAATATCTCCAAATCTCATTAAATGCCATTCCCAAGAAATTTAAATTTGTGACACTCGTAAATTATGTGAATAGCAATACAATCGGCGCAATAAAAATTGATAGTTTAAACAATATTGTCAATTTATTTTCTGCAGTATCTGATTATTCAGCATCCGAGTCAAATTGCAACAGTCAGCAATTGCTTGTTGCTGGAAAGATTTTTGGAGATTTAAATGCGTTTGGTTTTAATACAAATCAATATTGCTGGACTGAACCTGTGGTTTCATCACCACCATTTGCTTATTTCACGAATATGAAAAGAATTGGAGAAAATATTTATGTTTCTTTTTTCGAAGGAGATATTAGAGCTTTTAATAGTTCAGGGGCTCAAGTGGAATCAGTAAATCCAATTGCTGGTATGTACCCGATGAAGGTAATCCAATTTGGTAATTATCTTTTGGTTGATTATTATTTTAAGGCAGCTCCGAATTACTTTAATTTGGTTTTGTTCACTTTTTCAACTTTCTCAATTTCTCAACAGCTTCAAACTGATATGCAAATTGTCGATTTCTTTGAAAAAGACAATGAAAATGTTTATGTTTTTGGAAATACAGCAGGTCAGGCTGAATTTAAAAGATACAATGTTCAAAATAATGCACTTTCCACTGTGATAAATTTGCCAGTTGGGAAAATGAATTCGGTTACTCAAATTAGTTCAGATGATTTTTTAATTGCTCATGAAACGGGTGTTTTCTTGTATTCCATCTCGACCAATTTATTCACTAATGTAATTCCTTTAACAAATGCGAAGAAAATTAAATTTGAGGAACTTAACAGCGAAATTTATATTGCAGAGCCACATAAATTGAGTAAATACAATTATCCTGGCTTTGGTTTAATAAATTCAATCAACATTACCGATTCAATTTTGGATTTGCATTTAATCTACAATAAAAACTAATGTCGGAATTCGGTAATATGGAAATTGTTCTTACTGAGGATGGATCCAATTCCATTTTTTCAAGTGGATTTAATGAACATTATCATTCCACCCATGGCGCAATTCAGGAATCGAAGCATATCTTTATTGAGGCCGGATTAAAATCAACGATTATCGATAAGCCTGAAATTCATATTTTGGAAATTGGATTTGGTACAGGTTTGAATGCCAATTTAACGAAAATAGAATTGGAAAGTAAGAATGTAATTGTTAATTATACTTCCTATGAAGCTTTTCCAGTGCCCGAAAAAATATTTTCTGCATTAAACTATTCTGAACAGCTCAAGCAAAATAATGATTTTTTTATTGCGCTTCATCAAGCCAATTGGAATGAATGGATCGAGATACTACCGAAATTCAAATTATTAAAACTTCATCAAAAAATTGAGGATGCTGAATTGCCAAATAATCATTTTGATTTTGTTTATTTTGATGCTTTTTCGCCCGAAATACAAGCAGAGTTGTGGAGTGAAGCTATTTTTCTGAAAATATTCCAATCTATGAAAAACAATGCTGTATTAACAACCTATTCAGCTAAAGGGATTGTGAAAAGAGCTTTAAAGTCAGCTGGATTTGTAGTTGAAAATTTGCCAGGTCCTCCAGGAAAAAGAGAAATCACCAGAGCAAAAAAAATTGAATATCTTCCAAATAATTTATAAGTTTGCAAAAACTAAAACCAAACAAACATGAAAAAAATATTTCTAATTACTTTATTATTTTCCTTAGGAGTTATATTCGCGAAAGCACAAGGAATTGGTTACGATATTACTTATTCAACCCCAATGATTTTTAATCCAGCATTAGCGGGAACAAGTGAAGGTCCAAGAAATATTGTTGCTTATGGGCTCGATCATTTTAAATCAGAAACTGGAACCACAAATTATTATAATGTTTTTTATGCATCTTATGATCAATATGTTGAAAAAGCAATGGGAGGTTTGGGTTTGGTTTTTCAAAATTCAAGTTCTGCTACAGGCAATTATAATAAGTTCTATGCAGGTTTGGCTTATGCTCCAACAATTTTAATTAAAGATAAAATGACTTTTAAACCAGTTGTTCAACTTTGTTACGGAAGAAATAGTATTCCAAATAGTACCACAGCAACCATGGCAGGAGATTCTATTTTGTCTTCAACTGCCAATTTCTTTGATTTAAATGCTGGCTTTTTTGCTTATTGCGAAAGACTTTATGGTGGATTAATGGTAAAGCATATTACTCAGCCAAATCTTTCTAATTTTAGCAATGTTGTTAGAAAAAGTCCTATTGTTTATTCTGCTGCATTTGGTGGCGTAATTGGCGATATTAGTGAAGAAGAAGGATTTAAATTCTCGCCAAACCTTGTTTATGATTTTGCAAGTGAAACTGGTAGCGAAAAGAAATTAACTTATTGTGCTGATTTTAAATACAAATTAGCAAAAGTTGGTGTTCATTACGAAGACAATGTGAACAAACCTGAAGGAAGATACAATATTTTGGCTGGTATTGAAGTGCCAAGATTTTCTGTTGTTTATAGTTATAGCGTGAATTCAGAAAATGCTGATAAATCTGTTAATACAAAACATCAAGTAGGCATCATTTATAAAGTGAAAGCCAAAAAAGAACATGAAAAAGTTAAGAAATTAAATTTGGTTGATTTGTAAGATTATAGGGTTTTTACAATTTTGTTAAAACCTGTTTTCCCTTCAATATCTATCGTTTTTATATAATAGATTCCTTGTTTAAAGGCATTCATTGAGATTTTCATTGAATGCTTTTTGTTTATATTAGATTTATAAACTAAATTACCTTCACAAGAATAAATACAAATGGATTTCAATGCCACTTTCGATTCGATATTTATAAGGTCGCTGGTTGGATTTGGTGAAATTTGAATTTCGTCCATTTCCTTTTTTTCTATTTCCACTTTACCAACAACATCGTAGCCATTAAATGTAATATTATCAATCATCCAACCCTCTTTGCTAATTGCTGTAGAATTACTCTTAAAATTAAAACGGATAAAAACAGTATCAAAGGGTATTCCCCATTTTGTTGCAATATCATAAATCCAGGCAAACTCACTCAATTGCCATCCATTCGATGAACCTGTAAAAGCTGGGATGTTTCCGGAAATCGTATCGTGTTTTCCATAAATGTTGGTAGTGAAGGTTGACAACCAATTAGTATCATTAACAATATTTTCCCAATTAATGCCAAGATTGTATGAAATATCAATATAACCTCCTGCATAGATTGAATCCATATCATATTGATGTCTGAAAGTCAATTTTCCTGATCCCCAATAATTTGGTAAAAATTTTAAAGTAAAACTGGATAAATTGTTTTGTGTGGTATTGTTTAAAGTATCAGTAACTATTGCATGAGTGGGAGAGTATGCCGCATTAAAAATTGGCTTAACTGGTTTGCCAATTTGCCATAGATTTCCAATTTGTGAACTGTCGATTACCAAATGAAAATTAGGGCTTTCGAAATTGTTTGAATCGGTGTAAATAATATTTCCTATTTGGGCATTTAGTCTCAGGCAAATAAATATCAAAAAAAATAATGATGAAATTTGTTTCATAATTATTACTTATTATTATTGTAAATAGTAATAGCCACAGCAGAAACTGCAAAGCTAACAATGCCTCCAATTAATCCATTTTTCACCTTTTTTCTAATTGCTACACTTTGATAGCCAGTCATGTAATAATCATTTTTGATTAATTCTGGTTTTGAAACACATTTTGTTTTTATTCTTGGGGATTTAATACTGAACAATGCAGTGGTAAGAGGAGGAACCATTAATCCGTAAAATCCAAGTCCAACAAAACCTCCAACTCCAGAAATAACTCCCATAACTGTCATCATTGGAGCGTGATAATTTCTACGGGCATCTTGTTCACCATAAATATAGTTTCTCATTTGTTCAACTGAGAAATTATTGCCAGCATTTGTATCCTGACGATAAGTAACAATTTCATTTCCATTAGCACTTATCAATGAAAAAACATCGATTTTTTCAATCTGTCTTTCTTTTCCACCATCTTTTCCTGGTGACACAAAAGTAAGGCTATCATTAGAAATTTTGATAATTTTTACTGCATATTTCTCTCCATTTAGCAATAAGATTGTGTCTTGTGAAAAGGAGGCAAACGGGAAAAAAAGAAATCCGAATAGAAATGCAAAAATTGAAATTTTGAATGTTTTCATAAAAACGAAGATTGAAATTGTATTTTGAGAGACTGAATTTTTAACAAATATAGGGAGAAAATTCAAATATTTGTTTAAATTTCTCAGAAATAGTTAATAATTCTCAGAAATTTAAGTTGATAATTATTTCTTTTAGTGAATAAAATAATCCTTTATATTTTGCGAAATTTTTAAATTTCCTGTACGTTTGTCAAAAATTTCGTTGATAAAATTTCATCAAAATAATTTCCATCATGATAACAAATAATTTCATTTCAAGACACAATGGTCCACGCGATTGCGAAGTTGATCAAATGCTTAAAAAAATCGGAGTTAATACTTTAGACCAATTGATTGAAGAAACTGTTCCTTCGTCAATTCGACTAAAATCTCCCTTAAATTTGCCAGCAGGTTTAAACGAGTATGAATACATCAATCATTTAAGAGAAGTTGGTGCAAAAAATAAGATTTACAGATCTTATATTGGAATGGGTTATTATAATGCAATCACTCCAGGCGTTATTCAACGAAACATTTTAGAAAACCCAGGTTGGTACACAGCTTATACACCTTATCAAGCTGAGATTTCTCAAGGAAGATTAGAAGCCTTGTTGAATTACCAAACCATGATTACCGAATTAACTGGAATGCAGATTGCAAACGCATCGCTTTTGGATGAAGGAACTGCTGCTTCAGAAGCAATGATTATGCTTTATAATACTCGTTCTCGTGATGCAGTAAAAAGAAATGCAAATCAATTTTTTGTTTCAGAAGATTTATTCCCTCAATCAATAGAAATATTGAAAACACGCTCACTTCCGTTGGGAATTGATGTTGTTATTGGAAATCACAATAATTTTGCTTTTAATGATAATGTTTTTGGTGCAATAGTTCAATATCCAACTCAAAAGGGAAATGTTGTTGATTATGCTGAATTTGTTACAAAAGCTCATGCAAACGGAACTTTGGTTGCAGTTGCCGCTGATTTAATGAGTTTGGCATTGCTTACTCCTCCAGGAGAATGGGGTGCTGATATCGTTTTAGGATCAACCCAACGTTTTGGAATTCCTCTTGGTTTTGGCGGTCCTCACGCAGCGTATTTTGCTACAAAAGAAGAGTATAAAAGAACAATGCCAGGTAGAATTATCGGAATTTCGGTTGATAATCAAGGAAACAGAGCATTGAGAATGGCTTTACAAACTCGTGAACAACATATCAAACGTGAAAAAGCGACTTCTAATATTTGTACTTCTCAAGTTTTATTAGCTGTAATGGCTGGAATGTATGCCGTTTATCACGGGCCAAAAGGCATTAAAGAAATTGCACGTCATATTAATATTCTTACAGGAGTATTATCGCAAGAACTTCAAAAATATGGCTATACTCAAGTAAATAGTGATTATTTTGATACTTTAGAAATTCAAATTCCTGGAAGTGCAAGCATTTCGAAAATTCAAGAAATGGCATTGGAAAATAAAATGAATTTTAGATATATCAATGATAACACCATTGGAATTAGTGTTGATGAAACAACCACACTTGACGAAATTAATATTATTTTAAGTATTTTGGCAAAAGCAAATAATTCCAATTTTCAAAAATTTGTTTGTGTTCCAGCAGAATGTCAATTAATTAGAACTTTCAATGATAAATTTATCAGGAAAAGTGATTTTTTAACAAATCCAGTTTTTAACAGCTATCATTCTGAAACTGAGATGATGCGTTATATTAAAAAACTCGAAATAAAAGATCTTTCATTAAACCGTGCTATGATTCCTCTTGGATCTTGTACAATGAAATTAAATGCTGCTTCGGAATTATTTTCTTTGAGCTGGCCAGAATTTGGTGCTATTCATCCATTTGTTCCAAAAGATCAAGCAATGGGTTATGATTTTTTAATAAAAGAACTCGAGAAAGACTTATGTGAAGTAACGGGTTTTGCTGCAATTTCATTTCAACCAAATTCTGGAGCAGCAGGCGAATATGCAGGTTTAATGGTGATTAGAAAATATCATCAAAGCAAAGGTGATTTAGGCAGAAATGTTGCTTTGATACCTGCTTCAGCTCATGGAACCAATCCTGCAAGTGCAGCCATGGCAGGAATGACGATTGTTGTTGTAAAGTGTGATGAAAATGGAAATATTGATACCGATGATTTGAAAGAAAAAGCAGTTCAATATAAAGATAGTCTTTCAGCTTTAATGGTAACCTATCCATCAACACATGGTGTTTTTGAAGAAAATATTCTTGAAATTATTGATTTAATACATCAAAATGGTGGTCAGGTATATATGGACGGTGCAAATATGAATGCACAAGTTGGTCTTACCTGTCCAGGAATTATTGGAGCAGATGTTTGCCATTTAAATCTTCATAAAACATTTGCGATTCCTCACGGTGGCGGCGGACCAGGTGTTGGACCAATTGGTGTTGCAAAACATTTAGTCCAATTTTTGCCAACGCATCCTGTTGTAAAAACAGGTGGTGAAAATGGAATAACTGCAGTTGCTGCGGCTCCATTTGGAAGTGCGATGGTATTGCCAATTTCATATGGTTATATTAAAATGATGGGTGGCGAAGGATTAACAAGTGCCACAAAATATGCAATATTAAATGCCAATTATATTAAATCATGTTTAGAAAATGATTTCAAAATATTATTTGTTGGCAGAAAAAATAGAGTTGCTCACGAAATGATTTTGGATTGCAATAACTTCAAGAAAACAGTAAATATTGATGCGATTGATATTGCAAAACGTTTGATGGATTATGGATTTCATGCACCAACAGTTGCATTTCCGGTTCACAGTACCTTAATGGTTGAGCCGACAGAAAGTGAGCCTTTGAGTGAAATGGATCGTTTTTGCGATGCAATGAAAGCCATTAGAGCTGAAATTAAAGAGGTTGAAGATGGGATTTCAGATAAAGTGATTAATCCAATTATGAAAGCGCCTCATACAGTAGAAATGGTAACTGCCGAGGTTTGGGATTTGCCTTATACAAGACAAAAAGCAGCATTTCCGATGCCATGGTCGAAAAATGATAAATATTGGCCAACAGTAGCAAAAGTTGATGATGCTTTTGGCGATCGGAATTTGATGTGTTCTTGCGAGCCAATTTCTAATTACTAAAAAAAGGGAGCTCAAAAAGCTCCTTTTTTTTAGTAATATCTTTGTCTAGGAACATTTTATATTATAGTTGTTTTTATTTTTTATTTGTCGAATTTTTTTTAATAAAAAAGTATTTGACTTTAATATATTTGTATATTTGTCACAAAATATTTAATATTATTAACTAAACAATTAAGTTATGAAAAAGATTACTTTTGTTTTATTCCTTTTTACCGTCTTTGCCTTAAACATTAGAGCGCAGCAATTTCAAATGAAAACAAGTAGTGCAATTATGAGCACAACATTTGCTTCTGAACAAACAGCAAAAGCATGTGATACTTTAAAACATTGTGAATGGACGGATCAATTTACGTATGTTCCTTTGGCATCTCCAGCATGGGGATATTTAACAGGAAATAATAGTTATAATATTGCAAAATTTGCTGATAAATTTAATGTTTCTTCAGCAAATACTGTTACTACAGTTCTATTTGGTATTGGCGCAGCAACTGCTGGAGCTCCAGCAAATGCAATTACTTTTAAAATTTATCCTTCAACTGGTGGCGTTCCTGGTGCTGCTGCTTTAGGTTCTGCGAATGCAATTCCAATAAATACTATGACTGCAAATTCTATTGGTATAGCAGATTTTCCAACACCAGTTGCTGTTAATGGAGACTTTTTTGTTGAATATGAAGTTAATCCAAACGTTGTTGGAGCACAAGATACATTTTATGTGTTTTTAAAAGATGGAGGAACTAATACTGCTTTAAATACAGCATATGTTTTTTATAATACATGGGTTCAGCCATCTACCTTGATAAGTGGAACTCCGAATTTGGCATATGCTCTTCAAGTGGTAAAATGTACAGCTACTGGAATTGAAGCTCAAGATTTTTCAAATGGAATTAAATTGAGTCAAAACTCTCCAAATCCTGCAACTGGAAGTACAATGATTGCTTACGAAATCCAAAATAATAGTACTGTTTCTTTTGAGGTTTATGACGCTACAGGTAAGAAAATTATTGATCAATCAGAAGGTGATAAAATGGCTGGGAAGCATTATATTGTTATAGATAGTGACAAATTGGCAAAAGGTGTTTATTATTATACCTTGACTGCTAATAATGAAAAATTCACAAAAAAAATGATTGTTGAATAAATAGTCATATTGATATAATAAAACCTTCCAATTTTTGGAAGGTTTTTTTTTGCAATAAAAAGACATAATGATTGCATTTTTTTAATCGGTTTAGATTCGTAGAAGCCCTTTGTTTATTGAAAAAAATACTTGGTTTCTTTTTTGTTTGCATTTTTTTTTAAAAAATGTAGATTCTCATTATTTTTTTTGTATATTTGTAATGCCCTTGAACCTAAATTATTAACTAACTATATTAAGATGAGAAAACTTACTCTGGTATTTATTCTTTTTATGTCTATTATTTTCAATCTAAAAGCCCAAGAATCTTCTGCCTCACAGTCAAACTCAATGTTTAGTCAAGTTGATGCAGCAGAACCACCCTTGGCAGCACAATCTTTTACAAATGGAATGAAATTAAGTAAAAGCGTGTTAAATGTTTCAACAGGTACTACAAAAATTAATTATGAAATCCAGAATAATAGTAATGTCTTTATGGAGATTTACGATGCTTCTGGAAAAATGATAATTAATGCCGACGAAGGCAATAAAACTGCTGGCTATCATTATGTGATGCTTGATAGTAATAAATTACCACGTGGAACTTATTACTATACCTTGGTTGCCAACGGGAAACGATTTTCAAAAAAGATGATTGTTGACTAAAAAATATTTAGCAGATACTTTATAATAAAACCTTCCAATTCGGAAGGTTTTATTATTTTTGCATAAAAATTCTCAAAATGACTAAATTTATTATTTCCTTCGCATTTATTATTCTCTCTTTAAGTGCATTTTCTCAAGTTTCAACAAATAAAATTGGAGCTGTTCCAAATTATCAAATTCAAAAACAATATGCTCAGGAAAAAACTATTGATGTTTTTTGGTTGGATTATAGCAATATTGAGAATAATTTAAACGACTCAACTTATTTCGAATATTTATGGGATTTTAATAATAATTATATAAATGAAGTTGATAGCTCCATTAAATATATTTCTGTTGGTTATAATAAAATTTACAATCCAATTTTAGATTCACTTTACAAAAATGATTCAATTTATAGTTTGCAAATCGACAGTATTTTTGTTTATGGTGGACATGAAAATAATAGTGGAACACCTGATACTTTAATGATTAAATTAATTGAATTAAGTGCATTAGGTTATCCTCAAATTGATAGCTTACCTTTATGGTCGGATACCATCATCACTTCAACAGGTTTGTCAAGTGGAAATGACTGGAAAAATCCTACTGTTTTTAAATTTGCTCCAAATTTATTTTCAACTTCAATAAAAAGATTTGGCGTTTTTATGGAATATAAAGGAAATAGAAACGATACTATGGGATTTTTAGCTGGATTTTCAGACAAAGGCGTTTGTGGTTCTTTGCTTCATTCTGCTTATAAATCGAAATATTATCCAAATAGTTATGGCTTTTGGACAAATTACCATAATTATGGAATGTTGCCTACAGCTTTGGGGCAGGATCTTTATGTAGATTGTGATGGAAATGGAACTTATTCAATAAATGACGGACAAAATTTTGTTCAAAATTTATCGATTGGTGTAAAGTTGAGGCTGGAAGTGATGAACGGAATTGACGAATTAGAAGCTGGAAATATTCAAATAGGACTGTGTCAACCAAACCCTGTAATTGGAAATGCAATTATTCCTTTTGAATTGAAAAATTCTTCTCAAATAAGTTATAAATTGGTTGATTTGTCAGGAAGAGAATTAATTAGTTCAAATGAAGGTATTGTTGGTTCTGGAAAACACCAAATCAATTTCAATGTTTCAAATTTTGCTAACGGCTTATATTTCTATCAAATAAAAGCTGGAAATTCAGTAAAGACTGGTAAATTGATAATTGGAAAATAGAAATTATTGACCAAAAACAAATTGAATAATATTTGCGCCCATTTGTAAGGCTTTTAAGCGAGTTGCATCAGAATCCTTATGAACTTCAAAGTCTTCCCAGCCGTCACCTAAGTCGCATTCGTAGGAGTAAAAACACACCAATCGACCTTCATAAACCAAACCAAATCCTTGTGGTGGTTTTCCATCGTGTTCATGGATTTTTGGTAAACCATTGCTGAAATTATATTTCTGGTGATAAATTGGATGATTGAAAGGGAGTTCAATAAAATCAAGTTCAGGGAAAACTTTTTTCATTTCGCGACGAATAAATTTGTCAATTCCATAATTGTCATCGATATGTAAAAAGCCACCACCAATTAAATAATTACGAAGATTCGTAGCTTCCTGATTTGATAAAACTACATTTCCATGACCAGTTAAATGAATAAATGGATAATTATAAAGCTCAATGCTTCCAACTTCAACAGTTGCATAATCTTCATTGATATTGGTATTGATGTTTTTATTGGAGAATTTTATCAAATTAGTCAATGAGGTTGGATTGGCATACCAATCACCTCCACCGCTATATTTCATTAAAGCAATTTGATATGGCTTTTGAGAAAAACCATTAATTGCGATAAATAATAAAGCAATAAAAAATATTTTAGATTTTTGAATCATCATTGTTTTGCAAAAATACTCATTTTTTTTCTTAGGATTTTAAACTTGGAAACTTTTAGAAGCAGATAAACTTTCTAGTTCTTAGCTAAATATCCAAAATCTCTATAGGATCCAGATAAATTAATCGTTTCTTAATATTCTTATAACCCATTTCAGCTAAGAGCTCCGCATATTTTTCGATCTGTTCTTTGTGTTTGGCTCTCTTTTGTCCAGTTTTGTAATCAATTACCGTTGTTGAGTTTTCAGCAATAAAAATACGGTCTGGTCGGTATGAAAATCCATCGGTTCCAATAATTTCAACTTCCGTTTTGTTAAAAGTATTTTCTTCAAAATATTGACTGATTTCTGGATTTGTCAATAGTTCGTTTATTTTTTTTGTTATTTTTTCTCTTTCATTCTCCGAAATAGCGCCTTCATCCATTAATTCTTTGATTGTTTTCTCAAAAGAATTTTTGTTTTCAATTTTCGAAAGAATCAAATGAATAAGGTTTCCCCAATCTTGTCGACCTTGTGGATTTTCAATGTCCCAAAATTCTGGGGCTTTCGTACTAATTTTGACTTTATTTTTCCATTCATTAGAAATAAAGTTTTGTAATTGCACAGTTCCGTACTCATTTTTTTCTGGTTTTCCTAGGTAGGGAATGTTTTTGCCAAAAGTGTAGATTAATTGATTGTCGAGCCAAAGTTTATTTTGCTTCAAATAATATTGCAATAATTTGGGTAAAGAGAGGTTCCCGGTATCTGTTTTTGGCGGACTTGCCGTGAAAATATACAAACGGTCGGTTGGTCGAGTGAAAGCAACATAATTTACATTGAAAAAATCTAATTTAAGTTGTTCCAGCTCTTCCTCATATTCCTTTTGATAAAAAGTCTCGTTCAAAGTTTTTCCTGCATTTAGCAATGCAGTATTTAAATCTGGCAAATCAGGGTCACTAACCTCTAACCACAATTTACTTCTATCAGGTTTTATTGCTTCCCTTGAAAATGGATAAATTACAACTGGGAATTCAAGACCTTTTGCCTTATGAATCGACATGATTTTTACAGCATCCAATTCCTGAGGCATGCTAATAGCTGCTTTAGTTTTATTTAAGGACCACCAATCGAGGAATTCGAGAATATTGTTGCTCTGATTATTCCCAAATTTAAATCCGGCATCTAAAAAAAACTGAACATAGATATTGACATCCGTTTTTGATAAAAATATTCGATAAATTTCCTCACATAGCTGAAATACAGATTTTGTTTTCAATTCATCTATATTAAATTGAAATCCTTGATTTTTTAGGAATTCGAGGAAGAAATTTTTATCTGAATTCTTTTTTATGGATAATAGAGTTTCATTAAAATCAGCATTCTTTATTAAGCCCTTTTTGAATAAGAAATTTAGAATTTCGGATTGATAAAGAATTTCATTTGGATGATTTAAGAAGTTTAAAAATGAAACCAAGAAGCGCACATCTGAAGAGGAGTTTAAAAGCAATGATTCGGATGAAACAACATTGATATTTTGCTGAGTCAGATAATTAGCAGTTTTGTTAGCGTTTTTATTATCTCTGAATAAAATTGCAATATCTTTTAAATTAAACCCGTCCAGAAGCAATTCATTGATGGTTTCTTTTATTTTTTCAAAAGATTTTGCTTCAAAGCCATTGTCACCTTTTTCGCTGGCAATGAATTCCATTTTAATAAAACCACCAATATTTTCTGGATTGCATTCTTGTTGAATTCCTTCATAGATTTTTTGATTTTCTGAGGAAAGCAATTTGGATGTAGCATTAAAAAAGTCGTTATTAAAATCAACAATTTCCTTTTTTGAGCGGAAATTTGTAGGAAGATTGTCAGGATGATAATGATTAATGAACGCTTTTTCTCTTTCAAGAATCAATGGATTATTTGTTGGATTGAAAACTTTTGGCAATTCAGAGAATTGTCTTACCTCGCCGCCTCGCCAGCGATAAATTGCTTGTTTACCATCGCCAACAATTAAATTGAAATTATTGCTTGCTAAAGAATTTTCAACTAAAGGCAAAATATTCTGCCATTGCAAAACTGAAGTATCTTGAAATTCATCAATTAAAAAATGCTGATATTTTTCGCCAATCCTTTCATAAATATATGGAATCGGTTCTTCCATTACAATATTTCCAATTCGCCTATTGAACTCAGAAATGAGAACAATGTTATTTTGGATTTTGAGGTCCAGAACAATTTTTTCGATTTCAACCAAAACAGCAATAGGGTACAAAGAATTGATTAATATTTTATAAAAAGCATATTTTTTTGATTCGGCTTTGATGATGGCAGCAATTTGATTGTATTTTTCTGTTAGAATATTTTTTATGTTTTCAATAGCGGCTTTATTGGTTTCTGGGCATTTTCCACTGGTCCATTTATTTTCTTCAATTGTTTTTTTAGGATTGGAACTTAGATCAAACTTTATTTTGAAGGCGGCATTGTAAAACATTTTTGAGATTCCAGATTTTCCTGAAAAGAAATCTTCATGAGAAAGTCCTTTCGACTGAATTAATTCCCAGGCTTCTTTTCCAATATTTGAAAGTTCTGTTTCGTATTTATGAATTGCTTTTCGAATTGTTAATGCCATTTTCGAATAATCTTCGGTATTTAGAGGTTTTAATTTCGAAACATTGAATTCTCCATTTTCATCAAAAAGAACTTTTGCAATTTCTGCCAAATCACGCTCAATCACCCAGCTTTTTTCATCATCAGTCCGAGATTCAATAAATTCAACTAAAATATTGGTTATTGCAAGGTCTTGTCCAACTTTATCAATTAAAATGTTGATTGCATCATCAATAACTTTTTTACTGTCCAGTTCAATTTCAAAACTTTGAGAAAGATGCAAATCATGTGCAAAAGTTCTAATGATTTTATGGAAGAAACTGTCGATGGTATAAACCGCGAAATCGGAATAGTTATGAAGAATTAATTTGAGAATGGTTTTGGCTCGTGAACAAATTTCCTTTTGAGAAAGGGAAGTCATTTTAATAAGTTCCGGAAGCACATTTTTAAATGATTTCGAATTTTCATCAATTTTATCTTCTGAAAGTTCGGTTAAAACCTTCAGAATTCGTTCTTTCATTTCGTTGGCTGCTTTATTGGTAAAAGTAATTGCCAAGATGTTCCTAAACTTGGAGGGGTCGATGAGCAAAATTTTAAGATATTCGTTTACCAACCTAAATGTTTTTCCAGAACCTGCAGAAGCTTTTAATACGTTAAAACTCATTTTTGAATATTAGAAGACTAAATTAATAAAATTCGCGAAGAAATTTAGTTTTTTAAAATTTTTGACGAAAAAAATCGAGAAATCTTGAACTGAAAATAAAAAAGAATTGATTAGTAATAGAAATAATGCACCAAAATGCAATATTTTGTAGAGTCTCAGCAATTTTTATTATCCTTTTAAATTAATAGGAAAAAGTTTTTATAATAAATCTAAAAATTGTATTTTTGCGGCTTCAAATAAAACAATAAATATACGTAACCCACATGTAAGCAATGTTTAACCCAGAGGGCAGATGAAAAAAAACTGATTGCTTTAATAGCATTCAGCCATGTGGGTTCCATCTGTACTTTGAGAAAAAAAACAAAAAAAATAAATGAAAAAATTGTTTAGTGCGTTATTAGTGTTATTAATGCCTGTAATGACTTTTGCAAGTGAGGCAGACTTGAAAATTCCTGAAGAAATCAAAAATCAAAACATTTTGTATTTAGGTTTCGTGGTTACTATTCTTGGACTACTTTTTGGATTATATCAATTCATGAAAGTAAAAAAACTTCCTGCACACAAATCCATGTTAGATATTGCAGAAGTTATTTATCAAACTTGTAGAGCTTATTTAAAGCAACAAGGTAAATTTCTTGCGATTCTTTTCTTATTCATTGGAGCTGCTGTTGCTGGTTACTTTGGATTTTTATCTCCAATTGGAGAAACTTCAGGTGCAAGATTAGGTTCTGTTGCTTTAATTATTGTTTGGACAGTAATTGGTATTTTGGGTTCTTATGCAGTTGCTGCATTTGGTATCAGAATGAATACTTTGGCAAATGCACGTATGGCTTTTGCTTCACTAAGAAAAGATCCACTAAAACTTCTTCATATTCCTTTAGATGCTGGAATGAGCATTGGTGTTGTTCTAATTTGCGTTGAGTTAACTTTAATGCTTGTGATTTTATTATTCATGCCAGGCAATTTAGCTGGGGCTTGTTTTATTGGTTTTGCCATTGGTGAATCATTAGGTGCTTCTGCACTTCGTATTGCTGGTGGTATTTTTACAAAAATTGCTGATATTGGGTCTGACTTAATGAAAGTTGTTTTCAAAATTGGTGAAGATGATCCACGTAACCCTGGTGTTATTGCTGATTGTACTGGTGACAATGCTGGTGATTCAGTTGGACCAACTGCTGATGGTTTCGAGACTTATGGTGTAACTGGTGTTGCATTAATTTCTTTTATATTATTAGCTGTTGGTGGTGCTGCATTTGGCATGACTGATGTAATAACAGGTGAATTAAAGGTAAAACTATTGGTATGGATTTTTGTAATGCGTATTTTAATGGTATTAACTTCAATTGTTGCTTTTTACATTAATGGTTTCATTAGCAATGCAAGATATAGTGGAAAAGATGATTTAGATTTTGAAGCTCCTCTTACATCTTTAGTTTGGATAACTTCATTACTTTCTATCATTGTAACTTTTGTGGCAAGTTACGTTATGATTCCTGAATTACATGGAAATACTGATATGTGGTGGATTCTTTCAATTATTATTAGTTGTGGTACAATTGGTGGTGCTTTAATTCCTGAATTTACAAAAATATTTACTTCTCCAAAATCGTCTCACGTGCAAGAAGTTGTTGCAGCTGGTCGTGAAGGTGGTGCTTCTTTAGTTATTCTTTCGGGATTAGTAGCTGGTAATTTCTCTGCTTTATGGACTGGTTTTGTTTTCTTTGTTCTAATGTTTGTTGCCTATTTTGCAAGTTTATTTGGCTTACATGAAATCATGATTTATCCATCTATTTTTGCTTTCGGTTTGGTGGCATTTGGATTATTAGGAATGGGTCCTGTTACAATTGCAGTTGATAGTTATGGTCCAGTTACTGACAATGCTCAATCTGTTTACGAACTTTCATTAATTGAGGATGATAAAGAAACTGCTTCAGCAGAAATTGAAAAAGAATTTGGTTTCAAACCTGATTGGGAAAAATCAAAACACTATCTTGAAGCAAATGATGGAGCTGGTAATACTTTTAAAGCAACTGCAAAACCAGTATTGATTGGAACTGCTGTTGTTGGTGCAACCACCATGATTTTTTCTTTAATATTAATGATTCAGAAAACCCTTGGTGTTAAACCAGAGGAAATCTTAAACTTATTAAACCCATATACTATTCTTGGATTTATCCTTGGTGGTTGTGTAATTTATTGGTTCACAGGTGCTTCAATGCAAGCTGTTACAACTGGTGCTTACCGTGCTGTTGAATATATCAAGAAAAATATCAATTTAGATCCTAATGCTCCAAAAAAAGCAGATACTGCAAAATCTATTGAAGTTGTAAAAATTTGTACTCAATATGCTCAAAAAGGAATGTTTAACATCTTTATTGGCATTTTCTTCTTTGCATTAGCATTTGCTTGTCTTTCTTCACCTGCAAGCATTGGTGGAGTAAATGCTGTAGCATTATTCATCTCTTATTTAATTTCAATTGCTGTATTTGGTTTATTCCAGGCAATATTCATGGCCAATGCTGGTGGATGTTGGGATAACGCTAAAAAAGTTATTGAAGTTGATTTAAAAGAAAAAGGAACTCCTTTACATGATGCATCAGTTGTTGGTGATACCGTTGGTGATCCATTTAAAGATACTTCTTCTGTTGCTTTAAACCCTGTAATTAAATTTACTACTTTGTTTGGTTTATTAGCGATGGAAATTGCAATCTCTGCTGACTTTAGAGAATATGCTCCATATTTTGGAATCGTATTTTTAATCATTGCTTTAGTTTTTGTTTGGAGATCATTCTACAAAATGAGAATCGAAAAATAAATTCTTATATTAATAATTCAGAGCCCTTTCCATTGTTTTGGAAAGGGCTTTTTTATTTCAATGAAAATATAATTACATTTAAACTTTTCAATATATTTGTACATTAGCAAGATTTAATAAAATATTATATAAATCACGGACTATGGATTCAAACAATTTAATTTATCAAGATTTAATTGAAAAAGTAAAAAAACTTGAACAAGAAAATCATGAACTTAAATTATCAAAAAAGAATTCTGAGGAAAAATTTAAAAAAGAACAAGAAAATTCTGACGCATTACTATTAAATATTCTTCCTTTTAATACAGCAAAAGAATTAAAAGAAACTGGCAAATCCAGCCCCAAATACTTTCCAAAAGCATCAGTTTTATTTACTGACTTCAAAGATTTTACTTTAAATTGTGAAAAATTAACACCTTATGAGTTAGTTGAAACTTTACATTTTTATTTTAAGCAATTTGATGAAATTGTAACAAAATATGGTTTAGAAAAAATCAAAACTATTGGTGATTCATATTTATGCGTTGGAGGCATTCCTGTTGCAGATGATCAACATCCTCAAAGAATTGTATTAGCAGCACTCGAAATTCAGAAATTGATGAACTATTATAATGAAGAAGAATTGAAAGTTGGCAAGGAAGCTTGGAAATTAAGACTTGGAATTCATACAGGCGGATTGATTACAGGTGTTGTTGGTCAAAAAAAGTTTGCTTTTGATGTTTGGGGCGACACAGTTAATATTGCTGCACGCATGGAATCATCGGGTGAAGTTGGAAAAGTAAATATTTCTGAATCCACTTATGAGCTGGTGAAGGATTATTTCGATGTTACCTCCAGAGGAATGATTGAAGTGAAAAACAAAGGAAAAATCAAAATGTATTTTGTAGATGGAATAAAACCAAAAAATGTGATGAATCAGGAAAGCTTTTTTTTAGGCAGGGGCGGGCTGGGCCGCGGATAATTATTTAATTTAACCGTTTTGTTATTAACGAATCCACTCTTTCGAAAATTTGAGCAGGAGATAAAGGTCTCCAAGTAAAAGTGTTTAATTCTCCACCCATTGCCATATAATAATCAATATGTATTTTTTCAAATTCCTCAAGAACATGTTTTCTGAAATTCAAACAAGCAATCCAGCCATCTTCAATATCATCAAACCATTCTTGATAATAGCAATCGTCTGAATAGTGGAAATTTAATACATTTTCTCCAATCAAAATAAATTTATTGATTCCATTTTGTTCCAATACTTCAACAACATTTCGCTTCAAATACATTACATCGTTATGTAAACAATCGTTCCATTCACCAATTAGTTCAATTATGCAATAATTAGCATCATAATCCACAAATAGAAGTTTCATGTAAAGCGTATTCGAACCAAAGCATTCCCATTGAGGATGAATTACATAATTATAAACGGTATAGGTAAATTCAAATTCGCTGTATTTATTGTCATAAAATGGCGAAAGCGGATCCGAAGATGCTTCATATAGTGATAACCAGGAATAATGTGGTTCTAGAGAATGCATTAATAAAGTATTTCGAAGTTTGTAGTATCAAATGGAGCACAAAAAACATCTTGAGAATGAAGTACCATGGTGCCATTTTTTGTTACCCGCCATTCTATTTTGTTTGTGGTATTACCGAAAGTTTTACACTTAAATGTTGTTTCAAATAACTGTCCTATTCCTTGAAAAATATTGTTATTACAACAATCAATACATCCAGGTTGTGTGTTTTTGTAGGAATATGATATCATGTCTAAACTATCAAAAGGCACATTATTTTTAATATGCAATTTAATATAAGCGGCAGGTGAAATCGAGTAAGTTGCATTGTAATTTGACCCATTTGGAACATCATTTGAATTAATTTCAGTTGAGAAATCAAAATAGTTACTTTTTCCAACAAATATTTTATAAGCAATTACTGATTCAAATGGTGATTCAATGCTATATTGTCCATTCGCATCAGTGCTAATAGTTGTAATATTTTGAAAATTAGAATTATAAACGCCCGACTCAATTTTTTTCGAAGCTAATGTTACTGAGGCTCCGGAAATTGGATTATTTGAATAGGAATCCACAATCGTCCCAGAGAACGTGACTTTTTTTTCATCCTTTTGGCAGGAAGCAAAAAAAAGCGTTAAGCATATAACCAAAATTCCAAATTTGAGAATTCTCTTATTCATTTCAATAGAGTTTTGGAAATAGAATAGGCTTATTTTCGTGCATTATTTCATAAACGGCATCAAAAACATCTTCTGCACTTGGGTTTGAAAAATAATCTCCATCGGTACTGTATGCTGCTCGGTGTGCTTTTCCAGTTAGCGTTTTCGGTTCTGAGTCTAAATAAAAATATCCTTTTTGCTCTTCAATAACTTTTTGCATCATATAAGCTGTCGCTCCACCAGGAACATCTTCATCAAAAAACAAAATCTTATTTGTTTTCTTAAGGGATTCAACAATTGTATTATTAATATCGAATGGCAATAAAGTTTGAACATCAATCAATTCGCAAGAAATTCCAAATTCTTTTAATTGTTCTATTGCATCCTGGGCAATTCTAACGCATGAGCCATAAGTGACAATAGTAATATCATTTCCTGATTCCAAAATTTCAGGAATGCCAATAGGAGCAGTGAATTGTCCAATATTTGCTG
>JACAAW010000052.1 GCA_013377115.1 Bacteroidota bacterium | reverse complement strand
TTTAATTTTTGTATTGGAAAAATGGATATTTAGACAAATGGAGGATTTTAATTTACTGACTTTCCATCTATCCACTTTTCTGTTGTTCCAACACTTATTAAATTAATTTTCTTTTTACCACTAAGATCACAAAGAATATACACAAAGTTCACAAAGTGTTTTTAACTTCAATACCCCTAACTTTATTTACTGCTTTTAATTTTTGTATTGGAAAAATGGATATTTAGACAAATGGAGGATTTTAATTTATTGACTTTCCATTTATCCACTTTTCCATCTATCCATATTTTAAATGTGTAAATTTCAAACAAACTCAAAAGTTTTGGAAATGAAGTTTTTATTGTTTATTATTGTTGTCGAAATCCTAAAACCACAACTATGAAGAAATTAATTACTTTTTGCATTTTATTGTTTGCTATTCAGTTTTTACAGGCCCAGACTAATTTGATCTGGCAACATTCATACGGAGGTACTGGCCATGAATATACATGGAAAACTATTCCAACAAGCGATGGCGGATTTGCATTTGTTGGAATGTCCGAATCAAATGATGGAGATCTTTCGAATCATCATGGAACCGCTACAAATAATGATTTATGGGTTGCCAAATTAAGTGCAGCTGGAGTCGTTCAATGGTCGAAACTTTATGGTGGAACTGATGATGATGAAGGTTATGATATTTTACAAACTTCAGATGGTGGTTTTATGGTGGCTGGTTGGACTGCTTCTTCAGATGGAGATGTTACTGGTCATCATGGAACTTCGAACAACGACATGTGGGTTCTGAAATTGAATTCTTCAGGAGCTATTGTCTGGAATAAATGTTATGGTGGTACCAGTGATGATGACGGAGCTGCAATCGCCATGAATACAGCCGGTGAATTTTATGTAGCAGGTTCCTCAACTTCAACAGATGGAGATGTTAGTGGAAACCATGCTCAATACTATTCTGATTTTTGGGTAATTAAAATAAATAGTACTGGAACTTTGCTAGGTCAAAAATGTATTGGCGGAACCGACTATGACGAAGGAATTAATATGATTTCGACATTAGATGGTGGATGTATTATGGTTGGAAGAACCAGTTCAACTGATGGTGATGCAATTGGATATCATGGTGGTACAGATATGTTGATTGCAAAATTAAATTCAAGTTTGGTGGTAGAATGGTCGAAATGTTATGGTGGAAGCCAAACCGAGGAATGTAATGCTGTTGTTCAATTGGCTGATGGAAGTTTTGCGGCATTAGGTTATAGCAGTACTCAAAATAATGGGGATGTTACTGGGCATCATGGTTCGCTAGGATCTGATGATTTTTGGTTACTAAAATTAACTTCAACTGGTGCTATCACATGGGCGAAATGTTTTGGTGGTGATGGTGATGATCAATCAAATGGATTAACAAAAACTGCTGATGGTGGTTTTGTAATGAGCGGTTTAACGAATTCTACCAATGGTGACGTTACAGGTTTTCATAACGGAGGTTGGTTTGATCCAGATATTTGGGTGTGTAAAATAAATAGTTCTGGCCTTGTTCAATGGCAACGTTGTTGCGGAGGCTCTGGACAAGACGAATCTTTTAAAGTTTTTGAGGAAACTGCAGGAGTTTATGTTGTCACAGGTTTTTCCTATTCGGCAGATTATGATTTAACCTTAAATCATGGCAGTGCAGATGGCTGGATTTTTAAAGTAACTGGCGGCACTAATGGAATAGAAGATGTAAATAATCAAAACATTTTTAGTGCTTTTCCAAACCCATTTGTAAACGAAATTACTTTAGAACTTTCAAATAGCAATTCCGAAATTGAAAAAATTTCTATTTATAATGTTCTTGGCGAAAAAATGAAATCTCTGGAAAATGAGAATTTTGTTGATGGATATAAAATTGAAACTTCGGATCTGCCTGCTGGAGTTTATTTTGTAGAGGTGACTGGAAGAGATTTCAAGAGTACGAAAAAATTGATTAAAGAATAATTTTCTTGATTAAAATTCCTCACTTCGCATTGCTTCATTCGGAATGACATGTTATTTTTTGTTGGAGGGAAAGTTGGAGCATTTGACCTAATAATAAAGTCAAATGCTCCAACTTTCCTTCTTTTTAATATTATCAATGTGTCATTCCGAACAAAGTGAGGAATCTCTTCTTCATTTATTAAGCATAATAAATTAACATTTTTCTTGTAGTTTTGCATTTGATTTAAAAATGCAAAGTGATTTATCCGGGAAATTTCGAGAATAAAATTGGTTTCGATGCCATCAGGCAGTTAATTAAATCTTATTGCCTAAGTGAAATGGGTATGACCCATGTCGATGCCATTCAATTTTCTTCAAAGAAAGAGGATATAGAAATTCTGCTTTGCCAAACTGAGGAGTTCCGACAAATTTGTTTGATTGAAGAAGAAAAAATTCCGACCTCTTATTTTTATGATTTACGAGATAGTTTAAAAAAGATTGTTGTTCCTGGAACCTTCCTGGAAACTGAGCAATTATTTCTATTAAAGTCTTCATTATCTACAATCAAAATTTGTGTAGATTTTTTAAATAAAGGAGAAGAAATTAAATATCCATATTTAAAGGAAATTTCTGAAAATATTTATGTTGATAAAGCCATTATCAAAAGAATTGAAGAAATTATTGATGACAAAGGCATTATCAAAGATTCTGCATCTCCCGAATTAAGTATTATTCGAAAAGGATTAATTTCAAAACAGATTTTTGTCACAAAAAAACTAAATAACATTCTTCGAAATGCTCGCACAGAAGGCTGGACTCCAGATAATTTAGAATTGACATTCAGAAATGGCCGACTCGTAATTCCGATGCTGGCTGCCCACAAAAGAAAACTGAAGGGTTTTGTTCATGACGAATCCGCCACAGGGCAAACAGTTTATGTTGAGCCAGCAGAAATTTTTGAAGCGAATAACGATATCCGTGAACTAATCAATGCTGAGAAAAGAGAGATTTATAAAATATTACTCGCTTTTTCAGATTTCATTCGTCCATTTATTGATGAACTTATTGAATCGTATAATTTCTTAAGTTTAATTGATTTTATTCGTGCTAAAGCAAAATTTGCTTTAAGTTTAATGGCTTTCAAACCTGTTTTACTCGATATTCAAATTATTGATTGGAGCAAAGCTTGTCATCCGCTGCTTTATTTATCATGCAAATTAAATAAAAAACCCATCGAACCGCTAGATATCAAACTTGATAAAAAGGACCGTATTTTAATTATTTCCGGACCAAATGCCGGAGGAAAATCAGTTTGTTTAAAAACAATTGGTCTGCTGCAATACATGATGCAATGTGGCTTATTGGTTCCAATGAAAGAACATTCGGAAATGGGAATTTTCGACAATGTATTTATTGATATTGGTGATGAACAATCTTTGGAAAATGATTTGAGTACCTATAGTTCGCATTTACTAAGCATGAAACGTTTCGTTGATAAAGCTAATGCGAAAACTTTGTTTTTAATTGATGAATTTGGTGCAGGAACTGAGCCACAACTCGGAGGTGCAATTGCCGAATCTATTTTGGAAAAATTGAATGATCAAAAAGCATTTGGAGTGATAACAACTCATTATGCTAATTTAAAGCTTCTGGCCGACGTTTCCGAAGGAATAATGAATGGTGCCATGCTATTTGACTCTGAAAACATGAAGCCTTTATACAAGCTTAAAATGGGAAAGCCAGGTTCTTCTTTTGCTTTTGAGATCGCCAAGAAAATTGGACTTCAAAAAGAAATTTTAGAAGCGGCTTCCAAAAAAGTTGGGGTTAAGCAATTGAATTTTGATATCCAGCTTCAAGATTTGGAAACACAAAAATTGATGATTGAGAACAAGCAAAAGGAATTAGAATCTGCTGATTCAACTTTGGCCGAAATGATTGGACGTTACCAGTCACTAAACTATGAAATTGAACAATCAAAAAAGACCATCATTTCTGAAGCTAGAGCTGAAGCAACACAATTACTTGAAGATGCCAATAAGCAAATTGAAAAAACCATTCGTTTAATAAAGGAAAGTCAGGCTGAAAAAGAACCAACAAAAGAAATCAGAAAGAATTTTGCCAGCTTTGTTGATGATGTAAAAATAAAAACAGAGGAATTTACTCCAGAATCAAAAGAAAGTAAATCTGAGAAAAAGGAAAAGAAACGACTTCCTCAAATATTGCCTCCAGAAATTTTAACCACCCCGATTTTAAAAGGTGATAGCGTAAGAATAATAGGACAAACAACAATTGGCGATGTTATTTCTGTTGAGAAAAATGAGGCCGTGGTTTTATTTGGTTCTTTGCATATGAAATGTTCAATAGGTAAATTGGAAAAGATCAGTAAAAGCAAGGCCAAAGAGCAAAATAAATCCAACAATGCACAATTACTCCGTAAAATTAATTTCGACATCAATAAAAAACTTTCTGATTTTAAAACTTCCATTGATATTCGTGGAAAGAGGGCAGAGGAAGTGCATTCTTTAATCCAACAATATATCGATGACGCAATTTTGCTGAATATTCCGCAGGTTAATATTTTACATGGAAAAGGAAATGGCGTTTTGAGAAGTATTGTCCGTGATTATCTGAAAATAATTGAAGAAGTAAAAAGCTTCAAAGACGAAGAAATTGAAATGGGAGGGAATGGAATTACCGTTGTTAATTTCAGGAATAAATAAAAAAGCCTAAAGAACGACTTTAGGCTTTTTTTATTTTCAATTTAATTTATTTCACATTTTTGATCCAATTCACGATTTTATCGCATTTTGGATTTTCTTTTGGAGAAACACTTCCAACAACATTCCCGTTTTCGTCAATCATAAATTTCTGGAAATTCCAGGTCACTTTTGCATCAATTACTCCGTTTTCTGATATTTCGGTAAGCCATTTATACAAAGGATCAATATCATCGCCCTTTACCGAGATTTTCGACATCATCTGAAATGTAACACCATAATTTGAAGTGCAAAACTCAGAAATTTCTTTATTGGTTCCTGGTTCTTGTTTCAAAAAGTTATTTGCTGGAAAACCAATGATTTCGAAACGTGGTCCACCATAGGTTTTGTATAATTCCTCCAAATCTTTGTATTGAGGAGTGTGACCGCATTTTGAAGCGGTATTTACAATAAGAACTTTTTTGCCTTTCAATTGAGACATATCATAGGTTTTTCCATCAATTGTGGTAACCTTAAAATCGTAAAGTGTCTTTTTTGTTTGGGCAAAGCCAGTATTCAATAATAAAATTGAAATTACTATAATGATTAAATTTTTCATAAATTTGAGTTTAAAATAAGAATTAATTTTCAATACAAATTTAACATATTTAATTTTATATATAAAGTTAAAAATCAATAATATTATGAATATAGAAATGTTGCGTGAATATTGCCTTTCGAAAAAGGCTACAACAGAGGAATTGCCATTTGATGATGATGCTCTGGTTTTTAAGGTTTACAATAAAATGTTTGCCTTAACGAGTATATCTGAACCGAAAAGTGTTAATCTGAAATGCGACCCAGAAAAGGCTATTGAATTGAGAGAGCATTATTCTTGTGTGATACCTGGTTGGCATATGAATAAAAAGCATTGGAATACCATCAATTTTGATGGCAGTGTTTCCGATAATTTTATTAAAAGTTGGATAGATGATTCCTATGATCTAGTTGTACAAGGTCTTCCATTAAAATTGAGAAATGAGTTGAAATCATTTGACTAAAATTAGCTAGTTTTTAAATAAATTGGATTTAATTTCATTCACTTATTTTTGTAAGTGAGCGATTAAATTTTGGAGTTAATTATAAGAATTGAAATTGTTAATAAACAAATCACTTTTATTCGGGTTTTTTGAAAAAAATATTTTTACTTTGGGCGTTTTTTCGAGCAAAAATTAATTAGAAATTCTCATTGAAAACAAAATAAATTATTGCAAACCAAATAATTAGATTATGTCACTCAAACAAAAGACTTTAGATTTAAAGAAAAGAATGCAGGAGGCACTTCAAGGCGGTGGTACCAAGGCGATTGAAAAACAAGTAGCTTCTGGGAAAATGACTGCACGTGAGCGTATTATAGCGCTTCTCGACCCAAACTCTTTTCACGAATATGATTTATTCGTAGAACATTCGGCAAAGGATTTTGATATGGATAAAAAGCATCTGCCAGGTGATGGAGTTATCACAGGTACTGGTGCTTTAAATGGCTACCCTGTTTGTATTTATGCTCAGGATTTTACAGTTGCTGGTGGTTCATTAGGTTTAATGCATGCACGCAAGATTACCAAAATTATGGATCATGCCATGAAATTGAAAGTTCCAATCATTGGTATTAACGATTCTGGTGGAGCTCGTATTCAAGAAGGTGTTAATTCATTGGCTGGTTATGGTGAAATTTTCTTTAGAAATTCATCTGCATCAGGAGTTATCCCACAAATTTCAGTAATTTTAGGTCCTTGTGCTGGTGGGGCTGTTTATTCTCCAGCCTTAACTGATTTTGTTTTTGTGGTAGATAAAATTTCTAAAATGTTTATCACTGGTCCAGAAGTTATCAAAACTGTTCTTGGTGAGGAGATTTCTATGGAAGATTTGGGTGGAGCGAGAGTTCAGTCCGAATTAACCGGTAATGCACACTTTTTTGCTCTTAGCGAACAAGAATGTTTTGACCAAATTAAAAAATTGGCTTCTTTTATTCCATGGAATAATACTAAGAAAGCAGAAGCTTTTCCAAAAAAATCGCCAAAAAATAAAATTTACAATATTGACGAAGATTTTCCAACCGATCCAAAACAACCATATGATGTTAGAAATATCATAAAAGCAGTTTGTGATGATTCTGATTTCTTCGAAATTCATGAAAACTTTGCAGCTAATATCGTTGTTGGTTTTGCCCGTATGAATGGTCAAACTGCTGGATTTGTTGCCAATCAGCCTTTAGTAATGGCTGGTGTATTAGATGTTGATTCTTCCGATAAAGCGGCACGTTTTATCAGATATTGTGATGCATTTAGTATTCCTTTAATTACTTTCGTTGATTTGCCTGGTTATTTACCTGGAGTTGATCAAGAACACGCTGGAGTTATTCGTCATGGCGCGAAAATTCTTTACTCTTATTCTGAAGCTACAGTTCCAAAAATAACTGTAATTTTAAGAAAAGCTTATGGTGGTGGTTATATTGCAATGTGCTCACGACATTTAAGAGCAGATTTCGTATTTGCTTGGCCAACTGCTGAAATTGCTGTTATGGGACCAGAAGGTGCTGCAAATATTATTTTCAGAAGCGAAATTTTAGCAGCAGAGAATCCAGAAGAAATGCGTAAATTGAAAGTTAAAGAATATAAGAAAAAATTTGCCAATCCTTATGTTGCAGCTGCATTTGGTTATGTAGATGCAGTAATTGATCCAAATGAAACCAGAAAATTTTTAACTCATGCAATTGAAATTTCTTCGAATAAAGTTGAAAACAGACCAACAAGAAAGCATGGAATTCCTCCTTTTTAATCAATACAAAGAAAGCAGTTTTGCTTAGTTTAAATTATTGATTAATATTTAAAATGGCTATATGAAAAAGACGAAAGAAAAAGAACCAACAAAAATAAAAAAGGATAAAAAAACGATTCCTGACAATTTCTCTTTATTGAACATTGATGGAGAAGAATATAAAACCACGATTTCAAAAAAATATTTGAATAGAAAGCCTTATGTTCCAACCGACCCCAATAAAGCATTTTCATTTATTCCTGGAACTATTCAGAAGATTATTGTTGCCGAAGGCGATGAAGTAATTTGTGGTGATCGAATTTTGATTTTAGAGGCAATGAAAATGAAAAATATTGTTCTTGCTGCTAAGGATGGATTTATTGATAAAATTCATGTAGAAGTTGGAGAATTGGTGCCAAAAGGGCATTTGTTATTTGAATATAAATAGAATAAAAAAAGGCTTCAATTTGAAGCCTTTTTTTTTATTTCATTTTTTTCTCTTCCACCTGGACAATTTCATTGGTAACGGCATTGTAAATAAATGCAATTATGTAGCAATGATTCTCGTCCCAAACATTATTAATAGTGAAATTAGAATATGATTTTGTAATAGGTAAATCAGAAGGAGTTGGATTCGTGGTTAAGGAATCTCCCCAAGTGCTATTTATTGCTCCTCTTAGTACATGACGATGAACATAATTGGTAATTGTTGGGACGGCACCAACATCAGGATTGGTATTTTGTTGCGGTGCAACAATTGAATCTTCAAGTATGAGCACACATAATTTATAAAGGCCGGTTAACGAATTTAGAAATTGTGATTTTATTTCAGTATTTAACTTTTTTAAACCTGAATTATAAGTGTTTGTTATTTTCATGCTCGCATCAGGTGGCAAATCGATAATCTCTGAAATAGTTGAACCCCAACCTGAAGGTGCAATAACGATACTGCTATTAACAGTTTTCCGGTTAACCATTCCATTTGGATTCCCAATAGCACTTATTCCAAATGTTGCATCATATTCTGTTCCTGCTGGACTTCTAAAATCATAAGAAAAGGCACCAGAATAAGGAGCAGCAAATGAACCAGCATGAACAGCCATTACAATCAGTTTTTCACCATAAAGAGTTTTTAAATCAGAAGCGGTAACAGCCGCTGTTGGACAATTAACGCACATATGTCCTGTATAATCTTCTAAAAGAACTTTTCTAATAACAGCGTTTGTATCTGGACCATTATTATTTGTTACAGTATAAGGCGGTGAAACTTTATCACAGGAATATATTGCAGTTAAAAGTATCCCAGCAAAAAATAAAATTAAATTTTTCATAAAATTTTTATTTAAAAACTTGAAGTAATTGTTAAGGATAGACCATTTGATGCAGGTACTTGTCTGCATACACCTCCAACGCAAATGATTCCAGAACGTTGTTTTCCGTAACTTATGCTGAATCGGTGAGTGTCTTTGGTATAACCAAATGAAACAGTATAATAATGAATTCGTTTTTCGGTATCTGAATTTTCGTAATTATATTGGTCCATTACTGTGAAAAACCATTTTGGATTAATAGTATATTCTAATAGTCCTAATGCCCATGATTTTTCATCTTGTTTTGTATACAAATGCTGAAGTTCTAAACGAATTGAATGGTTGTCTTTGATTTTATAAGTAATGTCCGCAATTCCAATATGTCCGTACATCATTCCTGCGCCAGGATGACCTTGAATCACGTCAATATTATACGCTAAATAAACATAAGAAAAAATGGCTTTTACTTTTTTGCTGAACTTTTTTGATACTTCAATATTAAAATCTTCGAAATAATTGGTTTTGCCGATTTTAAAGAATTCAGAAGTATAACCCATATTAGTTGAATCAGGAAGAAGGTTTTTATCAATTTCATTCACTTTTGAATAATTTATTGATAAATCCATTCCGTAATTTCCACCAAGAGGTGAATTTTTCTTCATGTTATAAATCAAGGTGGCTTGATATCCGATTTCGCCATTTGGCTGCGTTCCGTAAGGATACATCGCCGACAAGGTATAAACGTGTTGTTTTGAAATTGTTGGAAGATAATTAATGCTGAGTGCATTTCCAGTTGCAGTTCTATCTGAACGGAAATTCATATTATCAATTCTTTTTGCAGAAAGAGAAAAACTTAAGCCTTTTTGAGAATAGGATGCAGCAACCAATAATGCTTCACCTGGTTTGTAAATAAATCCATTAATAGCAGAAGGATCATTAATTTTATTTGCATATTCTCCAGTTAAGTCAAATCTGCCCCAGCCCAATGCTGCTCTGGCCGACCAAGCTCCCACATTTTCAGGTAAATTATAAATTGGATCCTGATCTTTTTGATATTTACTTACGAAACTTCCACCTAAAATAACTCTAACATTATTATTTTGTAATTTTTCAACGAGTTTGGTGCTTTTTGTTACTTCTAAAAATTCAACTAAACTTAATTCTCCGTCAACTCCACGAACAATTCCTGGACCTTTGTCAAAGAAAAAACGTTGATTTCCAATGATTCCTTTTATTGTTACGCCTTTAAATGGCATATATTTTATTCTTATTCCATCCATGGCATTATCATAACCTAGATTGCGTTCTTCGTAGGTTCTGAAAACCAACCCGCTGCCAAACTGTTCATAAAAACTCCCGACTGTAAATTCAAGTCCTTCTGTTGTGTATGAAGCATATCGGTATGGGATGCCATTTCCTTTATATCTGGAATCAAATCCTTGAATAGCGTTTTGATAGCTCTCATATCTCAAACCCGCAGAAAAATGACCATTCGTATAAATGATATTTGCAAAACCATTCATTAATAGCTTTTCAGGAACGGCTGCAGCACCAATTGTTGAATCTGGGTTGTAATATTGAACATCTGTTTGTAAATTGCCATGAATTTGTCCGGCATTTAAAATTCCATTTTGGGCTTTGCTTAGTTGCGTTGTAATACAAAGAAGAAAGATAGGAATTAATCTTGAAGTAAAATAGATTCGTTTCAATTTTGAAAAGGAATTAAATGGTAAATTATTCTTTTATTTCTTCTCCAGCAGCTACTTTTTTGATGAGTTTTAATAATTCAATTTCGCCGCCATCAGTAAATGAGGTATGTTGCCATACTATTTCGCCTTTTCCATTAATTAGAAAAGTATGTGGAACTGCATTTACATTCATTGCTCTTTTGAAATCACTGTTTACGTCAAGTAAAACTTCGTAATTCCAGTTTTTGCCATTAATTGTTGGTTTAACTGTGCCGGAAGTTCTTGAATCATCAATAGAAACAGCAATTAGTTTAACTCCAGTTTCTTTTTGCCAGTCTTCATAAACTTCTGCAATTGTTGTCAACTCTTTCACACATGGTTTGCACCAGGTAGCCCAGAAACTAATAATTATTGGTTTGCCATCATTTGAAATGTTTGCAGTGCTAAAAGTTTTTCCATCAATTGTTTTAACATCAACGGTTGGAATTTTTGTGACTTTTTCCTGTGAAAAACTGACAGTATAAATTGTTAAGGCAAAAACGAAGGTAAGTAACTTTTTCATTTGTATTTTTATTAATTCAAAAATAATCAGTTCAATTTGTAAAATTGCTTGGCAAAAAATATGCCTAAAAAAAGAAAACCCCCAAATTAATTTTTAATTTGGGGGTTTAGATTCTTATTTTATTATGGTAACTTTTTTAGTGATAACTGAATTGCCAATTTGTAAATTAACAAAGTACATTCCATTTGTTAAATTTGAAGCATCGAATTTTGTTTCATGAGTTCCTGGGTTTAAATTGCCAAGTTTTTCTGAATAAACAATTTCGCCAATCATATTAATTACATTGTAACTAACAGTTTCGTTTTTTATCAAATTTACTGAAATAGTAGTGTTGTCAGTAAATGGATTTGGATAAACTGAAACATTGTTTTCAGATGTGCTGTTGTCAGCAATTCCAGTTGCTGTGGTAAGATTGATATCATCAATAATTACATTATTACCGTATGCACTGGTTCCTTTGAAACGAATCATAATATCAGTTTGGCCATCATAAGCTGAAAGATCAACAGTTTCTTGTCTCCACTCAGCTGCTGTAGGTGCAGTAAAATTAGTTGTTGTTGCTACCCCAGTTTTTAAGGTTGCACCGCTTTTATTCCATTTACTTGTCCATGTTGTGCCACAATTGGTTGAAACTTCTACATCTAAGCGATCATTTTCAGAGGCATATTGACGATAAGCAACATAGAAAGTCAAAGTTGTTCCTGCTTTTCCAACTAAAGTAACTGGATTTAGCACTAAATGGTCAAGTTGTCCTGCAGCTATATTATAGAAATTTAAATATGCTGATCCAGCAGGAGTGAGGTGCGTTGCAGTTAATCTTCCCCAGTTAAGTCCATCGCCGCCATCTATTGCAGCCCAATTGGTTGGAGGAAAAGTTGCACTTGTAAAATTCTCAGTTACATCTATTGGAATGTTTGTTGAGAAACTAGAATAAGATTGCTGATACTGGTCATTATTCGTATTTTGATCAGTACTTCCATTAATAGTTCCAGAATAAACATATAAAATGTGAGATCCAGAAGTAGATGTTATTGCTGGCAAGACAACAGTTGTGGTTGCACCAGAAGCTAAAGATCCTGTCCAAGGAATAGAATTAACAGTACCAGTAGCATCAACTTTATAATAAATTGTTGTAGAAGTAAGTGTGGTTCCTCCATAATTTTTCAAAGTAATGCTAGGAGTCATTGTGTTTGAACAGGAAAGAGTTGGAACGTTTGATATTAAGCTTACACCTGCATCATAAGGTGGTGCATTAACAGCTGTAACAGCGCCTGTAATAATTTCTTGGTGGCTTTCTGTAATAAAAGCTGCAAATTCAACATCAGGAATTGCTACTGGAATTGAAGTGAAACTTGCTGGAATAGTATAAGTAAAAGTAGTATCAACTTTTAACATTCCTGAAGCTGCATTGGTATTAGGAATTAGCACGCCCCATTGTCCAGTCAACATGTTCCTTAACATATGTTGATGTAAGTATTGTCCATCAGGAGTTACCTGGCTTGGATTTGAGCTCGCTCCAGTTTGAGGGCCTTTAATATTATTCTGAAGTAATGCAATATTTAAATAATTGTTTGCTACAGTGCTATTTGCAGTATAATAAGCTTCGCAATGGATGGTAACAATTCTTGTTGCATAGTCAACGTTTGCAGTTAGGCCAACGTTGACATAAGATGATTGAGTAACAATTGCATTTGCATTTGCAGCCCAAGTTCCTCTTCCTTCTGCTGTACCTCCAGCTGTCATTCCAGCACTAAAAACGTGTCTGTTTACTGTACCTGCAGGATATCCAGTAAGGCCAGTTTGGCCTGCAATTGCTGTTCCAAATGCTGTTCTGTAATCAGGCTCTCCTGCACTTGGTGTGGCAAAACTTCCTTCATGGATTGCAATGATAACTGCATCATTTGGATGTGCCGCTAAAATGTCATGTGCAATTAAGTGTCCTTGAGGACAATAAACGCAGTGAATTCCAGTGAATTCTTCAAGAACTGCATTTTTGTTTTCTGGAGTGGTTCCAACAATTGTTTGTGCTTGCGATTGAAAAACAAAAGCCGAAACACAAATGATAAGCGTAGTCAGTTTTTTCATAATTTTATTTTTTTTGGGTTTGATTTTGAAATTATTTAAAAGGTAAAGATAATGTTCAATAATTAATATTTCAAATTTTTTGCAATAATTCTTAAACGGTTTAGAAAATATATTTCTTTAAAGTTTAAATATTTAATTTTTCGAGACAAAAATATGTTTTCATTTATTATAAATCAAATTATTAATTATTCATAATTTGGTTTCTAATTTGAAAAATATGAATTGTGAATCTGGATAATAATTGTGAAATAGCTAATTGTATTGTGTTTTTTGGCTGGTTGATCTGCCTTTTGTTATCGAAAATTCCTGATAAATTATGTTTTCTAAGGTGGATTTGGTTAAAAATGAATTTGTTTTTTGTATGATTCAATATTTTATAGATAACTTATTAATGTAATTATGGATTTTAATTATTTGTTTTTCATTACGGTGTATTCTGGTTTTTACCCTAAAAATAAAAACCACAAAAGTTAATTAGTGGTTTTTTATTCTAGTTGACATTTCTTTAAAAATGCATGAATTACCATATAGTCAGGTTCCAATAAATGAATTTCAGTTTTTAATTTAAAGGTGATTGCCTAAATTATTTTTTCAATGAAATACAACTTTAATGAAATCTAAATTAGTTGTTCTTTTTGCAACTACCTTGTCCTTGTCCATTCCTATAGCGCTTGCCTTGACCTGTGCATTTGTTATTTCCATTATTATTCTTGTAATTGCAAACTCCCTTTTTGTTTTTGTTACCAGAATTTTGTCCAGGATTATTTGATTTGTAATTTTGATTATTATCGCATTTTCCATCATTGTTTTTATCAACAAAAGTTCCCCTATTGTTAACCGTTTGATTTTTTGTTGCAGTTGAATTTGACTGCGCTTTGGAAATTCCAATGTTTAAAAATGTTGCAACAACTACGAATAAAATTAATTTTTTCATGATTTCTATAATTAAGTGAATACTAAATATGAATTTTATTATTATTATTATTTAATGATTACAAATATGCACTGATTCTCCAGAGTGATGATCTTTATGCTGCTGACAACTCGAACCACTGTCTATTAATGTACCTTTGATGTATTGGCTGACAAGGTCTTTCGAGTCCCCTGAACAACCCTTTATTGTTTGAATTCCTGAGTTTTCTAATACATTTATTGCTCCATTACCTATTCCACCAGCTAGCATTATTGTTACACCACTTTGAGCTAAAGTGCTTGCAATATTTGATTTGCATCCGCATCCTTGTTGTGATTTAATTGTTTGAATATCTGTTATTTCATTTTGCTCTGAAATACTATAAATATTGTAAAATTCACAATGACCGAAATGGTCATCTATTTGTTGATTGCTTTTTACTGGTACTGCAATTTTCATTTTATTTAAGATTAATAACTATGTTTCAATCAATTTGGATTGTTTGTTATTTTCATTAATTGACTTTTTTCTCTTTAAATTTCAAATTTATTTTAATGCTAAAATTGGATTGTGATTATAAACCCTATCTTTTACAACAATTGTTGTGAAGTCCATTTTTAAATTTCTTTGAAGTAAAATATCATGTCCTAAGCAAATTCCTAATATCATTGTTAAATCTAAATTCTCGGCATTAAGTTGTTTTGCTTGCCCAATTGGATTACATGAAACTTTGTGAATACAGCTTTCAGAGTTAACCTCACTTTGCTTGATGCCCCCAACACTGCATGAAATTGGGGTTAATGCAATGTCATTGCCTTCAAAAAGTATCTTGATCTCTTTTGCATATTTTTCCATTCCGTAGCAATAGGCAAGTCCTAATTTCTTATAATTCATTGTTTTTGAAAATTCAATAATTTCTTGAATTCTTGACAAAGTTCCTGCACGTCCGTCATCTACAAGTTTTGCCGCTGCTTTTACAATTTCATCGTTTGAATGTTCTTGATATTGGCTGATGATTTCTCCTTTATCAAAACTTTCGAGATTGCAAGACTTATGTTGCTTCCTGCAAATTTTATCATTACAATTAATACAATCCATTTGTTTCCTTTTTTATCCTAGCTTAAAGCAAATTGTTATAAATTAATTTTCACTAGTTCATTATCATTAAAAACGAGACATTTTTCACATTTTATGTGATTATCGAGACCTTCAACCAGCTTAAAACATTTCCTACATCTAAACCATTCCTGGTCGAATTGGAAGTTTCCTCCATCTATTTCGATTGCTTTTCCCTCAACAAATGCTTTTGCTATTGTTTTTAGAGCCTTATTGTAAATACGTGTTAATGTTGGTCGAGAAACCGCCATTTGCTCTGCAGCATTATCTTGCGACAACATTTCATAGTTTACCAATCGAATACTTTCATATTCTTCATAAGTTATTTTCAATGTTTCAGTTTTGCATAATGGAATACCAAAGGGTTTGAATCCTTTCATTGGTGGAGGAGTGCATACCTTTCTGTTTTTTTGAGGTCGAGCCATTTGTTTGTTGAAAAAGTTGCTTGTAATTAATAATAAAATGCAAATATAATGAACCTACGTTCATAATGCAAATTAATTCTTATATTTGTGAAATTTTTCACATCATGAATGATAAAGTAATAGAATCAACAACTAGGCAGTTCAAAGTTATTTTTCCAAGTACATTGAATGACCATGACACTCTCTTTGGTGGAACTGCAATGCAGTGGATGGATGAAGTTGCCTATATCACTGCAACTCGATTTACAAGAATGAAACTGGTTACAGTTTGCTCCGAAAAAGTTCAATTCTTGCTGCCAATAAAATCAGGTACGATTGCTGAAATAATAGGTAGAATAATTAAAGTAAAAAATGTAAAAATTGAAGTTTTGGTTGAAATCTATATTGAAGATATGTATTCAGATCAGAGGATTAAAGCGGTTGATGCGCTTTTTACATTTGCAGCAATCGATAAAGAAAATAAACCAATTCCAATTGAAGGAAATAATTTTTTCAATAATTAAATTTTATTATCGAAAAGCTCGTTAAAAGAATTTGATTTTAAAATGCAGTTAAACTTTATAAGTCAAACTTCCATTTGGACAAACTTCCACACATTTCAAACATTTTGAACAAGAATAACTGTCCCCTGGATTTGTTTTTTCTTTTTTATATAAACTAAATTTGTTTGGCTCAATCGTCGAAATATAACATTCCTTATCACAAAGGCCACAGTTTTTGCAAGTGTCAATATTTAATTTTATTCTAAAGATAGACCACTTATTTAAATAACCTGAAATCCAGGCAATCGGACACCCCATTTTATGATATTGGTACTGATGAGTAAATTCACTATCGGGGTTTCGTCCCATAAAAATTTCCATAATGAAGCCCATTGGACACATCCATCGGCAAAATACTTTTCCGAAAACTACTCCGGTCAGTATTCCCAATCCCAATATATACCATAATGAAATTTGAAATTGAGATATGGCTAAAAACATAAGAATGCCAATTATAGCCAATATAATTACACGTTTAGAAATAAGTAATTTAGAAAGTTTTTGCATTTTTTTTAATTATGGATTTAAGAAATGAATTTTTTTAGAAATTAATGATTTTTTAGGTTTTGCTTAGTTTTGAATAAAACCCCCAGGCTTTTTTCAACCAATGACCAACTATTGGTAATGGAATCATGTAAGCTTTTTTATCGTTTCTAAAAACAAAAGCTGCTCCATTCCCAGTATCCATAACACATAAAATGTTAAGATGTTCTTGATAACCTTTTCTTAAATAGGAACCTTTTTCTATTTCAATAATATTATAAGCTGCATTTCTTCCCATTAATTCTGCAATATGGCCTTGTTTTGCAATCCATTCAGGACCTTCTAATGCAGCAATGTCGCCGATAGCAAATACATTTTGATATTCATTTACTTGTCCGAAGTTATTAATTTTTATAAATCCGGCTTCTGTTAATGGTAAATCCGAATTTACCAAACTGCTATGGCCAGCTCCTGCAGGAATAAACATAGTAAAATCGGAATCTAATTTTGAGCCATCCTCTAAGATAACTCCATCGGAAACAAATTCCTTAATTTTTTTACCAAATTGCTTTTTAATATTATATTTTGCGAACATTTTATCAAGCATAGCTAACGATGCTTTTCCCATTCTTGCCCCTGGCTCTTCCATTGGAGCAAAAAAAGTAAGTTCGAAATTTTGTCTCAAATTTTTCTTTTTCAAGAAATTGTGAATATTAAACATGAGTTCAAATGCAGGGCCACCACGAACCGCTGATTTATCCTTTGGATTTCCTCCAAATCCCACAGCAATTTTTCCACTTCCTTTTTCAACCAATTCTGCAATTTTATTTTTTATTGAAATGGATATTTCTGGCTTACCGCAGATAGATAATGTATTTTCCATCCCTTTATGTTGCATTTTTTCAGCACCAAAAGCAACTACCAAATAATCGTAAGTTAATTTGTTATTCTCGCAAATAACTAAATTTTCTTTCGCATGAATTTCTTTTACACTATCAATAATTACGGTAAATGGATATTTCTTTTGGATATCAACCAATGGTATTTTTACATCATCAAATTCAACTAAATTAACAGGAACCCAGATAGAAATTGGAAATAAATACAAATAATCACGATCTGTAACTAAAGTTACTTGAAAACTTTTTTTCTTTTGAAGCTCGATCACAGTTTGAATCCCTGCAAACCCTCCGCCAAGAATTAATATTTTTTTCATTTGATATTTTTTTGGAGTTTTTAGAATGGTCCAATTACTGATTTTACAATTTCAAATGTTTCTTCAGTTGCGCCATGGATCGCATCTAATATTGTTGATGGTAGGCCAACTGCCATTGCATCCATGTTCATCAATGTAACATAGGTTTTTCCATCTTCTTTTTCGTAAACAGAAATACGGCAAGGCATCATTATAGAAGCAATTCTTTCGTGGTTTTTTTCAAGCATTTTTCCTGAATATTCTGGTTTGCAAATTTCAACAACTTGAACAGGTTTTACTTCTTTCCCCACCTTTGCTAAAGATTGTTGCAAATTATGAATTGCGGGATTTTGCCATTCTTTTTTTATTGCTTCTGCAATAAGTTTTTCTACTGTAGTTGCTACATCAAAAGGACTAACTTGCTCAATGATTAATTCATTTGTTTTCATGTTTTGTTTTTTAGGAAATTATTTATACTATTTAATATGAGTTAGATATTGTTAAAGCCTGGATGAAGTATGGTTGGTTCATACCAACTGTATATCTAATGTATACTTACTGTATATCTAGTGTATATATAAAGCATGGATGAGGTATGGATGAAGCTTGAAAAATAACACTTAAAAGTATTTTTGAGATAATCTTTTCCTGAAAAGTACACATCTTCAAAACTTTTGAAAGATAAGGATTTTATTTTTCATTTTCTTCCTCAGTAATTGGCTTTTCTTTTTTATCAAACATTCCAAACAACAGATATCCCATTGTTGCTCCCCAAATTGTTGTAATCCATGGGTTTGAGGATAGTGGACAAGTGCCACTTGCACAACCGTAATAAGTGTAATATAAAAAACCACCTATTGCACCTAAAATTAAACCGATAATGTTTTTTGTTGAAAATGAAGATTTTAACAATAAAATTATTTTTTGTTTCATGTTAAACGGTTTGCTTTAAAAGTTCATCGTTAATGATTTTTTCAATGGTTGGTTTAGGCATTGCACCTGTGGCCATTTTCGGAATATCTTCCATCGCGCAAAATAGCATGGATGGTATACTGCGAATATTGAATGCAGCTGCGAGTTCTTGTTCTTCTTCAGTGTTTACTTTGTAAATATCAATTTTGTCTTTGTATTCTATGGCTAATTCTTCTAAAATAGGGGCGACCATTTTGCAGGGTCCACACCAATCTGCATAAAAATCTATAACACAAGGTTTATTTCCCTCAAATTTCCATTCCTTATTTTCTTCGAAGTTAAATACCTTTTCTAAAAAGGTTTTCTTTGTTAGATGTTCCATTTTTTATTTGTTTTTTATTTTAATAAAAAATGAACAATGTTTAATGTTTTCAAGAGAATTCTCAAATGTAAAACATTGTTCATGATTTTGTTTAATTATTTTTTATTTGTTTTTATTCCAAGTAGTGTGTACAACGGACAGAAACTTATTACACTTGTTAGGATAAAAATTCCTGAAACCACAAGCAATACAATTGCGATTGTTCCTGAAAGGATGTTGGTGAAATATAAAATTGCAATAATTACAGCGATTGCGATTCTTATTGCTTTGTCAATGGTACCCATATTATTTTTCATGATTTTCTGATTTAATTTGATTATTAATTACTTGTTCTGATTTATTTGCTTTATTAAAAAGTCTTTTGTTTTTCCTCCGACAAAACGGTTTATTTCTTTTCCGTCTTTGAAAAGGATAAGTGTTGGAATTCCTCTCACTTTATATTTAGAGGCCACGGATTGATAATCTTCGACATTTAGTTTTCCGACGGAAGCATTGTCTGTAAGTTCATCGGCTACATCATTTAAAACTGGAGCCATCATTTTGCATGGCATGCACCAAGCTGCCCAAAAATCAACCAATGTAACGCCCTTTTTTATTTGGGTTTCAAAATTTTGAGCTGTTAAAATTTTTATTTTTTCATGATCTACTGCCATTGGAATGTTTTTCATTTTACTGAAAGAATAAAAAAGATAGATTCCAAAAAGGGCAATCATCGACCCCACTATTACCATTGCTAAATTCATTTTCTTTAATTTAAGTGTTTCTTTATTGCGTTAATTAATAAATCTTTTTGTTGAACACCAACAAATGTTTCAACCAAATTGCCATCTTTGAAAATCATAATTGTTGGAATGCTTGTTATTTGATAACTTTCGGGGATGTTAGGGTTTTTATCAGTGTCCATTTTCGCGATTTTAACTTTATCTCCCATTTCTTCTGCAATTTTTTCAACGATTGGTGACTGAATTTTGCATGGACCACACCATTTTGCCCAAAAATCAACTAGAGTAACACCACTATTTATGGTGCTTTGAAAATTTGCATCAGTTAATGTAATGATGTTTTTATTGCTGCCTTCTTCGTTATTATTGCTTTTTCCGATATTGTTTGAAATAATTACAACAATGAAAGCAGCGATTACAATTAAAACTGTTGCTTGTAAACCGCTAAGTTTAAATGAACTTTTTTTGGTTTTTGTTATATTAGTTGATTTCATTAATTGCGTTAATTAAGGTTTTTTTATTTTGAACACCCACGAATTGTTTTACTGGTTTGCCATCTTTAAAAAGAATTAATGTTGGAATACTCATTATTCCGTATTTGCCTGCGATTGAACGATTGTCGTCAACGTTCAGTTTTGAAATAATGGCTTTTTCGCCAATTTCTGTTGCAACTTCATCCAAAATGGGTCCTTGCATTCTACATGGTCCACACCATTCAGCCCAAAAATCTACGAGGGTTGTTCCTTGGCTTATTGCGTTATTGAAACTTGAATCATTTAAAAATACTACTGAGTTTTTCATTTTTAGTCGTTGTTTAGTTTATTAGATGATCCTCGCTTTTTCAATTAACGTGCCACGTATTGTAATTATCATAAATTGAGGAAATTATAAATTATTTGTGTTTTCCTTGTTGAAATAAGTTAATAAATTAGTTAACGAAATATTGTAATTCTATGTTAATCATGTTAACTTTGTAAACTAAAATTGTATTATGAAAACTTATAATTCATTTCTTGAATTTGAAAATATTCCTTGTGGTGTTTTTGTTTTGGATAAGAAATTTAATGTTGCCTTCTGGAACAATGAAATGACGAGGCTTTTTGATATCACATCCAAAGAGATAATTGGAAAAAACATTTCAAGGGCTGTTTTTCTAGATCCCAAATCAAATCCTTATTTGCCATTAAACATTATTTCTTGTATTGATGGTAGTATTGGAAGTATTTTCAAAAGCGCAATTATCAGAAATTCTAATAATATTGATACTTTAGTTTTTATCAGCGCAAAGTTTTTTAAAGACGATCAGGAAAAACGGATGATGGCTTTTGTTACGGATATTTCAAGTGAAATTACTTGTAAATCCACCACAGAATCTGATTTCGCATTTTTAAATGATTCGCCCATTTCAAAAATTATTGGTAATGATGAACGTTTTATAAATTTGCACCGATTAATTGAACTTGCTTCCGAATCAACAGCCAACGTTATGATTATTGGCGAAAGTGGTACTGGAAAGGAATTGGTTTCCAATGCAATTCATTATCTGTCTGATAGAAAGGATAAAGCTTTCATAAAGGTTAATTGTTCTGCTTTATCTGAGTCGCTTTTAGAAAGCGAATTGTTCGGACATGTGAAAGGCTCTTACACTGGTGCTTATAAAGACAAAATTGGAAAATTTGAAGCCGCAAACGGTGGAACCATTTTTCTAGACGAAATTGGAGAAATAAGTCCGATGATTCAAGTTAAATTGCTTCGGGTTATTCAAGAAAGAGTTATTGAAAGAGTCGGAGATAACAAAGAAATAAAAGTAGACATTCGAATTATTGCAGCTACAAATCGCAATTTGCGTGATTTAGTCACAAAAGGAATTTTCAGAGAAGATTTGTTTTATCGATTGAATGTTTTCCCAATTTATACTGTTCCCCTTCGCGATCATAAAACTGATATTCCTCTTTTGGTTTCGCATTTTATAGAAAAGTTCAATCAACAAACGGGAAAAAGCATCAAAGGAATGACAGAAGATGCTTTCCGAATTATTATGGATTATTGCTTTCCCGGAAATGTGCGCGAACTAGAAAATGCAATTGAACATGCTTTTGTTTTATGCAATAAACCCTTGATTGATTATGATGATTTACCTCAGGAAATTCGCTCCACTAATTCTAGAATTGGACTTTGCGCTGAAGTTAAATCTGAGAATTATTTTGAAATCCGAAATGTCAAACCTGAAGTTTCAATAAGCACAATCCCTTTTAAAAGAAAACTGATTACGAAGGAAGTCATTGAAAATATTTTGCAACACAATAATGAAAATCGCACAGAAACGGCTAAAATATTAGGAATTAGTAGGGTTGCTTTATGGAAAAAAATGAAAAAATTTGGAATGGAGTAATTACTATTGATGAATTATCAGCGTCTGACCAATTTTTAAAATGCTTTTATCGGTAAGATTATTCCATTTCTTTAAATCCGAAACCGTCACATTATTGAATTTCTTCGAGATTGACCACATCGTATCGCCTTTTTTCACAATATAGTTTCCAGCTTTATTATCAGTTTTGGTTGCGACTGTTTTTTTCTTTTTATAAACGGGGAAGGTATTTAATTTCTGTCCTTTTACTAGTTTATCACTTTTTAAATTATTCCAATCCATTAATTGCTTGGTAGAACAATTGTGTTTTTTTGCAATACTATCCAAGTTATCACCTTCTTTAACCAAATAAAAAGCTGTTGTGGTATCTGTTTTTGAATAGTTGTTTTGTAAATGAACTATTGCGGTATCTTTTGCATAATCTTTCGATTTTACAATCTTTTGTAATGTATCTGCTTTAGTGAAAATCCTTCTAGCACAAACGAATCTGACATCAAAAAACTTAGATTTTAATGTTTCTAACCTAATTCCACTTGGTGCTGCGTGAATAAATGTTATTACGCTGTCTATATTGCTAACGGCAAGAGCAGCATGGCCGATTCTTTTGGCTTTTAAATTATAACTCTTAAAAAGTAAAATATCTCCAGCTTTGATATTTTCTCGGGCAATTTTTTTTCCGTAATAAGCTTGTTCGTGCGATACCGGTGAAATTGTATGGCCAAAATGCATCATTACATATCGTGTATAACCTGAGCAATCAAAACCACGTGGTGATTTTCCTCCATGGCGATATCGAACACCGATAAATTTCTTCGCAAATTTAACTGCTGCCTCAGAAACTTCTGCATTATAATCAGAATTATCAATAACAGTATCTAATTTTGATTTTGCAATGGAATCTTTAACTGCAAAAATGCTGTCTTTATTTATTTTATTTTGCGGAATAGAAGCAGCAAAGGATGATTTCAAAAAAAACGAAAACAAAAAGAAAACAAGAAGCTTTGAAGATAATTTCATTAAATAATTTCTAGGAAAACGCCTGATTTACTCTTGAAGAAAGTTCGATTACTTTTTGGTATTCAGCAGGAGTCAAATCGTT
>JACAAW010000051.1 GCA_013377115.1 Bacteroidota bacterium | reverse complement strand
CCGTTCTCAATTAATTCAAGCGCAGCAAATAAGCCTGCAGGACCCGATCCAATAATAGCAACCTCGTGGGCATTTTTTACATTCTTGTGTTTGTAAAAATGATCTTGATTTCCTGGCAAAACAGATTCATTAACAAAGACCTCAAATTTTAATCGAAGAATGATGTTTTGTTTCCTAGCATCAATACTTTTTTTTACAAGATTAAAATGCGAAATTTCCTTTTCATTAATTCTTAGGAAAGTGGCAATGCTTTTTTTGAAATTATCAGGATTGGATGCTTGTTCTGGTGAAAAGCCAATTTCAATTTCTTTTATCATTATTACTTGAGTTTAATGGAGGTTTTATTCAAATAAGAATGAAATTAAAAAAATCTTGGAATTAAGTTTGTTAATTGAACTTGTGTAAAAAGAATTATCTCTAACCAATAAATCTCTTAAGCCATACGACATTTTTATTTCAACGGCAAATTTGAAGTATTCTAAATAAAAATCTCCACCAACGCCAAGCTCATAAGAAAAGTCATTTCGACGAAGCTTAATTATTTCTTCTTGGCTGTTAAGATCTTTTTTGCCTTTTTGTGATGCCATGTCAATGCTGTATTTGAATCCTGTTATGACATAAGCTCGCGAATTTATAAGCCTTGCGGATTTGTATTTTAATAATAAAGGCAGATCAATAAAAGTAGATTCCACTTTTTTTAGGACGGTAATTCTGTTCGTGTCATTTTTCAAATAGGTGTATTCTAAACTTCTTTCACCAAATGAGAGGGCTGGAATAAAACGTAAATCGAAATGTTCGGCCAATTTTAAATTTGACACAATTCCAATATTAAAGCCGTAAGCGGGTTTACTGTGAATTTCTAAGAGTGAGTCAAAAGTTTGTAATTTTTCAACAGGTTTTATTAAGAAATCCATTTTATTTATTCCCAAATTGAATCCAAAATGCAATCGCTTGCGATCATATCTGGGTAAATTTTCTAAGCGAACTCTTCCTTGAGGGAGGGCTTGAAGGCCAAAAATGCAAACCAAAATAATAATTAAAATGTATTGAGAATGTTTTTTCAATTTGGAATTAATAATGTTAATGAGAAATTTTGAATTTTGTTTAATCACAGTATTATTTGGCAAAGTTAAATATTTTTTTTTCAATTGAATAAGCTTGAATTTGCATTTAACGTATTTAATTGGAACTTATTATATTAATTTGAAAATTACTTTTCTGCAATGTATATTGACGCAATTCCAAATGAGAGGGAAATAAACCTTGCATTTTGGTACCCACAATTGTTTAAAACTGCTATAAAGTCTTCTCTGTCAGGAAATTTTGAGACAGATTCTGGCAAATAAGTATAAGCTCTATTGTCCTTTGAAACAATTTTTCCAATAGTTGGTAATATATATTTGAAATAAAAATTGTAGAGTTGTTTAATTGGAAACTTTCTTGGTTTAGAAAATTCTAAAATGGCAACTTTTCCTCCAGGCGTTAAAACTCTCCTCATTTCCTTTAATCCTTTTTCAAGATTCTCAAAGTTCCTAACTCCAAATCCAACTGTAATTGCATTGAAACTATTATCATCAAAAGGAATGTTCTCGGAATCAGCTTGGAGTAAACTTATTTTGTCGTTAAGTTTTCTTTCAATGAGCTTTTTCTTGCCAAATTCTAACATTTGTTCAGAAATATCAATTCCTGTAATTTTATCAGGATTTAAATTTTTCAATGCACAAATTGCCAAATCGCCAGTTCCTGTTGCTACATCAAGCATCGTTTTTGGATTGAGGCTTTTTAATTGTTTTATGGTTTTCTTTCTCCACAAATGGTCGATTCCCATTGACAAAAAATGGTTTAGGAAATCATATTTTGGGGCAATGCTATTAAACATTGACTCAACCTGTTGTTTTTTGGAATCTGTATTTTTTTCAGTTTCAGTTGTGCTCATATTATGCAGATAGTCGTTCTATTAGCCATTTGTTTTTTTCCAATTTGTATTGAAATCTATCGTGAAGTCTGTCTGGCTGGCCTTGCCAAAACTCAAACAAATGTGGAATTAATATATAACCACCCCAATAATCGGGTCGGCTTATTTTTTTGTTTTCAAATTCTTTTATTTTCAGTGATTTTTGTTCTTCTAAAAAATGATCATCGGGTAAAACTGAACTTTGTTTTGAAATCAAAGCCCCAATTTTATTTCCAAATGGACGACTTTCAAAATATTCATCAGATTCTTCTTTTGATGTTTTGGTGATTCTTCCTTCGATTCTAACTTCTTGATCTAGTAAATCCCAATAGAATAAAATTGCTCCAAATGGATTTTCTTCTATTTGTTTGCCTTTTTTGCTTTCGTAATTAGTAAAAAAAACAAAGCCATTTTCGCTAAAACTTTTTAGCAAAACGATTCGAGAAGAGGGTTGGCCATTCGACCCAACAGTTGACAAATTCATTGCATTGGGTTCAATAAAATTTGCATTTTTCGCCAATTCAAACCAAGTTAAAAATTGCTGAAAAGGATTTATATTTAAATCTATTTTTTGCAATGGTTTTGGAATATAATCTTTTCTATAATCGTGAAGCTTGGTTGTATTCATTTCAAATTTATAATAATTTTAGGGCTTCGTTCAGAAGTTTGGATTTATTTATTGGTATTACACCAACTTCTTCACAAACCAAACCCCCAGCAATATTTGATAATGCAGCATTTGTTTCTGCATCAAGGTTTAATGCCTCGCATAAAGCAGAAACACTAATTAATGTGTCGCCAGCTCCAGAAACATCAGCGATATTTCTCAAATGTGCAGGGATTTTTTTGAAGGAGAAAGAATTATCAGCCAATTTTTCTGAAATAAAAACACCTTCTTCAGACAAAGTAATCAATGCTTTTTTAATGTTCTGAGAAACTTGAAGTTTTTGAACAATTTCTGAAAGTTCTGCTGTATTTTTTGGATTAAAATCGATTTTGGTTCCTTCTCTAAGTTCTTTTAAATTAGGTTTAAAAATGGAAACGTTTTTATAAGAATAGAAATTGTTTTTTTTAGGATCAATAATTGTCGGAATTCCTTTGATATTTGCAGTTTCGATTACCTTTTTTATTAGGTTTTCTGTAATAACACCTTTGTCGTAATCTTCGAAAATAATGGCATCAATTTTTTCTGATTCAATTATTTTACAAATATTTTGAAATAATGCGCTTGCTTGGTTTTCGGAGATATTGTGCTGGTCTTCTTCATCAACTCTCAATAAGTGATTGTTATTTCCAATAATTCTGAATTTAACAGTGGTTCTTCTATCATCAAAATCTAGAATTCCGTATTCAGGGAGCTGATCTTGTTTTAATAAATCAATAAATTCTGCTTTATGATAATCGTTTCCAATAATTGAACACAAAATAGGTTTTGCTCCAAGAGCTTTTATGTTTAATGCAACATTTGCAGCTCCGCCAAGTCGTTTTTCCCTTTTTGCAACATTAACAATTGGCACAGGTGCTTCTGGTGAAATTCGTTCGACTTTACCCCAAATATAGGAGTCAATCATTACATCTCCAATAATAATAACCCTTAGATTATTGAAATCTTCAAAAATTGACTGTATTTTACTTTTATCTATCATTATTGCGGTTTATGATTCGTCAAGTGTGAAATAGCTGATTATTGAAAAATTAGTGCTTTTCGGGAAAACAAATTCAAGAGAACCTTCCATATTCGCATTCATTTGTACCATTATTTTGCTTGAATTTAAAAGGGTATTACTAGCATCATAAGCTTTTAGTGTGAAACTGCCCTTATATTTTTGCTCGAAACTAATAAGTAGAAAAATGGAATTGGGCTTCTTATAATTAGATTTTTCCAATTTAATGAGGTCAATTTCTTGATTTGTAATGCTTTTATTGGGATAGATTTTCACAAATACCTCACTATCATCGTTTCCAAGAATTAAACCTGAAATTGGTTTACGATAGTTGCTATCAAGAAATGTTTCTAAAGAATCATGTTTGTCTTTATAATATGGAGATTCTTTATAATGGTAATCTAAATATTGGTAATTGGATTTTGCAGCTTTCTCAATAATAGTAACAAATTTATATATACCAAATAACAAGGCGGATAAAAATAAAACAATAGCAAGTGCCATTGAAATTATTCCTGAAATCCATAATGGTTTTCTTTTCCCAACTAAACCAATGACAAACAAAATAACGCCTGTCATTGCAAATAGCAAAGCAATGATAAAAACTAAATATATGCTAAACCCCGTACTAATCATTTTGATACTGAATTAATCAACAAATTTACTTAAAAATTAAATATTATCTGATTAATTTTGCTGAACAATATTTCTAATAAAAATTTGTTTTATTAATAAATTGCGATATTTGCAATTCAACAATTAGTTAAATTTTTTAATATTTCATTATGAGCGATTTCTTGGATATTCTCAAATACATTTTGCCTGCTGGAGTTGTGTTTGCAACTTCATACTTTTTAATTAAATCTTTTATGGACAATCAAATCCGTTTGAGGGAATTAGAAGTGAAATTAAACGGAAAGAGTATAATTACTCCAATAAGATTGCAAGCATACGAGAGAATTGCTTTGCTATTGGAAAGAATATCTCCAGGTAGTTTAGTGATGAGAGTTCAAAGGCCTGATTATTCAGTAATACAATTACAAGCAGCTTTAATCCATTCAATCAGAGATGAATTTGAGCATAATTTGTCTCAACAGGTTTATCTTTCTGCATATTCATGGGAATTGGTGAAGGAAGCCAAAGAAGAAATGATAAAATTGGTAAATATTGCTGCTTCCCAACTTATCGAAACTGCTACTTCAAACGATTTATGCACCAATATTTTTGCTTTGACTTTAGAAACAAAAAAACTTGCAACGTCTAAAGCTTTAGATTATTTAAAAAAGGAAATTCGGGCAACTTTTTAGATTTCAGAAATTTAATTAACAATATCCATTTCATCGATGAGTCTTTTTGCTCCTGCAAATTTGTCGATGATGAATAGGGTATAGCGAATATCCAAGGTAATATTTCTGCATTGATTAGGATCATACATGATATCGCTCATTGTTCCTTCCCAAACACGGTCAAAATTAGTTCCAATTAATTGTCCTTCTGCATTAAAAACAGGACTTCCAGAATTACCTCCAGTAGTATGATTGGTTGCAATAAAGGCAATGTGCATTTTCCCATTTTCCGCATACCTTCCGTAATCTTTATTTTTATAAAGTTCTTTTAATTTTTGTGGAACTTTATAATCATCAACATTTGGATCTTCTTTTTGTATCATGCCATCTAAAGTTGTGAAATAATCATAATTTACACCATCCATTGGTTGATAATCGGCGACTTTTCCATAGGCCAAACGAAGCGTGAGATTGGCATCTGGATAAAATCTCTTATTTGGAGACATTTCCTTTAAAGCTTTAACATAAATTCTGCTTAGGCTATCAATTTCATCATTAAGAATAGTAAGTTGGGGCATAACTTTATCATAGTAATTATTATAAATGCTGCTGGCAAGTTGAAATGCAGGATCTTTTTCAATTTTACTAAAAGATGAGGTTTTGAATGAGGCAAGAAATTTATTTACTTTTTCTTCTGAAGTGAAAATAGATTTTTCAAAAATAAAATCTGCATATAAAGAAAAATCACCTTTGTACTTAGTTTCAATTGTTTTAAAAATCTCTGGATGCAATGTTTTGTTTAATCCATTGTAATACATTTTTAATAAAGCAATAAAAACCTTTTTATCAGTTGGTGCATTGTAATTTTTAAAGTAGTTTTTGGCAGATTTTGAAAATTTCTCAATTATTTTTTGGATGTCTTCAGGTTTCGAATTGGGGTCTAAGCATTTACTTATTAATGTGTTCCAGCCCCATGCATATTTTACAATTTCAACTCCTGTTCCAGCTTCAGCAAAATATCTCCATGAAAGAGTATAATTTGTGAGTTTTGAATAAGTTTTTTCAAATGTTTTTAATAATTCGCCATATTTTTTAGTTCGTTCAGGATTGCTTTCCACCCAAGCAGTAAACAGACTTTCTTGTATTCGTTTTTTATTAATTGCGTCAAGTTTCTTTAGTCCTTTATTTTCACCAATCCATTTTTTCCAATAATTGGCCACTCCAGCATACTTATCAGCGTATTGAATGTGTAATAAATCACTGCTTGCCATATCAGTAGAGAGAATAGAAAGTTTTTTTTCTCTCAAGCTTATGCCAATAGGGTTTTCGGTTTCCATTATCATTTTTACGCCATAGGAAGTTAGAAACTGTTCTGTTGACCCTGGAAATCCATAAACCATGGTAAAATCATTCTTTTTTACTCCTTTGATTGATATTGTGAGGCTTTTTTTTGGGGTGTAAGGCACGTTATCAATAGAATAATCTGCAGGTTCATTATTTTTGTTGGCGTAAATTCGAAAAATCGAAAAATCACCAGTTTGTCGAGGCCACATCCAATTATCAGTATCGCCACCAAACTTTCCAATATCTTCAGGTGGTGCTCCAACCAATCGAATGTCTGTAAATACTTCGGTAATAAATAGATAATATTCGTTTCCGCAAAAAAATGGTTTTATTTTGGCTTTGTAATGGGTGTCTTTTATTGACGATTTTTCAATCTTTTCAATGTTCTTAGCTATTGCAGTTTCTCTGGTAGCTTCTGTCATCTTATCATTGATTCCTTCCAATACTTTGGTGGTTACATCTTCCATTCTCACTAAAAATGTTACGCTTAGTCCTGGATTGCTCATTTCATCCGACTGTTGCATTGCCCAAAACCCATTTTTCAGGTAATTATTTTCAACGCTGCTATGTGATTGTATGGAACCGAATCCGCAATGATGATTGGTAAGAATTAAGCCTTTATTTGAAATTAATTCTGCAGTACAACCGCCACCAAAAAGAACGACTGCATCTTTCAAACTTGATTTATTGATGCTATAAATATCTTCAGCTTTTAGTTTGAGCCCCATTGAGGTCATATCACTCATATTGAGTTGTTCCAGGAGCATTGGAATCCACATTCCTTCATCTGCTTTCGAAATAGAAGGTGTGAGAATAATACTAAAAAATAAAAGGAGGGAAGTAAAAATGTTTTTCATAAAGGATCGATAAATTTGAAATGCAAATTTACAAAAATAGTTTTAAATCAGTAAATTAACTGTGAAAATTCAACCTAAATCCGTTAAGAAAAGTGGGAAGAAAGATTTTATTTTACTGCAATAACTGAGATTTCAACATCAACACCCAAAGGAAGTTTAGAAACTTGAACGGTTTCTCTTGCTGGAAAATCTGATTTAAAGAAACTTCCATAAACTTCATTTACCTGAGCAAAATTATTCATGTCGATTATGAAAATCGAGGTTTTTACAATGTTTTCGAAACCCAAACCAGCCTCTAATAAGATGGCTTCAATATTTTTCATTACCTGGTTGGTTTGCACTTTAATTTCTGGATCAAAACTTCCAGTTTCAGGATTTACTGGTATTTGACCTGAAACATATAAAGTGTTGTCAACTAAAACTGCCTGACTATAAGGTCCAATTGGCTTTGGTGCCTTTGGGGTTGAAATTATTTTTTTCATAACCGTTATTTTTTGAATTTCTAATTTTCTAGCAAACCTAAAGGAATTTTTTAAGAGCGCAAAATTTACATTGAAATATTTTCGATTGGAATAATGTTTTCAGAAAGCTCTAACATGGCATTTATTAACGAAAAAGAAGTGAAGTTTTTTAAAATTTCTTCAATTCTAATATTCTTTTCATTTAAAGAAAGATTTCTAATTAGCATTTCCCGTTTTGTTCCTTTTAATATTGGTTTTGCAGGAGTAAACCATTTTGCTCCATCATAAAAAGCAATATTTGAAAAAGAAGTGTCGGTAATTAAATTGTTTTTCACAATCAAAATTTCATCACAATCTTCTTTTTTTTCTAAAAGTTCGTTGAAAAATTCCCTGTCGGTTGATTTATGGTCATAAGAAATTTCATCAGAATAAATTATTTTCAATTTTTTTATTTCCTTCCTAAAATAGGGTAGCACTTCAATTTTTTTAATTGATATGGAGTAGATGACTCTGCATTTGTGTATTTCGGCTGTTGGAATTGAAATTGAAGATAAAATATCGTTTAAATTGATGGGATCCTTAGTTCCAAAAATTTCCTTTCTTGTAAAATTTAGTCGTGCATTATGAAACTCAAGATTTTGAGGTGAAAAATTGATGATTTTTATAGTTTCAAAAAATTGGCACATAAACTTTATCAATTAGTTCATTATATTCCGACTGCAAATTACTTTTTGTTGTGATTCCACCGCCACTTCTATAAAATAATTCATTATTTTTTTGTTCAATATAGCGTATCATGACAAAACTGTCAAGTTTCGTGCCATCAAAATAGCCACAAATTCCTGTATAATAACCACGATCAATTGTTTCAGCTTCTTTTATGATTTCTAGAGTTTTCTTTTTTGGCGCACCTGAAACCGAACCGGCCGGAAGTAATGCAAAAATGATGTCACCAATTCGTTCATTAAAATTAGCTTCTAATTCTCCTGATATTTTAGAACTAGCTTGTAATAGTGATTTTTCATTGGTGGTTATTTCTTCTAGATACCGAAATTTCTCAACGTGTACGTTTTTCGATACTATACTTAAATCATTTCTAATTAAGTCAACAATTGTATTGTGTTCTGCAATTTCTTTTTCATTTTTAAGCAACAATTCTTTTGCTTTTGAGATTTTTGCATCTATTGTTCCTTTCATTGGAAATGAAGAAATGAGGTTGTTTTCAATTTTAATGAATGTCTCGGGTGAAAAAACAACCATTTTATTTTCAAGAAATAGTTTGTATTTGGACTTGCTATGATTGAAAATTTCAAGCAAAGAGTAATTTATTTCAATTTTCGTGGGGAAGGTTAAATTCGTAAGGTAACTGTTTCCTAAATTTAGATTTTGTTTTACTTTATTAAAAGCAAGTTCATATTCATTAAATAATATGGGATGTTTCTGAATTTTTACAATTTTATTTTCAGTATTGAATATTTCCGAATTGGTAATTCCATTAAAAAAGTACTTTATTTTATCGGAAGGAATACCTTTTATCGGAACAATCAATGGCATTTTCATTTCGAAATCGATAATAAACAAGATTGGTATTTTTAATTTACCAAAATGGTTCATTTCTTTAATGCAATTGTTAATTATCTTCATCAAAAAGATTTATTTTTGCGAAATTATAAAAAAGAAAATAATAAATACCATAATAAATTGAAGCTTTTAATTGTTGACAATTATGATTCTTTCACATTCAATTTGGTTCAAATTGTTGAGCAAATGGGGTGCAATGATTTTGATATTGTAAAAAATGATCAATTAGAAATTGAAGCTATAATTATTTATGATAAAATTCTGATTTCTCCTGGTCCCGGTTTACCAAAGGAATGTGGAAAATTAATGGAATTATTGGAAACTTATCACCAAACCAAATCGATTTTAGGTATTTGTATTGGATTTCAGGCTATTGCTGAATATTTTGGCGCTGAATTGAAGCGATTTGAAGCGCCTTTTCATGGAATTTCCTCTAAAATAAAATTCATATCACCAAAAGATTTAATTTTTCAAGGGATGAAAGATGAAATATTAGTAGGACGTTATCATTCCTGGTATGTGAAAAATGAGTTTTTGCCTGAAGTAATTACAGTTACTGCAATTGACGAAAATTGTGTTGTAATGGCATTTAAGCATCGAGAGTTTGATGTTAGAGGAGTTCAGTTTCATCCCGAATCAATTATGACTCCAGAAGGTTCAAAAATTATTGAGAACTGGTTATTTTCTTAGGCTATTTTTTTATTAAAACCACGGCATAAGCAGAAATTCCTTCTTCTCGTCCGATATATCCAAGTTTTTCCGTGGTGGTTGCTTTTATTGAAAGATCTTCAGAATCAATTTCCATTACGTTGGAAAGAGTTTGTTTCATTTGTTCAATATAATTAGCAATTTTAGGTTTTTGAAGGCAAATGGTTGCGTCAATATTTTCAATAGAAAATCCCTTTTCACTAATTAATGCAACTACTTTTTTTAGTAGAATTTTGCTGTCTACATTTTTAAATTCCTGGGAATTATCTGGAAAATGAAAACCGATATCTCTTAAATTTGCAGCTCCAAGCAAAGCATCGCAAATAGAATGAATTAAAACATCGGCATCAGAATGGCCCAAGGCTCCTTTTGTGTGTGGAATTTTAATTCCACCAAGCCAAAATTCTCTGTTTTCTTGGAGTGAATGTACGTCGAATCCAAAGCCAACTTTGATTTTCATTAATTTGTTTTTTTATTCTGGTCTTTAAATGCGTCAAAGTCGAATAAAAGTGAAAATCTCAATGTATTTTCCAAAGGATTATGTTGTTCGGTTGGAATTAAATAAGCTAAATTCAAACCAAATACATTGTATTTTAATCCAGCGCCAACAGTAAAATATTTTCTGTTTCCTTTGGTTGCATGTTCGTAGAAATAACCAGCGCGAACGGCAAACTGTTTGTCGTACCAATATTCTAGACCTACAGAATAGGTGATTTCGCGTAATTCTTCTTTATAACCTCCTGGTGCATCAGAAAAGGATCCAAACATACCAGATACAATACCTGCATTTGGGTCACCACTTCCTGCTATTATGGCCCCAGCCGTATCATAATGAGGTGGTGTTGGCACCATTAATTTATTAAGATCAAACACCAAACCTAATGAATTATACTTATCTAAGTTCGTGGTTAAAGAAGGTCCTAGACGCAAATTTATTGGAATAAAATCTTTTTCTGTATTATCTGTATAAGAAATCTTTGCTCCAATATTAGAGATGTTTACGCCAAATGCAAATAGTGTTTTTTGTTTGCTGATTTCAATTTCTTTATTGTAATAAACAGAAACGTCGGTTGCAACTGAATTTCCTGCATGTGATTTTTGACCACCTTGCAAATCAATTCCACCAGTTAAATTCGAATGGATATATCTCAAAGAGATACCACCTGAGAAATGATCAGCTAATTTTCTTGAATAACATAAGTCTACAGCATATTCGCTTGGTTTAAATTGTCCAATGGTATTTCCAACAATGTCTGTAAAGGTAATGTCACCCAAAGAAAAATAAAGCAAAGATGCAGCGATAGCCTGGTTTTTTCCAATTTTCTTGTAACCTGAAACATATGCTAAATTAATATCATTTACCAGTTTTCTTAGCCATGGACTGTAGGAAATTGAGATACCCATATCTTTTTCGATAAAGGCATATTTTGCAGGATTCCAATGCAAAGAATTTGCATCGGGCTCAGAGGAAACGCCTGCATCACCCATTGCACCTGCTCGAGCATCTGGTGCAATCATCAAAAATGGAACTGCAGTAGTAATGGTGTTCACTTGTCCTAATAATTCTCCTGTAGTAATTTGAGCGTTAATGTTTTGTGTGAAAAAACAACCGAAAGCTGCAATAACTATAAGTTTGTTGATAAAATTCTTCATGTTTAAGCAAAATTTTTATAAGTGCAAATATAACGATATTTTGTGAAATATATTGTTTATTTTAAAATTACTAATTTTTCTAGTTTTTCCGAGTAGGAACCTTCTTTATCTCTTACTCTTAGCTTGTATAGGTAAACTCCTTTGCCTATTCTATCCCCATAGTCGTCTAGTCCATCCCAATCAATTGGTTCAGCCCTAAAGCCATTTGTTAAAACTACTGTGCTTATTGTTTTGCAAAGTTTTCCGGTGATAGTAAAAATTTGAATTTGGACTTCCAAATCGCAGCAAGGTTGGTTATGTTCAAAAAAGAAGGATGTTTTTGTAGTAAATGGATTTGGATAGTTCAAAACGTGGCTTAATGCTAATGAGGCAGAAGATGCAACGACAAATTCGGTATAAGCATCAGCAGAGTTGTTATAAATATCCCAAACTTTTAATTTAAGATTGTGATTACCTTCACTTAATTTAGAAAAAGGATAGCGAATTACCCCACTTTTATAAGTGTCTAAATCGGCTTCATAATAATCGTTTAGTGAATACACTTTATTTGTTTCTTCGTCAAGAATTGCCGTTAAATCATGACCTATTCCGTTTCCGACAGTATTAATTCCATTCGAATCTGAAACGTATGCAAGTAAAAGAGGATTTTCATCCGTTATTCCACCAAAAACAAATTTTGAATCATTCAAATATAATTTTATGTTTGGGCATGTTACATCATTCAGGCTATTTGTATCCGTACCACCAATAATAAAACTTGGATTTTCATAAAATCCTGAAGCATCAGTAGTTTCATTTTTTGCATAATAGCTTATTCTCCCAATGCCATAATTGTAAGCAATATCTTTAGGTACGATAAATGAAAAATTAAAATCTCCATTTTTTATGCTAACTTTTCCTTTATATAAAAGATTTTTTTGTAAAAGAAAATCAAATGGGATATCATCGCTACCAAGAGTAGCAAAGAGCATTTTTTTGTCAAAAACACTTGGGTATAATACTCCATTAAAATTGGTTTGCTTGATTCCATTTGCATCTGCAATATTTCCACTTACAGTTACTTTTGAAAAGGCTTTTAAAGTATCAATTTCTGAATAAACAGGATGCGAGTTAACAGTATTTGTAACCACATTTAAATTTGGGAAAGCCAGTTGCAAAGCAGGATCGCCAATTAAAACAAAATTTCTTATCAATCCGCCTGAACCACTTAAAACTTTGGAAGTTCTGATATTGTCTCCCATTTTTGGATATTTTCCATTAACTCTTTCAAAAACATTTTTATAGAAATATGAATTTAAGGCAAAGTTGGCTTGAGATTGGGCCAAACGAGTTGTTGTGAACAAGGCGATTCCACCACCATTGGGATTCAAAAAAACATATTCTCCAGCAGAAGTTCTTGCAGGATCATCGAATCGGCTAAATTCACAAGTTGCAGTAATAAATGCGGGCATATTATTTGAATTTGTCCAGCTATTAATTTCTTCCACTGTTAAAATACTTTCATGAGCCCAGCCAACTTCGCCGCCATGTCCTGTATAATTAACAATTAAGGCTCCTTTTTCTACTCTCTTTGTGATTGCATCATTTACATCAGGAGCTCTTTGTCCACCGGAAAAAGATACTTGAGGATAAGCATCCAAATAAATTTTATCCACATTAAAATTATTGTAAGCCGTATCAACAAATGTTGCCATTTGATTTGCTTGGGCTACATGCATATTTCCATCACCATCATCGGCAACAAAACAAATTGTATTTCTCCAATCGCCAAAATTCGAAATTGTATTAGAGTATGTTGAACAAGTTCCACCTTGATTTACCAAATCATATTTACTGAAATATCGCTCTACTTTATCCACTGCATTCTTCGCTTCATCAAAGTTTTGCACAGTAAATCTTCCAATTCCAATATCGAGAGTTCCATTTAACAACATTGTTTCAGTATTGTCTAAAATTCCATAATAATCATCTGTAACATATGAATCTGCGAAATTTAATGAGCCAGATGATTGGTAAGTTGGGATATAATTGGTGTTTGAAGTAATTCGATTTTTGTTATCATAAGATCCATCACCAAAAAGCAAAAGATATTTTGGTAATAAATTTGTATCACCAGCAGCCCTATCATAAAACATCTTAACGAAATCTCTTATTGCTGAAATATCTTGATTTCCTGATGAGAATTCATTGTAAATTTGTTGTGGTGTGACAATAACCACAGATAAGGAATCTTGATTTTCATGAATTTTTGCCAACCTGTAGGCTTCGCTTACAAAATTTGGATGGGAAACAATAATAAAATCAAATTGACCCAGGGCATGAAGATTTTGATTTGCTACCTTACCAATAGTTCTTATTGTTCCTAAGTTTGTTTCGTTAAAAACAATATATTCTTTTATTGAATCTAAACTGTTTCTATAAGTAATATTTGTTCCGCTAATGTTAAATAGTTGGTTTGTAATCTCAAAAGGATTTGTTACGTCCCATATTTTAAGATTTGGACTTCCGTTCCCAATGGAAAATTCTCCGATTAATCCAGGATTAACTGAAACAGCATCTCGAAATGCCATTTGACTCCCTGAAAAAATTAAATTTCGACGAGTGTTAATTTCGATGTAATTTAACCAGCCTATTGCACTTGAAGTTGATTTTGAAATTTTTACAACTATGTTTGGGTTTGAAGTTGAAATAGAATCAATTTTTGACGCTCCTCTGGCATATTCGCCTTGTCCGTTTGGTGTGAACGAAGGTACAGTTAATGTATTTGCAAAACCATTTGTATTAATTGAAAAAAGTGTAGGAGAATTCGTATTTCTAGCCGCAAGATTTGTTGTAAGATAAACTTTTGACGATGCATCAATATTTGGAAAACTAAATGAAAAACTTTGCGCAGTAATGATGTCAAACATTTCTCCATACCATTCTCTACCTGATTTAATTAAATTGGCTGAATCTTTTTCATGGCATGCGTAATCGTTAAAAGTAGTTATTGTTGCATTAGCAGGATTCGTTATGCTTGCCTGATCGGTAACTCTTTTTCCAACTCCAAGGTCAGCTGTAATAAAATATACACTTACATCAGAATAGTCGTTAATCCTGTGATGAAATTTCTTATCAGTAGAATTATACTTCCATTTTGTTGGAGATTGTCCATAAAAAAGTATGTAATCGTCACTATCAAAAATTCCATTATTATTTAAATCTTTGACAATAATTGGGTTTTCCATTAAATCGTCTGGTCTGTAAGTAATATTGTCTTCAGGCAGCATTCCACCACCATTACCATATATTCTGATGTTTTGGGTGTTAAGTGATCCCAAATCAATTCCAAGATCAACCAAATCAGAATAAGAAATTTTAAAAATGCCGGTGCTGTTAACGTAAAAATTATACCAATTACCAGTTGCTAAAACTGAGTTGTTTGCATAAACTCTTTGAGTGTTTGTAAGTTTTAGATTGCTTTTTTCAAAGGTAATTTTGGTTTTGAAAGAAATCAATTTTTCATATTTGCCAGAAGTAGGATTTTTTCGAAATGGAAGAAAATACACATTTGAAAAAGGAATTTTCTTTTCGATACTTAAATTTACGTTCGAAGTCAAATTATTTTTAATCTTGATTAAGTCGGGTTCAATTGCGTCAATTTCCTTCTGGGTAAGTTCAATGAAAACTTCATCGTAAGTGCCAAAAATCGTTCTGTCGCTGATTGAGGGTAATTTAACCCTTTCGAAAAAAACTGGCAATTTTCCATAGTCCTCATTAAAAATCGCATCTCGAAAATACAAAAAAGATTCAAATTGATTTTCTGAAACTTCAATTTTTTGCACATTTTCCCAAATAATATTTTTCTGATTTTCTTCAATGTTTTGCTTTTGTTTTTGAAAATTCTGTGAAAAAGCTATTGTGGAAATTAAAACAAGAAAGAAAACGCCAATTCTTTTTTTCATAATTAATCCTCTATTCTTCAAAATAAAATTAAACCTCAAAACTAAAAATAATAATAGAAATAAAAAAAAGTAAAGTTTTTTTCAATAAAAAATAAAATTACTGTTAATTTGGATTAAAAAGTGTTATATTTGTAACTAAATATTTTATTCATCCGTATAAAATCACATTATTCAATAAAAACTTGCAAAACAAACGATGAGTTTAATGAATTATTGTGTGACGTTGTTTTTTTTTAAATAAATTTAATTTATTTAAAAATTAATTTGTAATATTGTCAACTTAAAACATTATTAACCAAGAACTCTAAATATGATCAAGAAGCATTTACTCATACTATTGTTAACAATAAGTTTAGGTGGAGTTAGCTATTCTCAAGATCCGCATTTTTCGCAATATTATGCGAATCCTTTGTTTTTAAATCCTGCATTTGCGGGCACGGCTGTTTGTCCTAGGTTAATTATGAATTATAGAAATCAATGGCCTTCAATCGCTGGAACTTACACTACTTATAGTGCTTCCTATGACCAACATATAGAAGGTTTATCTGGTGGAATTGGAGTAATGTTCAGTGCAGATAAAGCTGGTGAGGGAACTCTTAATACAAATATGCTTAGTCTTTTGTATTCTTATAAACTTTCAGTAAATCGTTTTTTCTCAATAAGGGCTGCATTACAAGGAACTATTTTTCAAAAGAAATTAGATTGGGAAAAACTAACTTTTGGAGATCAAATTGATCCAAAATATGGGTTTATTTGGAATACTCAAGAACGTCAACCTGATGAACTTACCAAATATACTCCTGATTTTTCGGCTGGTATTTTAGCTTATGGTGAAAGTATTTATGGCGGTTTCGCTGTGCATCATATGACAGAGCCAAACGAAGGCTATTTTACAATTAGTAAGCTTCCTGCAAAATATACATTTCATTTAGGTGGTATTATTGATTTGCAGCATAGAAGAAAAAGAAGAAAAATTACTGATCCTACTATTTCACCAAATATCCTTTATGTAAAGCAAAAAGATTTTGAAGAAATGAATTATGGATTATATTTTACAAGATATCCAATGGTTGGTGGAGTTTGGTTCCGTCAAAATTTTTACAATGCTGATGCATTTATTGTTTTGTTAGGATTTCAAACAAATTCCTTTAAATTTGGGTATAGTTATGATTTAACTGTTTCCAAGCTTAGTAATGCTACTGCTGGGGCTCATGAGTTCTCAGTTGCATTGCAATTTGATTGTAAACCAAAAAAGAAACGAATTAGGGCAATAAACTGTCCATCATTTTAGTTATATAGAAAATTATTAAAACCAAAAATTATGAAAATGAGAAATAAGAGCATCTTTACAAGTCTTTCTTTTGTAACTGCAATTATTATTTTTTCCTCTTGTAATAAAGAAACTTCTCAAACTACTGGATGGGAATACAATAATCCCAAAAATGGTGGATTTGAAGTAGTGCCTTATGAAGAACAAGAAACTGGACCTGGATTAGTTTTAATTGAAGGTGGAACATTTGCAATGGGTAGAACCGAACAAGATGTTTTATACGATTGGAATAATATTCCTAGAAGAGTTACCGTTTCTTCTTTTTATATGGATGAAACCGAAGTTAGAAATTTAGATTATCTTGAATATTTATACTGGTTAAAAAGAGTTTATGGAACTGACTTTCCAGAGATTTTTAAAAAAGCACTTCCTGATACATTGGTGTGGAGAGATAAATTAGCTTATAACGAGCCATACATTGAATTGTATTTGAGACATCCAGCTTATCGCGATTATCCTGTTGTGGGTGTAAATTGGCCACAAGCAAATGATTATTGTGCTTGGAGAACTGATAGAGTGAACGAATATATTCTAATAAGGGAAGGTATCTTGAAAATTGATCCTGCTCAAACAAACGAAAATAATTTCAATACCGATGCTTATTTGGCTGGCCAATACGATGGAGTTGTTAAAAATGACCTCATTGATTTAAATCCAAATGGAACTGGAACTCGCAAAGTTAGAGTTGAAGACGGGATATTATTGCCTCGTTATCGACTTCCAACCGAAGCTGAATGGGAATTTGCTTCATTAGGTTTAATTGGAAATGCTTTATTTGAAAGAGTTGTTGAAAGAAGAATGTATCCATGGAATGGTCATATTTTAAGAACTGATGAAGATGCAAATTTGGGAGAATTTGTTACCAACTTCAAACGCGGACGTGGTGATAATATGGGGGTTGCTGGAAATTTAAATGATGCTGCAGATATTACTGCTCCTGTTTTTTCTTATTGGCCTAACGATTATGGCTTGTATAATATGTCTGGAAACGTTAGTGAATGGGTAATGGATGTTTATAGACCATTAACTCCTGAAGACCAAAATGATTTCAGATCTTTTAGAGGTAACGTTTATCAAACTCAGGTTTTAGATCAAGATGGAAATATTGATGAAAAAGATAGTTTAGGTCATATTAAGAAAAGAGATGTTACTGTTGAAGAAAGTACCAATAGAAGGAATTATCGTTCAGCTGATAATATTAATTTTCTAGATGGTGATTATAGTTCAAGTATTTATTATGACCAACCTGAATACAAAGATGCTGAAAAGAAAAACAAGGTAATGTATGAATACGGTTTTTCTTCTATGATTAATGATCAAGCAAGAGTATATAAAGGTGGATCCTGGAAAGACAGGGCATACTGGAACGTTGCAGGTACAAGAAGATATCTTGATGAAAAACAATCAACAGATTTTCTTGGATTTAGATGCTGCATGACCAGAGTGGGTAGCCCAATGGGTAATTACTAATCTAATTAATAATTTGAAATATTGAAACCCCATTTGCTAAAACAAGTAAATGGGGTTTTTATTTAAATACGGTTTATGAAATTATCAATGGAAGGATTGTATTCAGCTTTTTTGAAACATCCAATTATTTCTACGGATACCAGGGATATTAGAAAAGATTCTATTTTCTTTGCCCTTAAAGGAGCCAACTTTAATGCAAATAATTTTGCTCTTCAATCAATTGAATTAGGATGTGCATTTGCAATTATTGATGAACCTGAATTTGAATTAAATGATCAGTTTATCTTGGTCGATGATGTTTTAACAACTCTTCAAGACCTTGCGTTCCATCATAGGCGGCAATTGAAAATTCCTGTAATTGGAATTACTGGAACAAATGGAAAAACAACAACAAAGGAATTGTTAAATGCTGTTTTATCCGAAAAGTATTCTGTTACTGCCACAAAAGGCAATTTAAACAACCATATTGGAGTTCCATTAACATTATTAGGTATTACTAAGGAAACTGAAATTGCAATAATTGAAATGGGAGCAAATCACATTGGTGAAATTGCCGAGCTTTGTGAAATTGCTATTCCTAATTTTGGAATTATTACCAATATTGGGAAAGCTCATTTGGAAGGTTTCGGAAGTATTGATGGGGTAATAAAGACTAAGAAGGGGCTTTATGAAAGTGTCAAAAAAAATAGCGGAAAACTGTTCGTAAATGCTGAAAATATTATGCTTGTTGATTTAATTGAAGAGGGTAATGCAATTTATTATTCTGGTAATAATTCTGAATTTACGGGTGAAATTGTTGAAATGAATCCATTTCTTAAAATTGATCTGAAAATAAAAAATGAAACGATAAGTGTGCAAACAAATTTGGTTGGCAAGTACAATTTTGAAAATATTATGGCTGCAGTTTGCATTGGAAGTTATTTTGATGTTTCGTCAATTCAAATTAAAAAAGCAATTGAAAATTATTTTCCTTCAAATAATAGATCCCAAGTTAAACATTCTCATACCAACACATTAATTTTGGATGCATACAATGCCAATCCTTCAAGTATGCTTGTTTCAATTAATAATTTTATTGATATTCCAGCAAAACGAAAGGTTGTTATTATTGGTGATATGCGTGAATTAGGTTCGGAAAGCCAATCTGAGCATCTTGAAATTTTGAAATTAATCAATCTTTTAAAATTTGATGATGTAATTATTGTTGGGACCGAATTTTTTAAATTTAGTAAAGATTTTAATTTTAAATTTTTTCCAAAAGTTGAGGATGCTTTTGTCTTTATCCAACATAATCCGATTAGCGATTCCACTATACTTTTAAAAGGCTCTCGCGGAATTAAATTAGAAACTTTAAATAATCTTTTGTGAAAGAGAATAAGAAGTATAGTGTTATTGGGTTAATGTCCGGAACTTCTTTAGATGGTTTAGATGTTGCTTTTTGCGAGATTATTTTCAAGGAAAACCAATGGAATTTCAATATTGTTAAAGCTAAAACTTATCAATACAGCAATGTATGGAAAGAAACGCTTAAATCGCTTGAAAATAGTGATGCTTTGAATTTAGCATTAATTGACCGAGAATATGGCTTTTACCTTGGTAAAATTGTCAATCAATTTATTTCTGAATTCGAATTAAAGCCTGATTTTATTGCTTCTCATGGTCATACCATATTTCATCAACCGGAAAAAAAATTCACCTTTCAAATTGGAAACGGTGCTGCCATTGCCGCAGAAAATGGAATTGATGTAATTTGCGATTTTAGAACGATGGATGTATCGCTTGGTGGCCAAGGCGCACCTTTGGTTCCTATTGGTGATCAGCATTTGTTTAGCGATTTTAATTTTTGTTTAAACCTTGGTGGATTTGCGAATATTTCAATTAAAGAAAATGGAAATATCCATGCTTTTGATGTTTGTCCTGTAAGTATTGTATTGAATAATTTGGTTTCAGAATTAGGATTAGATTTTGATGAGAGCGGTGCTATTGCTAGAAAAGGAAAATGCAGCATTCAAATATTACAAGCCCTAGATGCTCTTGAATTTTATAACAAACCTTATCCGAAAAGTTTAGGAAAAGAATGGGTTTTAGAAAATGTTTTTCCAGTTTTTATGGAAAGTAATTTGCCTGTTGAAGATAAACTTCGAACTTTCTGCGAGCATGCATCAAATCAAATTGCAAAAGCGATCAATTTCAAGCAAAATGAAAAGGTTTTAGTTACTGGTGGCGGTGCATTTAACGAATTTTTGATTGAATTAATTCAAGATAAAACAAAAAATATTATTACAATTCCCGACAAATTAATAGTTGATTTTAAAGAAGCACTCATTTTTGCTTTCCTTGGTGTTCTAAGAATTCGGAACGAAGTGAATTGTCTGAAAAGCGTTACTGGTGCAAAATGCGATAATATTGGCGGCGCAATTTACAAAGGCAATTTAGATTCTATTTAGAGCTTCATCAATTACCAGTGTATACAATTCTTTGGCGCTAATTCCAATCGCTTTTGCTTGTTGAGGAACTATACTACTTTCTGATAAACCTGGAACCGTATTTACTTCTAGAAAAAACAATTTTCCTTTAGAAATAATATAGTCGAAACGCGACATGCCGCTACAATTAAGCTTTTTATAAAGTTCTAAGGAAATTCTTTTGCATTCAATTTCAATTTCTTTTGAAATTCTGGCAGGGGTTATTTCTTCTGAAGCTCCTTTATATTTCGCTTCCCAATCAAAAAATTCTGTTTTTGGAACAATTTCAGTTATTGGTAAAACAATTATTTCGTTAATAGATTTTACGACTCCGCATGTTATTTCGGTGCCTTGGATAAATTCTTCAATAATAACTTCGCTGTCTTGTGCCAAAGCTTCATCAATTGCTTTTTGTAAATCTTCCACTTTATTTACTTTCGAAGTTCCAATGCTTGAACCACCATTATTGGGTTTTGCAAAACATGGCAATGAAATTTCTTTCAGGATTTCTTCAATAGTTAGTTTTTTTTGTTTTGAAACCACGATTGATTTTGCAACGTTTGCGCCATAAGTGGAAACTAGTGTTGTGCAAACTTTTTTATTGAAAGTAATTGCTGATGTTAGCAAATTCGATGAAGTATAAGGGATGCTTAATAAATCAAAATATCCTTGTAATTTTCCATCTTCGCCTGGTGTGCCATGAATTGCTATGAAAACACAATTGAAATTTATTTTTTGATTATTCAGGCTAATACTAAAATCATTTTTATCAACGCTGATATCTTTATTTTCCTTGGTTTTATAAATCCAATTTCTACCTTTAATATAGATGGTGTAAACATTGTATTTTTCGTTGTCGATATTTTCTTGAATAACTTTTGCACTATTCATTGAAATTTCTGATTCTCCTGAATTTCCGCCTGCAACGATTGCAATATTTTTCTTCATATTTTTGAGTTTATTTTTGAGAATTCAATTTTTCCATAAATTTTTTAGCTTCCACGATGTATCTTTCGTGAGTTCCTTTTCCAATAATGGCTTGTTCATCCCAAGTGGTTACTTCGAAGGACAGTTTTTTATTATCAGATTTTATTAAAACGGATTCGCATTTCACTTTCATCCCAACAGGAGTCGCTTTTAAATGTTGAACGTTTATTTCGGTACCTAAAGTTATAAAACCTTCTGGAAGTAATTTTCCAACACTTAATTGTGCTGTATTTTCCATTAAACCGACCATTGCCGGGGTTGCAAAAACTTCAATTAACCCTGATCCGTATTTTGCGGCGGTATCATTTGAACTTACGGTAATTTCAATCGTATTTTTTACGCCAACAGGCAAATTGAATTCAGCCATTTTAATAATTGAATATTATTGTTTGTTTAATGTCAGGATGTAAGCTCAATGAAACAGGACAAGTTTTTGCCGCGATTTCAAAAAACTTTTTTTCTTTTTCGGAGTAATTATTTGGTGGAAAGTTCAGCTCAACAATTATTTCACTTACTTTACGTGGGTTTGCCGACATTATTTTTGTGATTTTCACTTTGGTATTGTCAATATTAAATCCATGCGTGTATGCCGCAATCCCCATAATTGTTAACATGCAACTTCCAAGTGAAGTTGCCAACAAATCTGTTGGAGAAAATGCTTCCCCTTTTCCATTGTTATCAGTTGGTGCGTCTGTTATTATTTCAACTCCTGATTGAGAATGTCTTGCTTTTGTTCGCAATTCTCCCAAATATACTGTTTGTACGGTTTCCATTTTAAGGTTTTTATTATACAAAGCTAATTTAAAAAAAATGGTGATTTTGTAATTGCAGAATTTTTTTTAAACATCCAAAATCTTGTGATTGTTAATAATTATTTATCCGCTTCTTTTGTTAATAAAATGTTAAACTTACACTGTTTTAATTGTTTAGTTGTACTTTTGTTGAATGCAATCGCGAAATATTAAATTAATCATTATTATTACTTCCCTATCCTTAATTGGGATTGTTTTTACCCAACTTTTTTGGGTCCGTAATGCGATTAACCTTAAAGAAGAACAATTTAATCATCGTGTTAGAATTGCACTAAAAAATGTTGTTAGCAATTTAGTCACTTGTCAATCTTCAAAATTTGAAGATGTTGTGATGCCTTCTGCCGAATGCGGAAAGTCATGTCAAAAAAAATGTGAAGTTAACGACGGAAAATTTTTAGATGTAATTAAACCAAAAGTTTTGGATTCATTAATTATTGATGAATTTAAAAGTTTGGCCATTGGTACGGATTATGAATATGGTATTTTTCAAAGCAAAACTAAAGCATTTGTGATGGGAAATAATTCAAAATACGAAGAAAAGATTTTGAAAAGTGATCATACAATTTCGCTTTCATGTTTGTGGAAGCCAGATTCCTATATGCTCGGAATCTATTTCCCTGATGAGAAATCAATGGTAATTAAGCAAATGATTATTTGGTTGATTTTTTCAGCATTTTTTCTGATAATAGTTGTTTCTACCTTTTCTTACACGATTTTATCTTTTATCAAACAGAAGAAATTATCCGAAATTAAAACCGACTTTGTTAATAATATGACTCATGAATTTAAAACACCGATTTCAACAATTTCATTAGCCAGTGAAATGTTAATGAAACCAAATGTTTTTGAATCTCAAGAGAAATTGCTGAAATATGCCAATATTATTTATGATGAAAATAATCGATTGAAAAATCAAGTTGATCAGGTTTTACAA
>JACAAW010000050.1 GCA_013377115.1 Bacteroidota bacterium | reverse complement strand
AAATCGTTAATCGATGTTCCTTGTTCTTAAATAAAAAAGTATAATTTTTTTTTCAATCTTGTACGATGGTCGAACCGTAAAAGGATACGAGCCAAATAATAATTAAAAATGAATTTTATTTTGAAACCATTATTTTACCAAAAATGGTTTCTTCGCTTTGCTCTGAATGACATTCTGGATTTATTGTTCAACGGGCACTTCGACAGGCTCAGTGACCAGCAACAACAGCACAGCTTAACTTACAACACAAAAGTCTTCTTCATATTTAAATTAGAAAAATCCTGAAATACATAAACCGTGTATTCGCCCTTTGGCCAGCCTTTTACGAATAAATTTAATTTATACTGGTATTTTCCTGGTCCTTTGGAATCGTCTTTTACCAAGGTTTTTACTAAAATTCCCTTTTTATCTCTAATATTAATGGTAATACTCGAATTTGAATTGATATAATAATCCAAATCACCATAAACTCTTTCTGGTTTTCCGGAAAACAATCTGGCTGTATCTTTAACAAAAGTAAGGCTGTACCATGGAATTTCGATTCCTTTAATCTCTGCCACCGTTTTTCGAAGGAGTGAAATGCTTTCCATATTCTCGTCGTAAATTGAACTTAAGGGATGATTGTTGGAAACCGTCCACACCGCGCTTTGTATGGCTCCTACCGGAAACTTATTTTCATCAATAACAGTCGCTAATTTTATCCAGTCTTTTGGAGCCATATAACCCAAACTAAATTTCGAATCTTTTGCCGGACTATGATCATGACTTTGACAGCAAAAGCCATAACCACTCACTGTTTTGCTTTCTAAAGGACTCAGGGCAATTAAGTTCTTTTTTACAATAAAGATGTCCTGATAAACAGAATCGTCCGCAGTGAGTCTTCGACCTGGTTCCACAAGCACGAATAGGGAATCATTGGTTAAGTTTTTTAGAGAAAATTCAATGCAATTTTCTTGATGACCGCCAAGACCTTTCACTTCAGTTTTTAAAAGTCCTGATTGTGTAAGTTTTTCTATTGAAATATATTTTTCAGAATTCGAATTCCCATTATTCCTCATCGAAAGAAAAATAACTGCCAATAAAACGAAGGAAGAAATATTAATTATATAATGATGGTTACCGCTTTTCATATCTTCTTTTAAATGATTTAATAATATAACGTCGTTTTGCACCCTTTTATTCTTTGAATATCTATTCCTGGTAAAACTTTAATGCATTGATTTTCTGACAGATGTTTCATTTTTTAAAAAATAATTAAAAAAACACTTGACATTCTAAATTGAAATATACTATATTTGCAATATATAAGATTGCAATATATACCCATTTCTAAAATAACGAATTTATGATTCCTAAAGAACTAATAAAAGGCTCATTAAAATCTCTCGTATTGAAACTTCTGTCGGAAAATTCGAGAATGTATGGTTATGAGATTACACAAAAAGTTGAAGAGCTAACCAGCGGTCAAATAAAACTCACATTTGGCGCTCTATATCCAATTTTACACAAACTCGAAACTGATGGTATTGTTGTTACCGAATCCGAAATCTTCAATAGCAGGGTGAGAATTTATTATAAATTAACCGTCAGTGGAAAAAGTGTTGCTCAAGAAAAACTAAAAGAGCTTCAAGAGTTTGTAGATGTAATCAGTTTATTATTAAAGCCTTCATTTAGCATTTAATAATGGCCAAGCTAAAAGTAGAACATATTGAAATAATAATCAGCGATGTTTCCAATGCGGGAATTACGTTTTCCCATCTTCGCGAAGAATTAATTGATCATATCTGCTGTGAAGTAGAAAATGAAATTTTCAAGGGTTTTTCGTTTGAAGAAGCATATGAAAAAGTTAAAACAAAAATTGGTCACAAAGGATTAAAGAAAATACAAGAAAACACATTATTTCTAATCGATAAAAACTACCGTATTATGAAAAAAACAATGAGATTATTCGGAGTAGTTTCCATGGCAATGATGGCTGTGGGCGCTATATTTAAAATTCAGCATTATCCTGGCGCAGGTATTTTGCTAACAATTAGTTTTGCATTGATGGGACTGGTTTTTCTGCCATCAGCTTTGTATGTAATGAAAAGAGAAATCACAATGAAAGGAAGCACTTTTATTTTTATCACAGGATTGTTTGGTGGGATTGCATTGCTCGGAGGGGTTTTATTTAAAATTCAACATTGGCCAGGATCAGGAATATTATTGCTAGCTGGTTATTTAATTATTTGCATAGCGCTGATTCCAGCAATTTTGGTTTCTCGCCTTAGAGATAAAAGTGTAAAACACCTTCACTCTGTTTATATTTTAGGTGCTTTTTCAATCGCAATTTATTTGCTTGGAGATTTATTCAAAACCATGCATTATCCTGGAGCCAGCCCAATGTTGCTCGTCGGGGCAACTCTTTTAACAGCAGTTTTTCTTCCAATTTATGCATATAAAATGTATAGTAATACAACTTACGTAAAAGGTGGTTTCATCTTCCTTTGCATTGGAATCTTTTTCTTTAATCTTTTCAATATTTTGCTTGCAATAAATGTTTCAAAAGATGTTTTTAATTCTTTTATGAAACCAATTCAAGAGGTTGAGTTTACTTCAAATTTTATTCAAACTGAAAATGCCGAAATAATCACGCAATTATCAAACATCAAACAACTTTCAGATTCCACATTATTTAAAAAAATAGAAGTTAGTACAGATGAGCTAAATAATTTCATTGAAGATATCAAACAAGAAATTATTATTAAAACAGATGGATGCAGCAAAGCTGAAGCAATAGAAAAGAATAAAAATCCCCAATTTATCATTGCTAAAGACAATAAAATCATACCCACTGAAGTCTTATGCGGAGAAGAGCCAGGTGATTCATTGAAAAAAGGATTTATTCTAAAATCTAAAATAAATAGTTTGAAGGCTATTTTACTGAAAGCATCAGATAGAAATAATGAATCTAAGACCCTAATAAATAAAGCTCTAGAAACAGCAAATTCAGCAGAAACCAATGAATCCAAATCTGTCCCTTGGGAATTCAACCAATTTTATCACTTGCCTATTATCGCTGCTATTACCAAGCTTAATTATTTACAAAGAAATGTTCGAATTGCAGAAATGTGTGCTTTGCAAAATTTAGAACAAAACAAAAATATCAGCAAATAACTTATTTAGTAATAATTTTAAAAATAAAACATATGAAAAAGTTCATTTATATCTTTGGAATCATATTGCTCAATCTGTTTGCTTTTGGTGCAATTTTCAAGGTGATGCATTGGCCTGGTGCCGGAATACTGATAACTGTTGGCTTGGGTCTTTTTGCCCTTATATTTCTGCCATTAGCTTTTTTCAATAATTATCGTGGAGAAGGAAAGAAACAATTTTCTTTGCATCTATCAGGATTTATTTGTGCATTAATCTGTATTTCTGGTGCACTATTTAAAGTTCAACATTGGCCAGGATCCGGAATTATGCTAATAATTGGTGTACCATTGCCGTTTCTTTACTTTCTACCTGTTTATTTGTATCATCATAATAAAGCAAAAGAGAAGTCCGTAATAAATTTTCTTGGTGTAATGTTTTTAATGCTTTATATTTCAGTTTTTAGTGCTTTTCTTTCATTAAGTGTGGGCAAAGAAATTTTAAATTCTATGGTGACTATGTACGAGGATTTTTCCAAAACGAATGAACTATATACCCTAAAAAACAATATGGATTATTTGAAATTAGAAAGCTCTTTACCATTGGAAAAAAAGCAAAAGGTTGAAAAAATAAAAACGAAAACAATTGAATTAGAAAAAACAATTGAGTCCATAAAAATTGATTTAATCAAAGGAACGGATGGTATCAATTCCCCTGCTATTAAAGGAAATAAAATTGAAATTGGAAAATTTTCAGCTAGAGAAGAGTCCAGCTTCACAACAAATTTTATGCATGGAGCTGATGGTGCCTCAGGGATGGCAGTTGAATTAAAAACAAAGATTGTTGATTACAGAGAATTTCTATTAAGTATTTTAAAAGATAACCAAGCAAAATACCAAAACATCAATAAATTATTAAATACTTCAGATATTACTGATTCCAATATTGGTGAAGCGCAAAAAATACCGTGGGAAGTTCAATTCTTTCAAAACGGAACTTATGCTATTGTGATTCTTACCAATTTGGAGTGTTTGGAAACAAGAATCAAAATGTCAGAAGCGGAATTATTGAGTAGCTTCAAATAATTTTCAATAAAAAAGGAGCTTCAACGAATTTTGACGCTCCTTTTTCTAAGAAATAAAATCCTTTAAGCATTATTTAATTTGCTTTAATCCATCGATTGCAAAACCATCTTTCGGTGAAATCAACAAAACTCTATTTAATGTTGTTTTTGCCTCCTCATTTTTACCGAGCTTAACGCAAGACCATCCAAAATTTAAATTAATATCATAATCAAAAGGATATAATTCTGATGCTATTCCCAAATATTTATATGCATTTTGGAAATCTCCTTTATTATAATAAATCAAACCCAATCTGTAGTTTACAGTTGAGTTTTTAGGATCTATTTTCATAATTTCCAAATACTGATTCATCACATTGTCCCAATTTCCAAGAACAGATTCAGGTAAAACATAGCCTAATTTTGCTTCAATAGAATTTGGCATAATTTCGATTGATTTTTTGTAATAAACAGATGCTTCTGAAAGACTACCATTTTTATAAGAAAGCCATCCCAAACGTAAGTTCATTTCATAGGATTTTGCATCGTACACATTTTTTATAGATTCAATTGATTTTGTGTAGAGTCCATTTGTTTCATAAGCATAACTTGCTTCAAATGCATTCTGAATCAAAATTAAATCTTGAGATTTTGCTGAAGAGAAACCAACCAATACAATTACCAAAACACCGATAAATTTTTTTATGTTTTTCATATTTTCTATTTTAATTTGTTTATTTAATCAATTTTAGACCTTCCAAAGCTGAAGCATCGTTTGGTTTTATCATTAATGCCTTTGTAAATAACACTTTAGCTTCGTTAAATTTTCCTAGTTGTAGCTTTGTCCATGCATATAATACAGCAGAGTCATAATCGAAAGGATACATATTGGCTGAAATTTCAATATACTTTTGGGCATTAATATAATCTTTATTCGTATAAGAAATCAGCGCCATTCGGTAGTTCACAGTGGAGTTTTTTGGATCAATTTTGAGAATTTCATTATATTGAGAAATTATTAAACTCCAATTTCCTAATGCTGATAGTGGATATGCTATTCCCAATCTTGCTTCAACGGAATATGGCATCAAACCAATTGCTTTTGTATAATTTGCAACAGATTCAGTGTATGATGCATTTAAATAATTAAGCCATCCAAGTCTTAAACAACACTCATAACCATCGTCTTTCAAAAGTTTTATTTCATTAATGGCTTTAGCATATTCTTTATTTGTTTCGTAAGTATAACTTTTTTCGAAAGCAGATAAAACTGCATTGTTTTGACTTTTGCTATGTAAAGCAAATAAAAAGCAAATACAAATAAAAATTGTTTTCCTTAAAGTTTCCATTTTATTCCTCCTATTATTGATTGATTTTCGTATTTCGTGGGTTTAATAGTAAAAGTTTCTTCCGTATCGCAAGACATGTATGAACTTTGATAATTGTAAAATGAATAACCAAGTTTGGCTTCAATTTTTTTGTTTATTGGAATCGTTAAACTAATATTCCATTTATTAACAATTTTGTCTGTGCTATTATACACAACAAACGCATTATTTTCGCTGAAGTTTGCCAAAGTTCCTAAAGTGTAATTGCCTTCAATCCATGCTTTTTTAAATAATGAAACTCCTAGGCTTTGACCAAAAACCAATGGTGGTCCACCTATTCCTTTTTGTGTTGAAAATGAAGGACTTTTATATCCTGCTTTTGTTATTGAAGTGGAGCCCCAGAAATTTGTATTTCCAAAAGGATAATAAGTTAGAGCTAATCCCAATTGTGTGCCTGTTGTATAATTTATAGAGGAATACATTCCATTTAAATTCAAGTTAAATATGCCCATTCGTTTATCAATTGAAAGTCCGACAACATAATCTTTTAATGTTGTTGTTGTTTTGTAAAAGGAATAATGATCCGAACCAACAGGTAATTCCTCATAGGCATTTAGTTTTTCGTAATCCACATATAAATAGTGAAAAAATGGCGTAACAGAAAAACCCTTTCCTAAATACCAATTGACATTTATATAATAATCTTGTTGTTTCAAATAATAATTATCAGTTACTACTGAACCATTTATTAACATTTGCTTTGTTCTATTTATTCCAATATTTGAATAACCATGATAAACAGAAATTCTTTTTGTTAATTGATGTTTTAAACCCAGATGCAAATAGGTTTCATCCTTGCTCAAATCAATCTGTTCGTAAATTCCCTGAGAATTATCAATAATTGCGGTTTGATTTGTCTTATTATTATTTGAAAATGTTGGTCCTAATTCCACGTAAACCGCATCAATAATTTGTTTTTTCCTTAATCTTTCCGGTTCCACTAATTTTGCTTCGCCCTCTTTCACGTTATACAAATAAGAATAATACAAATACTCTTTTGCTAAGCTATCTAGTGCATTAAACTCAAGTGCTTTTTTAAATTCTTCTGTCGATTTATTAAATTTATTCTTTTCAAAATAAGCAATTCCAAAACGCATTCTTAAATAGAAATAATCAACTTCAGAGCCATCAAGTTGGTTTTTTAAATAGATTAAGCTATCCCAGTTTTGTTTCTGGTAATAATTATAGGAAATACTATCGATTGTTTTAAAACTCATGGTGCTTTGTGCTTCCGTTTTTGAAACCAACAACAATAAAAATATGATTACCCCTCCCGCTAATTTATACATCTTGCCTCTATCGTCTTTCCGCTTTTAATAATTGTTAATTTATAAAGTGAATCGTTTTTAAATTCCATTTCAAAATCGATACTTTTTCTGGTCATATTGCTAATTTTTGTCTCAGCTTTACTTTTTAATACAATATGATTGGAACTCATTGCATCATCAATAAAATTATATTTTAATGTGTATTCTGATTTAATAAACATATAAAATGGAGCAATAAAATCCTGAATAAACATGATGGCTTTATTGTTCAAAAGGTAGACTGGATAAAGGTCCTTAACAACAATGTTCTTATAAAATCCCAACATTACTTTATAAGCCGCCATGTAAAAGTAAAACAAGATCGATTTTTTATCTCCTTCAAAATTTTTGAAATAATGAATATTTCCATCATTATAGAAATAGGCTTTTGATTGGGTATTATGACAATAAATGTATGAATTGTTATAATAATCAGTAAAAACTTCCCACTTCAACTCTTCGTCCATTTGGTTTTGTCCATTTTTAACAAAAATCGACATCTTTTTACCAGGAATGAAGTAAAATGCCTTAGAAAGCAAAATATTTAAATCAATATTCGAAACCAAATCGTCTTTTTCGGGACGATCAAATTGCTTCATTTCGAAGCTAAAATTCTTATTTAAAATATAATAGCTAATCGGAAAATCAATAGTTGTGGAGCCAATAAAAGGAGTTGCTTGCAATTGAAAATGCAAATGGGGTGATGGCGATCTTCCTGAATTACCAACATAAGCAATGATTTCACCCTTTCGAACATAATCACCTTTTTTAAACTTGATTGAGTCAGTTTTTAAATGACTTAATTTGGAATACAAATATTGTGCATGTTTAATAACGATGGTATTTCCCCAATTGTCATTAACGTTTACATCCCCAATGTCATTGTCTTCAATATGGTAAACAACTTCTTCAATAAGACCATCAGCAGGAGCCAAAACTGGCTTATTATAACAATAGTGCTCCTCTCTGCGCATTCCAAATCCAGAAAAAGCTCGATTTTGTTCATCTTTTAAAATAAAGTCCCAGGCGTGTTTCCATTCGCCTTTATGAGTATGCTCACCTTCATGCGCCTGAGAAACAGACCATTTCCCCCAGAATGGCAACGAAATTGGAAAGAAATAAGTATTCTTAAACCTCTTTGATGTGTTTAATTGAGAATAGAGATTCAATTCTGGAGAGTTCCGTTGAGAAATTACCTCTTCAATTCTTAAAGTTCCTTTGGTTCTGAACTTTAGAATATATAAAAACATCAAAACAATTATATTAAAAGGGAGCGAGTAAATAGACAGCTGGTAAACAGCAAATATTGAAGATGTTGCAATTGTCACTATTACTATTAAAGGTATTAAAACTACTACCCAAAAATAAGACGATTTTGACGGTACAATAAAATAGCCACCAATTGCGATTGAGGTTAAAATAAAATTGAAACCAATATAATTATAACTTAAATCGTTGATATTGGCACCTATTACCTGATAAAAGAAAAATGCAGAGTAAAAACCTAAAAGAGAAAGTGTAAATCCAATTCGAGAATAAATTAAAATTCCAATTGCTATTAACATTCCTGCAATTGCGTTGTATTGAAAGAATATTGCTCCAAGAGATTTAAAATAAATAAAAAGCGAATCTGGAATCGGCAAATCATTGATTTGATGATATTTATTCACAAGTGCAATACCTCCAGCATCGTAAAGTTCGTTTAAAATATAAATCCCGTGTTCACTTATTTTCAATTCATGAAATTGGCGTGTTGCCAAAAACAATAACCAAATTGCAAACAAAAAAGGAACGCTTAAATATGGCAGTGCATATTTTCCAATAACACCTTCCATTGAAATAGTCAGGAATAGCGTTAATATTACTGAAAACAATAAGAGAATGTAAAATGCAGTATTGGGCTCAAATGTAATCCCAATTCCCAATCCGACAAGCAAACTGTTAAAACCATAAAGACCTTTACTGATAGAAAACTCATTATAGCCCATAAAATAGGCAATAATATTGGTTGCCAAAACCGCAATTAATCCACTTAGTCCTGCATAAACATTGAAGAAAGTAACGCCCATCAATATAAAAGCCAATATCCAGTTATCCGAAAAGAAAACAGTGGAATAGCTGTTAATTGTACCTTTGAATAATAACAAATATGGTTGTTTGTTCTTCAATGATTTGATTTATTTTATAAATAATTAGGAGCAATTTCAAGTCATAGAAAATAATTTTCTATGACTTTTTCAAAATTTTCTACCTTTTATAATTCAAACTTCTTTAAATGCTCTGGAGTTTTTTCTAAAGAAACAATACTATCATTGGTTTCATTATCTCTAATAACATGAACTTTTCCTTCGGGATCAATCATTACAATTTTTGGTCTAAGTGTAATAAATTGCATCCATTGTGTCATATTATAAGCTCCAACCGTGTGAACTACAACATTATCGCCTTTGTTTAATAATGGAAGATTGATATTTTCTCTAATGACATCAATGTTCATACAAAGCGGTCCATATAAAACGGTATCTTCTGTATAGTGTGTAAATTCTTGTGCGGGGGTAATTTTATGTTCGTACCAGAATGATGTAAACATAATATTTACGCCAATATCCAAGATGGTTGCACGTTTCCCACTAGAAAGACGTTTGTTTGCAATTACAGAACCTAATAAATAACCAGCATCATCAATCAATGCTCTACCTGTTTCCAAAATTAAGGTTGGAAGATTTTCAGGATCTAAATTAGAATTTAATAATGCGGTTGAAATAGCTTCAGCATAATCATCAAAACTTGGACTTGTATCAGCTCCTGGCAAAAAGGAACCTTTCAAAGTGTTTTTTGAAGCAAAACCACCACCCAAATCTATATATTTTACATTATAATTATATTTCTTTTGAATATTGATAACCAAATCTGCTAAATTGAATGCAGCAACAGCGTAGGCATTTGCGCTCAACATAAAAGTTCCAATATGACAATGCAAACCAACCAAATCTAACTTTTTGGAAGTCATAATTTTATTAATTGCATCCCATGCTTGTCCGTTTTCATAATTAAAACCAAAACGATCCCACATTGGATAAATACCAGTGTCCATATTTATTCTGATGGCTACTTTTGGCCTTTTTTGAAGCTCATCAGCAATGAAAATAATTGAATATAATTCTTCTAAATGATCGATATGAATTAATGAATCATTATTGATGGCTTTTCTTAAATCATTGTCGTTTTTATCTGGACCATTAAAAATAATTTTATTTCCAGGCACGTTATTGGCAATTGCTTTATCGTATTCGAACCCCGAAACAACTTCTGCCCATGAACCTTCTTGATGAAATACATTACAAATTGCATTGATATAATTAGTTTTATAAGACCATGCAAATTGCACTTTTGGATACCTAGTTGAAAAAGCTCTTTTAGCTGTTTTTAATGTTTCTCTAATTGTTTTTTCTGAAATAACAAACAGTGGTGAACCATATTCTTTTACAAGGTCTTTTACTGAATTATCTTCAATATGGGTTTTTGGAGCATATTCAGTACGTAAACCAAATTTATTTGGCATTCCTGTCTCTAATTTTTTTATTACTGGTCGCTCGTATCTTTGTTTTTCTATTTTTGACATAATATATCTTTTTAAATTTTTCCTAAAATAATTTATAACTCGCCAAGTGTCGAAATTTTTTCAAATTCTTCCAATTCAATAATCATATCGTATGAATAACGAATAAAAAGTTTCCCGACATCATAGGTTTCGAATGGCTTTACCTCTTCACCTAATGCAAGTTTAACAAGTGCTTCTGGCATATTTTGACCCGCACCAACAGCTAAATAAACCCATGCAGGAATTCGTGGATTGATTTCGAGCAAATAAAATTCATTATTTTGAGTTTTCATTAATTCGAGTTCCATTCCTCCGCGCCATTTGGAACCACTGATAATTCTATCAGTCATTTCCAAAAGGTTTTTCTCATCAATAGTAATACCGGCCCATGCTTTTCCCTTATCGGTAATGAATTGTTTTCGCATAGGAACGGCACCAATCGTATTACCTTTTCCGTCACCCAAGGCGATTACATTGTACTCGGAGCCATAAACAAACTGTTGAATAATAATTGGAACGCCCCATTTAGAGCTTATCTTATTGAAATATGTTTGAACTTGTTCAGGATTATAAGCAATATAAGCATCATAATATTTTCCTTTTACCACAACTGGATAAGTAAAATCCGCTGTAAGTCCAAAAATTTCACTTAATGAAAATATGGTTCTGGCATATGGAACTTTGATATCATATTTTTTTCCAAATTCCATCAAATTAATTTTTTGACGGTCCTCAAATTGGTCAACAGTAGGAAGAAATGTATGAATTCCCATTTTAAGCAATTTCTTTTCAAGTTTCATGAAAGCAAATAGCTCTGCATCAAAATTTGGAATCAAAACATCTATTTTTTCAATTTCTTGAATATATTCCAGGCGTGCCAACAAACTTTCCTGTCCAGCTGATGGAAAAGGAATTTGATAGGTTTTATCCACCAAATCGTGCATATAAATTCCTGGTTCCATTGATTCGTAAGCAAAGCCAATAATCCTGACATCAAAGTCTTTAGCTTCTCTTAACCCACGAATAACTGGAATGCCAGGTCCAGGATTGTCAGTAGCATTTAAACCTGTTACTGCAATATTAATTACCTTTTTCTTCATCAGTTTCGGCTAAATGGTAGTGAACTAAAATGTTTACGAAATCATAAAAATCTCTTTCGAAAGTATCATCATCACTTTGATAGCGTTCGAGAATTACGGCTTTAACTTCGTCTTTAGATTTATTTTCTTTTAGCAAATTTAATATTTCGACTCCAATTGGATTAACAGAAAAGGATTCTCCTGTAGATGGGTTGAAAATAAAACCCGAATTGCTTAAAGCGATATTGTTTTTAATTTTCATTTATTATTATTTTAATGAATTGATGATTCAAAATTGATTTTACAAATTTAGGACATAATTGAGATATCGGTATTATAAAATTTTCTTAAAATGTTATAATATTTTGTATTGAGGAGATTTTTTTTATTTATGATTTTAACAAAGTTGTATATATATTTGTGAATGAAAATTAATAATGAATACAACCAGACACTTCCTTTTTACTTATTAATTACTGGTCTCTTCTTAATAATTATTAGTCCTAGTTTACTGTCCAAAGGAATGTTTATGGATGGGCTAATTTATTCAACAATAGCCAAAAATCTTGCTGATGGAGTTGGCACTTTCTGGAATCCTCATTTTACAGCAACCTGTTTGGCAGATTTTCACGAACACCCGCCGCTTTCTATGGGAATACATAGTTTATTCTATTCCGTTTTTGGCGATATTAGATTCATTGACAAAATTTATTCCCTGCTAACTTTTGTAATAGTTGGAATTATCATTTTAAAGATATGGAAAAGAATGGGCTATAAAAACAATTGGCTTCCATTATTGATTTGGTTTTCTATTCCTCTTGTTTCGTGGGCATGCACAAACAATTTACTTGAAAATCCATTGTCAATTTTTACATCTCTATCAATATTGTTTTATTTAAAAAGTCAGGATAACAAAAAGTATTTATGTATTTTTGTTTCCGGATTAATGCTCTCTCTGGGATTTCTAACAAAAGGTTTTGTTGTGTTTTTCCCCTGGACTTTTCCTTTTCTATTTTGGGTGTTTTTGAGGAAAAAATCATTTGGAAATATGTTTTTAGAAAGTTTGTTATTGGTTCTTTCTTCCTTAATTCCACTGCTATTACTAATTATCTTTTCTGCTGAAGCCAAATTAAGCCTTCAAAACTATATTGATATTCAAGTAATCAAAAGCCTGCAAAGCGCCACCACCGTAGATTCTCGATTTTTTATTGTAAAAAAATTATTCTCTGAATTAATACCTGCATTTGGAATTTGCATTATTGTAATTGCTTTGAGTTGGTCAAAAAAAGCTTCAATTTCATTATTAAAAGATAATTTCAAAGTTGCATTACTTTTCTTTTTGTTTGGATTAACTGGAGTCTTGCCAATTTTAATAAGCATGAAACAAAGCGGGTTTTACATACTTGCCACTTTTCCCTTTTTTGCAATTTCAATTGCAGTTTTAATCAATCCATTCGTGGAGTTTTTATTTCGCAAAATTAATTTTCAGTCTAAAGGTTTCGTTATTTTTAGATGGATTTCAATAGTGATTTTTGTTGGAGGAATTTTTCTTTCCATATTTTTTGTAAATCGCTTTGACCGAGATAAAAATAAAATTTCGGATGCCTATCTTATTCTTTCAAAAATACCATCTGGATCCACCATCAATATTTCTCCAAAAATGTGGGACGATTGGAGTTTACACGGTTATTACGGAAGGTTTAAAAATGTAAGTTTGGATCCGAACCTTTCAAGTAAAAGAACATATTTATTAGTAAAAAACGAAAACATTTCGGATTCTATTGTTCGGGATTACAATCAAATAAAAATACAAACAGCTGATTATCTTTTATTTAAAAAAAATTAATCCTGTGATTGGTTTTGTTTTCACGTGAAACAATTATTTCGCCTTAAGATACGGGATAGATGTTGTTTCTAATTTAAACTTTCTTACGCTCCGAGTTGCCCAAATTTGATTAATATTTACAGCGGTTATTCTAATTGTGACATCTAGTTTTTTCTTGCTTTCATTAAAAATACCGATGTATTGGACTCCTTTTAAAGTATCTGCTCGACTTTCAAAATTAAAACATGAAGACTTTTTTATCATTGAGGGATTTATAACACCATTCATAAAAGATTGTTGCTCTTCTTGCCCTGAAAAAAAAGTATAGCTTACAGGAATACAATTCATCGGAGAAACAAAAGCCACAGGGAAATTCAATGCAATACCCGTCATTAAACCATATTTTTTTACAAATGGAAAATTTGTTGCCATTTGCTTTTCTCCATTATTAAAACTCGTATTGGCTTCTTTTCCCGAACCAATCCAGTATGACCAGGCTTGCGTATTTTCAGGAAGGGAAAACATAATAGCAACTTTATCCGTTTTGCCTTTTCTTTTTAAAGTGATTGGCTGATTAATGACATCTGTTACGATTGTATCACATCTTTTTAGATATTTTTCATCCTCATAATAAAAAACACTATCGGTTTTGCTTTCCCAATAAACCACAGAATTAAAATCAACGGTAGTTTCGTTTGCAGGAAGTCGAGATGCTTTTAATTGACAAGAGCGCCTTCCTGCCAAAAAACCTGATTGGCGAAACTTAAAATAATAAATTCCAGAATGGGTTATTTCAATCGTTTTGTTTTCAATCAAGGTAACATTATTTTGGCCAAATAAAGCCGAATTTGGATATTCCAAAAACTCAATTTCCTTAATACTGCTTCCTCCTGTAACTCCTGCAGTGAAAGTAATTTTGTCTCCTTCCGCCAAACCAAAATAATAGGTTTCGCTGGAACTATTTCTAACTGTAAAAGTGGTTTCAACAAGCTCAATAGGTTTTATTTGGGCTTTTACAAATGTAATTGAGAGCAGAAATAGGAAAGCCTGAATAATTAATCGCTGGTTCATAATAAAAAAATTTATTACAAACCTAACAAAAAAATTCAAGGTTTAGAGCTTCACAATTTTCTTATTTAAGTATTTTCCTGTTTCTGGATCAAAAACAATAATATTATAGGTTGTTGGACTAAGATTTGATAAATCAATGTAGATATTTCCTAAGGCTTTATAGTTTCCGACTGTGATTCCCTCTTGATTCGTCAACTTTATAAAAAAATGTTTTTCTGGGGTATTACAAACAATATTTACATAATTCGTAGCAGGATTTGGATAAATCTCAATTTCAAATTCTGAATTAATTTGATTTTCAATATATACCGTTTTAATTTCTGAATAAACAAATGCACCATCATAGTCGATTTGTTTTAATCGATAATAAACATTTTTGTTTTTTGATAAAATGCTTTTGGAAAGCTCGTCATCAAATTTATAATTCAATTCTGCATTTGAATTTCCAGCCCCAACAACAAAACCAATTTTTTCCCAACTATTTAAATCGATGCTCTTTTCTATTTCAAAACCTTTATTATTTCTTTCTGAAATCGTTTTCCAATACAAATGCACTATTGAATTCTCTCTATGTATGGTAAAGTTTAATAATTCAACTGGCAAAGGTGAAGTAACTTGGTCTGTTGCTGTCCATCTGCTAAATTCATTGATGCCAGTTTTTTGCAAATAGTTTGAAGCTGGATTTGGTATTCCTTCCTCGTATACCCAGGTTATTCCCAAATTATCGGAATTGTATAAAGCAAAATCACTTTCAGACATGCCCGAAGGAATTTCTTCATCAAAATAGGTAAATCTTAGTGTGGCATTTAATCCTGTATTATTAGCTGGTGCAATATCAAAATATCTATAAATACTGCTTCCAGCCGGAGAAGTTGAAAGTTGTTGCTTATGACCTCTGGTAACAAGCGTATTCCCTAAACTTTGATTTGATGTAATAATAATTCCAATGTTTCCAAAACTCTCACCGGTAACTGGTGTAATATTATTTCTGGTCACAGAAATTGTTCCTGTACCATTAATATAATCATCCCATATTTTATTGGAATTGGTTTCGTTTTGAATTATTCCCGTTAACCCTAAATCAGCATTTTTATTATTTAAGTATAAATCACCAGAAGTCATGACAAGATTAGAATTTACAATAATGTTTGAGTTTAGTAGAACATTATTGGAAGAAGCTGTTTTATTTATTTTAAGATTACTGAAATTGGTTATTGCTGTTCCATTAATTGAAGTATTAGCTCCCTTAAAAACCACAGTACCCAATGTTGAGCGATAAGTGGCATTATTGGTCCAATTTCCGCTAATTGTGACAACGCCTTCATTTATTACCTTTCCAGGAATAGCAGCATTGTCCGAAATTTTCAAATGTCCATATTGACTTTCTGCAACAAGATAACTGCCGTTTTGAACTTTAATAATCGCTCCTTTGTTTACAATTCCGCTTTGGGAAAATGCAATAATTGGGAGAAATGATATTATTGAAATTATTAGCTTTTTCATAAGATAATTAATTGCATTAAAACTACTTGGTATTGGTAAACCATTGTACGTCTTGAAATATTACTTCGTCTCCGCTACTATTTGATGTAACAAAAAGCTCCAAATAATCATTCTTTTTTAAGTCGGGGACATAAATAACTGTGGAAAATTGGAACGGTTGACTTCCAGTGGTAATTCTCAAATCGGTTTCCCCATATCTTGTTGTTGTCGTATTATTTTTAACAATACCAATGGTAACAACTCGGTTACCATTATTTACAGAAATATTTCCAGTAATTACGGCCCAAACATCTTTTCCATTATTCGGCTGATAAGTAATCTTATTGTTATTTAAGGTCCATTTACAGGTATAAGATGTTGGAGAATTGGTCCAAATTGCTTTATAAAAAGTATTTGCAGTAGTAATTGTAGTTTTTGTAAGATTATTGTTTACATTTATTTTGCAGTGTGGGTTTTCGTCTTCCATACCAGCATTGTTTATTAAAAAAACATTTGCATCCCTACCATCAGAGCGAGAAAAATCAAAACCACTAATAAATGTTCCTTGATTATTCCAAGCATTATTTGTAATAAACATAGATAAAAATGTTGAAAATGTTGCAGCATCATAATAAAGTCCTATATCTGTTCCAGCTGTTGTATTATAGAAAGAACAATTTAAAATTGAAATAGTTTCAGCTAGACCAGACAATAAATGAATTCCCTTTGTGCATTGCAAAAAATCTGTTTCAGAAATTTTCATAGAACCACCGCTTGCTGCAGCAGCTGCAATTTCAATTCCTGCTCCTAAACAATTATTAAAATCTGTTTCGAAAACCCAAAAATCATTATTTGATGTTGATACTATTCCTTTATTAAAACCATCAAAATCAGCGTCTTTTACTTCACAGTAAATTCCGCTTCCGGTTAGATGTATGGCATCACTACCCACAGAATTGTCATGTGCGGAAAATAAAATTTTCTTAAAATAACAATCGGACTGACAATCAAATAATGGATTTCCAGAAATTCCTGCTAAACCTTTTATTGTGGCGTGTCCATAAGACAGTCCTTCAAAGGTGACAGGATAAGAAAAATGTATTACTTGAGTGGCAGAAATTTCGCACAATGGGGTCCCAAGCCGTATCAATGAAGGTGCTTTAATATGCTCATTTAAGAAGCCTATTATTTCAGGAATTGTAGTCCAACTGCCCTTAGGAGATACCTCAAAAATATTTTCTGAAGATTCCTCGTGATTTTTCACAAACCAATTGCCACCATCTGCTACATATGTTTTTGACTGCCATCGATAAAGATGTGTAGAATCAGTACCATCCATTAAAGCAGCACCATTACCTAAAACAGTAATCAAATCCAAGTAGGTCCCAACATTTTTTATCGTTATTTCTAGCCCATTATCATTGGAATTTATAGATGGCAGAGTCAATGAAATATCATTACTGGCCATTATTAAGGTTTCCGATTTTAAAAGTGTTACACTCGTTGTTTTTGAAACAATACTTCTGCTGTCTTTAATATTTATTCTTAACCACTTTGCTCCATCCCAATAATAATAACCAGGAGTAACATCAGAAGAGGTGGCTTTATTAAAAACCAACAGACTCGAATCTGGAGACGTGATGGGTGAGGCAGATGTAGTTGAAGTTAAACTAACTCTTGGAATTAACAATCCTTTGTCAATAGCTTTTACATCTAAAATAGCAGATGTTTTTGGAGTATAAGTGCTATCATTAGATATGGATATATTTTGGGCTTTAACACTTAAATCAATAAGCATTAAAATAATGGAAAAAATAAAAATAAATAAATAGATTTTATTTCCATCAAAAATTCTTTGTAGTTTCAGCGATTTCATAGCGTTGTGGATTTACTGTTTTCTAATATGTAAATTTATCCAATAAACATAGTAGTATAAAACAGTAATAGGCCTTGGTTTTACTTATTAAAAAACAAGTTAAAATACCTGGAATTAAACACACAAGGTTAAGTCAAAACTTAAAGAATGCAAATGGCAAGGCTTCTTTAAATTTGAAGATAATAATTGTTTGATTTAGAATAAAATGGAGCGTTGAACTATTTCTTCAAAACAATTCTAAAGATGGTTCCTTTTGAAAGGGTGGATTGTTTCACGAAAATTTTACCATCATGATAATTTTCTATGATTCTTTTTGCCAATGTTAAGCCAAGCCCCCAGCCTCTTTGTTTGCTGGTATAACCTGGATTAAATATGGTTTTAAATTTCGATTTTGTAATTCCTTTTCCTGTATCCGAAATATCGATGTAAATCATTGTAATGTCATCTACGATATCGATATTAATACTTCCAACGCCAGCCATAGCATCAACGGCATTTTTGCAAAGATTCTCAATAACCCATTCAAACAAATGAATGTTCAACGGCACTATAATATCTGATGTTTCAGGAACGTTAATACTAAAATCCACCTTCTTGGAAGTTCTTGATTTTAAATATTCTATGGCTTCATAAAGCACAACAACAACATTTTCTTCCTTTAATTTTGGGAGGGAACCAATGTTTGAAAAACGCTGTGTAATGACATCCAGACGTTTAATATCTTTACCAAGTTCTTTTATTGTTTCAGCATCGACTTCCTGAAGTTTAAGAATTTCAATCCAGGCATACAATGAAGAAAGCGGTGTTCCCAATTGATGTGCGGTTTCTTTTGCCATTCCAACCCATACCTGATTTTGTTCGGCTTTTCTGGCAGTACTGAATAAAAAATAAGCCACCAATAAAAACAAACCAATGATTCCAAACTGAAAATAAGGATAATTTCTTAACTGAATTAGAAGGTTCGAATCATGATAAAAAATATAACTCTTTCCATAACTAACCAACTCAACCTCAATTGGTTTGTTTTGTGATTCCATTTCTAAAATGGTTTGAGAAAGATAAGCTTTATCAGTTATTTTTGTGGAATCGAGATTTGCAAATGCTTTTACTTTCTCCTTCGTGCTATCAGTAATAATTACTGGAACCGAAGCAGAATTTATTACAACCTCACCAATAAACGATTTAATATTTTCGTTGAGTACTTTTCGCAATTCAGTAAATAATTTGGACTCTTTGTAAAATACATAATTCTTCGAATTGCCTCCCAAATTAACAATAATAGGTTTAAAGGTGGAAAACTCTTTTAATAATTTTCCTTTTAGCACTTTCACAGAATCTGTGCTAAAATCAACATTTACTGCGGTATTAATTCTAAGAGTATCGTCAGTTAAAATAACTGGAATATTATCATTATCAGAAATAATATTGGCATAAAAAGTAAGATCTTCGCTGTTTTCGGCATTTATCATCCGAACCATTGCTCCCGCAAAAAGCTCAACTTTCTTCCGTTCTTCTATTTTAATTTTTTCAAAAAATTCTTCAGTGTATTTTACAAGACTGGCCTTTTTTTGAATTGCATCTGCCCAAAATTGCACCTTTTCTCTCTCATCTCTTGAAATCTTTTTTACCAAAATGCTCGTATACCATAATGAGCCAGCAACAATTAACATTGCACTAGCTAAAAGAATCCATTTCCAACGTTGCTTTTTTGAGTAGATATTCAACTATAAATATTTTTTGTTAATAACGTAATTCATTGGTAATTGTTGCCAAGATAAAAAAATTTATTTCTCGTCTTCGTTCCATATAACATTGTGCTTTTTGTCTTTTTCCTTTTTTATATTGCTCTTATTTTCAGTGCTGTCCTTTTTGAAAATTTTAAATTCTTCTTTTAAAATTTTCTTTAATGTTTGTTTTTCTTTTACTAAATCCAAAATTATTTTGTTTTTGGCCCCTTTCGCATCATATTTAAATTGGGGATTGCTTGTATTTCCGTAAATAGTGATATACAAAGTTGTTTTTCCTAAACCATCATCTTCAATAATTCCAAAATCCTCAGTTTCCTTTTTGGCTTTTTTCGCTTTCCGAGCCAAAACATCTGATAATAACAATTTCAAGTGATAATCCATTTCGTTATCAAAACCATGTGTTCCTGATGCTTTTATATTTATTGCAGAAGATTTTATTTCCATCTCTGGAAAAATAATTACACTGTTTTTAATTTGAATTTTATTTTTCAATGTAGAGAATTTTACATCATTCAAATCACTGACTTTTAAAAACTTAGAAAGACCACTTAGAGGCTTAAAATTTATTAATTCTCCTTGTTCTATCTGAAGATTTGCTTGTGTATAAATACTCTTCTTATCGCATTCTAAAGCTCCATTCCAGTTCGATTTAAACTGAATATCGGTGGTCAATATTCCTTTAATATTTTTGTCTTGAAGATAATCTTGTCCGAAATTATTAAATTGGTAAAACATTTTGGAGATATCAACTCCATCAATATCAGCGTCGCAAATAGTTTTTATGAGATTTGGGCTTGTATTGTCGATTATTCCAACCAAACTCGCTTTACCTCCCATTGCATAAAGCAAAATTGGATCAGCAATCATTTTTTGATTTTGTAACTTAATTTTTCCTGTAATTCTGCTTGCGGAAAATTTATTGAAGGTAAATTTATTGATTGTTATATTCAATTTAAAATCAATATTTTTCGAAAATTTGAAATTGTAAACAGTGTCTTTCGCTGATTCTTTCTTAGATAAAAGTTCATCCATATTGATATTATTGGATTTAAAATCAGCATCAATCATCAACTTTTGGTTTGGTAGGAAAAAATAGGATAGTACATTTCTAAAATAACCTTTCAAATTGATATCATTTGAGCCAATATTGGCATTCATGTTATCGATAATCACATCATTATTACTGAATTGAAAAATACCATTGATGCTTTTATATTCTCTTTCGTCATTTTTTATGGTAAAAGCGACATTATTCAAGACTAATTTTCCTGATGTTGAGCTCTTTAGAAAATCATCACTTGTAAAATGACTGAAATTATTGAGTTTACTTTTAAACGAAAGATCGATTTTCATATCTCCGCTTAAACTTTTCAAGGTGTCAATTTTTGCAAATCTTTGAAATTCAGCAAGATTTAGGTTTGATTTTAATTCAACAGAAATTTCAGGAGCAGAAAAATCTTTAATTTTTATTTCTCCAGAAATGCTGCCACTATTGAGCTTAGCAGAAAAATCAGTAATATTAAGCACGTTTGATGAAAGTTTTTTCTCCGTTCCATTTGTGTAATATCCTTTAAATGAAACATTTTCAAGTTTGATATCATTTTTCTTTTCAATAATTTCGGCACCGCTGATTGCAAAATTTGCTGTTATCATAGGCAATTCATTTTCGCCAATTCCTCCTTTTATGGTCGCATCAAAACTAAACTCTCCTTTATTCTCATAATTTTTTAGATATTTTTTAAATACCCCTGGCATTTCCTCAACAAAGGATTTTAATTTCAAATCCTTACCAACTATTTTTATATCCAAATCTTTTTGGGTTTCGCTATAAGTAAGTCTTCCAGAAGCTAAAAAAACCAAATCACCAATATTAAAATCACCTTCTTTTATTACGTAAGAAGAATTTTTATTATTAACATCTAGCTCAAAATTCAAATCGGCTTTTTTATTATTGAAAAGCTTGATTTCATTTGAATTGATATGATTTATCAGAAAATTTCCGTTGATATTAAGAGTGTAATTATCAGAAGAAAACTTTCCTTTCAGCAAGGCATCATTAGCAACTATTGAATAATCTTGATTGGAATTAAAGTCTTTATAAGAGAGATGAACATTTTTAAAAACAAACTTTTGTATATCAAACTTAAAAGAAGTGTTGGTGGTATCGCCGGTCTCCTTTAAAATATGAAAATTATCTGTATTGTCTTTATAAACAACTAAATTCAAGGTTGCATTAGAAAGTTCAATCTTTTTTATTCTATAATTTTGATCGAAAAGATCCCAAATGCTAAATTGAAGATAAACGTTTTGGGCTTTAAGCAAATCTCCCTTTAAATTGGAATTATTTGCATCCTTGGCAACAACGTCAGTAAAAGTTAAGGAAGCATAAGGGAATTTTTTGATAAGAGATAAATCAATTTCTTTAACAGAAATTTCGGAATTGAGTTTTTTGTTGAGTTCATCAACAACGAAATTTTTTACTTTATCTTCAAAAATATAGGCAAGTATTACTGCTGTAAGTATCAATGCAAATAGGGCACCGAAAAAATAGAGCAAAAAACGTTTAAGGTATTTAAGATATTTCGACCAGATTTTCTTTTTAGAAATATTATCTTCCATAAAACGTGGAATTTTTTGATTTAATACACCTTAACCTATCATTTTAAGCATGTTGATTTCCATCTGCGAAAGAAAACGCCATCTGCCACGAGGCAAATCTTTCTTGGTAATCCCTGCAAAGTAAACTCGATCTAGCTTAACAATATTGTATTCGAGGTGTTCAAAAATTCTTCTAACAATTCTATTTCGTCCAGAATGCAGTTCCACTCCCAATTCTCTTTTGTTTGCATCAGCTGCTATATAAGCGATTTCATCAACTTCAATTGGTCCGTCTTCAAGAGTAATTCCATTGTAAATTTTCTCGAAATCTGCCTTGGCAAGTGGACGATCTAAAATAATATGGTAGATTTTTTTTACTCCGTATTTTGGATGTGTCAGTTTTTTAGTGAGTTCGCCATCATTTGTAAACAAAAGCAAACCAGTGGTATCTCTATCTAAACGTCCAACAGGATAAATTCTTTCTTTACAAGCATCTCCAATTAAGGCCAATACAGTTTTTCTGTTTTGTGGGTCATCAAGAGTGGTGATATAATCCTTTGGTTTATTGAGAACTAGATAAACATTTTTTTCTGATTTTAATGTTTCTCCGCCATATTGAATAACATCAGTAACCGAAACTTTTGTTCCTAATTCAGTAACAATTTTTCCATTTACCGAAACTGCACCATTTTCAATCAATACATCCGCTTCTCGTCTTGAGCAAATTCCAGCATTTGAAATGTATTTATTTAATCTAATGCCATCTTGATCGTCGTCTCTTTTATTTATTTTGGTTTTTGAACTGCTTTTTTCACCAAATTTTTTCGGAGTATATTTCTCGTATGCTGATTTATCATCATTATCGGTTCCGAAAGTTCTTTTTTTGTAAGGACGATCTACGCTGCCACCTTCTTTTTTATCTGAAGACCATGGTTTGCGTTCGCCATCTTTTTTATCGTCGCCGTAAGTTTTTTTCTGATATGGACGGTCAGTGCCTTTATCCTCACCAAATGTTCTTTTTTTGTAGGGACGATCTGTACTAGTTCCTTCTTTTTTATCGTCGCCGTAGGTTTTCTTTTTATAAGGTCTGTCGGTGCCTTTGTCTTCTCCGAAAGTTCTTTTTTTGTATTGACGATCTGTGCTAGATCCTTCTTTTTTATCGGATGACCATGGTCTGCGTTCGCCATCTTTCTTATCATCGCCGTAGGTTTTCTTTTTGTAGGGTCTGTCGGTGCCTTTATCTTCACCGAAAGTTCTTTTTTTGTATGGACGGTCGGTGCTGTCACCTTCTTTTTTAT
>JACAAW010000005.1 GCA_013377115.1 Bacteroidota bacterium | reverse complement strand
ATTCTGTTTATTCAAGACAAAGAAGGTTTTTTTATTGATTATCACGCTCCGAATGAAGAACTGCTCCTTGTGAAACCAGATAAATTTATTGGCAAAAAGATGGAAGATGTTATGCCAATAGAAATTCTCGAAAAATTTAAACCAGTTTTTGAAGAAGCTTTTAAACAGAAGGAAATGCAATTAATGGAATATTCATTAAGCATGCCTGATGGAATGCACTATTATGAAGCCAGAATAATTTCTTATGAAGAAACTAAAGTATTAAGCATAATAAGAGACATTACTTATAGAAAAAAAGCAGAAACAGAACTTTTACAAGCTAAAGAAAAGGCAGAAGAAAGCGATCGTTTAAAATCAGCGTTCCTGGCAAATATGAGCCATGAAATCAGAACACCAATGAATGGAATTCTTGGTTTTGCACAACTTTTAAACGAGGAAAGAATTACTAAAGAAGAAAGAGTTGAATTTGTAAATATTATTAATGAAAGTGGTAATCACTTATTGGGATTAATAAACGATATTATCGACATCGCCAAAATTGATAGTAATCAAGTAATGATTGGAAAAAATAATTTTAATTTAAACCAGATTTTGTATGAATTACTGCTCACTTTCGAAAATAAAAAAAAGCAAAAAGGAAAAGAAAAAATTGTTTTTGTTTTAGAGAAAGGCATCGAAGATTATGAAAGCAATGTATTAACAGATGAGTTAAGGGTAAAACAAATATTGTACAATTTATTAGGAAATGCGTTAAAATTCACAAAAGATGGTACAATAAATTTCGGATACACCATTGTTAATGAAAAAATCCAATTCTTTGTAAAAGATACGGGAAAAGGAATTGATCCAAAAAATCAGAAAATGATTTTTGAGCGATTTAGACAAGAAGAAGAATCAAATACCCGACAGTTTGGAGGCTCTGGATTGGGATTGTCAATTTCAAAAGGTCTTGTAAAACTATTGGGTGGAGAAATTTGGGTTGAATCTGATCTTGGAGCAGGTTCAATATTTTATTTCACATTACCAAAAAGCATTCTTGTTAAGGAACCATCCCTTCACAAAAAGAAAAAACCAGAACTCAAAGAATATTACTTTATAGGAAAAACAATTCTCATTGTTGAAGATGTGGATTATAATATCCTTTTGATGACACAATATCTTCAAAAAACTGGAGCCACATTGTTAATTGCCAAAAATGGTGCGGAGGCAGTAATGCAATGCAATGAAGAAGGAAATATTGATCTTGTAATAATGGATATCTTACTGCCAGTTATGGATGGGTATGAAGCAACAATAGAAATAAAAAAATTCAGACCCAATCTCCCAATTATTGCTTTAACAGCGTATGCTTTTGATGAGGATAAAGAAAATTGCATCAAAGCTGGTTGCGATGATTTTGCTTCCAAACCAATCAATTGGCAATATTTGTATCCATTAATTGATGGCTATTTGAACAAAGAAGAGGACATGTTAAACTAATAATTATGCGAAGTGTAACTGTTTCAGGGTAAAGGTCCAAAACATTTTCTCTACACTATTTTTTGAAAAATTATTTTTCACGGTCAAAACAATCAATTATTCATGATAAAAATCATGAATAATTATTTTATATCGATTTTCTATTGACTTTCCACGATATTGTTTATATATTTAGAAGTTAATTTAATTCTGTATAACATGAACAAGAACCCCAGATTCTTCCTCATTATTATTTCAATTATTTTTTGCCAAAATACCTTCTCACAAGGAATCATTAATAATGGTGCTAATTTCTATATCGAATCAGGAGCCTATATGTATGGAGGAACTTACACAAATGAAACCAATACTAATGACGGAAAAATAAAACTAGACGGCACAATGATTTTGGAAGGTGATTTTCTAAATAATGCCACTTCTGGAAATGTATTTCTAAATATCGAGCCCATTCCAAATGGAACTGTAATTTTAAACGGAACAAATACTCAAAATATCGGGGGTAGTTCAACCACATTTTTCGAGAATTTAACATTAACAAACGCCTCAAAAACATTAAATATTACCAATAATAAAGTTTATGGCATTCTTAGCATTGGTGCTGTGTTGGATTTAAATCATAATAGATTTATTATTGATAATTCTGGTTCTAATGCAATCACATACAATAGCGGCTATATATTTAGTGAGAGTTTGCCTGCAAGTGGATTAGGAGAAATTCAGTGGAATATTGGAATTAATACAGGAACATTTCAAGTTCCTTTTGGCTCAGGAGCAGGAGGAAGAGATGAAAATGTTTCTCTTTCAATAAATAATTCAGCTTCCCCATCTACTGGAAATGTTGTTTTTGCCACCTATCCAACAGATGCTTTAAATCTGCCATTACCTCCAACAGTTCCTTCACTAGATGGAAAATTGCCAGAAAAATTAGCTGATAGATATTGGAAAGTTGAACCCAATTATAGCTCAAAACCAGATTTTCAGTTAACATTTTCATATGGAGCAAATGACGTTGATCAAATCGATAATCCTGGAATGAGTGAAAATTTACTGCAATTAATCAGGTATAATGATATCTTAGGTTCATGGCTGGATATGGAACCTAATGGATTAGCAAATATTTCATCTCAAAGCGTTAACTCAAATTCTTTATTAAGTCCCAATTTCTATACATGGTGGACCTTATCAGAAATGAAAGAGTCGACTCTAATTATTCCAAACGTTTTTACTCCAAACGGTGATTCTTATAATGATTTTTTTACAGTTCAAGCAACAGGAATAACAGAATTATCGGCACAAATATTTAACAGATGGGGTTCTCTACTTTATAAATGGGAAGGAATTGATGGCAAATGGGATGGGAACTATAAAGGAAATTTAGCATCTGATGGAGTATATTTTTATATTATCACGGCAAAAGGTGCAGACAAAAAAGAATTTATGCAAAACGGATCAATAACATTAATAACTAATAAATAAATTTTGAATATGAAACAAGGATTACGAATTACTTTTTTAACTGGAATATTTATTTCAGTTGTTTTTCTTACAGGACTTAGAGCACAAAATCAAAATGTTGCAATTAACAACACTGGTCAACCGCCTGATGCTGCTGCAATGCTTGATATTTTTTCTTCCAGTAAAGGAATCCTAATTCCCAGATTAACAACTGTTCAAAGAACTTCAATTACCCCCCTCGGTCTCACACAACAAGGCTTATTGGTTTTTGATAAAGACCTAAATCAGTTTTGGTATTGGGATGGAACTCAATGGATACCAATACAAGGAACACCCGGTCCTGCCGGTCCAACTGGACCTGCCGGTATTTCTGGCACAAACGGATCAAATGGACTTAATGGAGCAACTGGCGCTCAAGGACCCGCCGGTGCGAATGGTATTGATGGTGCAACTGGACCACAAGGCACTGCAGGATTGCCCGGGACGAATGGTTTAAATGGAGCAACAGGACCACAGGGACCTGCAGGCCCCACAGGACCGCAAGGTTTGGTTGGTCCAACAGGTTTTGGAGTTGGACCTATTGGACCAACTGGTGCCACTGGTTTAAATGGTCCTACAGGCCCTCAGGGAATTGCTGGGGTTAATGGTACTACTGGAGTGGCAGGAGCAAATGGAATTGATGGAGCCACTGGGCCAACCGGAGCAACCGGTGCTGCTGGAGCAAATGGAACTAATGGAATAAATGGCGCAACTGGACCAACTGGCCCTGCAGGAGCAGCAGGAGCAAATGGTACAAATGGTACAAATGGAATAAATGGTGTTACAGGACCAACTGGAGCAACAGGCGTTGCAGGAACAAATGGAACGAATGGCAGTAATGGAACCAATGGAGCAATTGGGGCAACAGGTCCAACTGGGATAATTCAGAAATATCATGTTTTTGGAACTGCTGGCCGACTTGCCGTCACAAGTACGACAGTTACTGTTCAGCCTGGCTTAACTCAAACTTTTACCACTACTGGACCTACAACGGTCTTTGTATGGGCTACAATTGGAGCGCGATCAACTGCAACTACTACAGGGGCATACGCAAATATAGATATGATGATTTATCTTGATGGAACATTTTTACCCCTAGGAGGATGGAATAGATTTCAAGTTACAAATCCTTCCTTATCAAATTCTTTTGGAACCTGTGCAATTAATACAAGTTTTACGCTCGCAGCAGGAACACACACCATCGATTTAAGAACAAAAATTCTTACGGTTTCTGCCGGAAATTCAGCAGATATTGGAGGAAATGCAGCAACTGATACTAACCCAGGTGAATTGTCAATAATGATTTTATACTAAAAAAATGAAGAAGAAAATTATTTTAACGATTGTATTTATTTTTCCTTTTTTCGTTTGTTTTTCTCAAACAGCTGTTTCTATGGGCAGAAATGTAAAACTTGATACAATTCCGAATAGTAATTCTAATTGTATTAAGGAAAAAGTGTCAAAAGCTGTTTCTAACGATAAAAATGCCAAAATCATTACAACAACAAATTCAGATAATAATCCAAAAAACAATAATAATTATGTCAAACCAGACCTTATGCTGAAAAAAGAAGAATAATTATTAATAAAATAAAAATAATTCAAACAAATTGCTAGTTGTTAACCTATGTTACAACTAGCAATGTTTTTTTTGAATAAAAATGAATTCCAACATCGAAAAATCATTTTTAAATTAGGGATATTTTCATATTAAACAATTTAGATACCTCTTATACTATTGAATTAAAAGGAAAAAACTAAAAAAAAGTACTGATTTTTGTCATCTATATCAAAATTAAAATTATATCTTTGAGCAAGAAATTTCATTGTTATACATTTTATTCACTTTTTAATAAATTTACAAAATGAAAGTAAATACAAAAGTCAGATACGGGCTAAGAGCTATGATTGAGCTGGGCTTACATGACGAAAAAACTGGTATTTTCCAAAAGGAAATCGCAAAAAACCAACAATTATCAGAAAAGTATTTGGATCCAATTATTTCATCACTTAAAGCATCAGGTTTAATTACAAATATTGGTGGGAAAAAAAGCGGTTACATTCTTAACAAACCAATGAATGAAATATCTATATACGACATATATAGATCATTTGAACCAGAACTTTCAATAGTTCATTGTACCAATAAACCAGTTACTTGTTTTCTTTCAAGAATATGTGTTGCAAATGAGTTTTGGATGGGTTTAAATGATGATATTACAGAATATTTGAAAAAAACAACCCTAGAAAAAATTGTAAAAAAACATATGAAGATAAAAAATAATATTCAAAAAGCTATGGCTATCAATCATTGCACAAATTAATTTTTTTGGAACCCACTGTTAATCAATTAACAGCTATTAGTGCTATGTAATAAATAGGATTTTTATTGCTCCTTAAATAATTCTTGGAAGATAATCATTACCTTTGCCCAATGAAAGATTCTAATCTTCGAAGTTTTATTAAAGGTGTAAGTTGGAGAATAATTGGAACGATTGACACCTTTATACTTTCGTACTTTATTATCGGAAGCGTAAAGGTGGCAACCCTAACAGCCTTCACTGAAGTTGCAACGAAAATTATTCTCTATTTTTTACACGAACGCATTTGGAATGTTATCCCATGGGGGAGACAAAAAAATAAACCTGCCCACTTAAGAAGTTTAGCAAAAGGTATTAGCTGGAGATTTTTTGGATCTATAGACACAATTTTTATTAGTTTTATTTATTCTGGAAACCCACTTGGTTCAATAAAACTTGGTACATCAGAATTACTTACCAAAGTTGCATTATTCTACATTCATGAAAGAGTTTGGGCTCTGATAAATTGGGGTAGAATTTTTGAGAAAGAATTAATAGAAGTAAACATTTCTTCCCAAAAAAATAGTTTGTAAAATTTTTAGTTTAAATAAAGCTTTAATAATATTGAAAGCGAAAAATTGCAATTGGTAGAAATAAATTAGTTTTATTCCGAATTTGTTTAATCTAAAATTATTATCTTTATACCCAAAATAATTTAAAACTACGAATTATGATAAAAAAAATTACCATTTCCATTGGATTAATCGTTTTTGCAATATTCCTATTTAATGGAATAAACAAAACCTTGGTTTCTAGCACAGCTGGAGCTCCAGCAAAAAACACTGGCTCACCAGGAGATGCACAAAATTGTGCTACTTCTTGCCATACAGGACCTGCAACAACTGTTTCAGGTTGGATTACATCTAACATTCCAGTATCCGGTTATCTACCAGATTCTACTTACACTATCACAGCTACTGCCACTTGTGCAGGAAAAACAATTTTTGGCTTTCAAATTTCTCCTCAAGACAATATTGGAAATAAAAAAGGAACTTTACTTGTAACAAGTGCAACAACAACACAAACTGTTAGCACTACTGGAATTACCGACAATAAATACATGACTCATAGAGCTGCGGGCACTACTGGCACTACTGGAAGTCATACCTGGTCGTTTAATTGGAAAGCTCCTTCAATTGCAAATGCAACTGCAGTAACTTTTTATGGTGCTTTTGTTGCGGCAACTGCCTCAACTGATACAGTTTTTCTATGCACCAAAACTTACAGCAAAGCAACTGGCATAGAGAATTATTCAAAAAATGATTTTGACATGGATATTTTTCCAAATCCAACCACTGATAAAATAACTATTTCATTAGCAAATTCAGCATCTGAAATGATTAATATATTTATTTATGACATCAATGGTAAACAAGTAGCTCAATTAGAAAAATCGAATTCTACTTCAGGAAAATTTCATAAAACATATAGCATTACAAATAAATTAAGCAAAGGAACTTACTTTGTAAATGTTTTGGTAGGTGAAAAAAATTCAATTAAAAAGATTGTTGTTTTATAGTTGAATCAAAACATTCAGAAAAAAGCCTGCAATTGCAGGCTTTTTTTTATTTATCCAATTTAATTGAAAGTTCCTTTAATTGCTCATAGGCAATTGGTGAGGGGGAATCAATCATCACATCTCTACCAGAATTATTTTTTGGAAATGCGATATAATCGCGGATAGAATCTGATCCTCCAAAGATTGCACACCATCTATCAAAACCAAAAGCAATACCACCATGAGGAGGTGCACCAAATTCAAATGCATTCATTAAGAATCCAAACTGGTTCTGAGCATCTTCTTCAGAGAAACCTAGCATCCTGAGCATTTTATTTTGAAGTTCTTTTTTATGAATTCTGATTGATCCACCACCAATTTCTACACCGTTTATAACCAAATCGTAAGCATTTGCACGAACCTCAACAGGATTGGAATCTAATAATGGAATATCTTCTATTTTAGGTGAAGTAAATGGATGATGCTTTGCATAAAAACGATTTGTTTCTTCATCCCACTCAAACAAAGGGAAATCAACTACCCATAATGGGGCAAATACTTCCGGATTTCTCAAGTTCAATCTATTCCCCATTTCCAAACGCAATTCACTCATTGCTTTTTGAGTTTTCTCCGTTTTCCCAGCCATCACAAAAATCAAATCACCTTTTTGTGCATTGCAAGCTATTGCCCATTTCTTAAGTTCTTCTTCTGAATAAAATTTATCTACTGAAGATTTATAAGTTCCGTCATTGTTAACTCTCAAATAAATCAATCCTGTTGAACCAATTTGAGGCCGTTTCACAAAATCCGTTAATTCGTCGATTTGCTTTCTTGTATATTCCGAACAACCACTGGCAGAAATTGCAACAACCAATTCCGCATCATCAAAAACCTTAAAATCTTTTCCTTTAACAATTTCCGTTAATTCCACTAACTTCATTTCATAACGAATATCAGGTTTATCATTACCATAATATTTCATGGCATCAGCGTATGACATTCTAGGAAATTCTTTAACTTCGATTCCTTTTATTGTTTTAAATAAATGCTTCGCCAGCCCCTCAAAAGTGGAAAGAATATCTTCCTGATTTACAAAAGCCATCTCACAGTCAATTTGAGTAAACTCTGGTTGCCTATCAGCTCTTAAATCTTCATCTCTAAAACATTTTACAATTTGAAAATATCTGTCATATCCAGCAACCATTAATAACTGCTTAAATGTTTGCGGTGATTGTGGAAGTGCATAAAATTCACCTGGATTAATTCTGGATGGAACCACAAAATCGCGAGCTCCTTCTGGCGTAGATTTAATTAAAACAGGAGTTTCTATTTCAATAAAATTAAGGGAATTCATATAAATCCTTGTCTCTATTCCCATTTTATGTCGCAATTCCAAGTTTTTCCTAACATTTGATCTTCGCAAATCGAGATAGCGATATTTCATTCTAAGTTCTTCTCCCCCATCAGTATTTTCCTCAATTGTAAATGGAGGCGTTTTGGATTCATTGAGAATTTCTATTTCGTTAACAATAATCTCTATTTCGCCCGTAGGCATTTTGAGATTTTTATTGCTACGTTCAGTTACACTGCCCCTAACCAAAATAACAAATTCTCTACCCAGTTTCCTGGCTTGTCCGCAAAGATTCGCATTTACATCCATATTAAATGCTAATTGCGTGATACCATAGCGATCGCGCAAATCAACAAAAGTCATTCCGCCCAAATCTCTGGAACGTTGTACCCATCCGCATAATACGACTGAATCATTAATATTTGAAATATTGAGCTCCCCGCAGTTGTGTGATCGTAACATAAAATAGATTTTTAATGAGGTGCGAAATTAAGAAAAATGTAGCATTTTTTTTAATTTTTTATTCCTTTTGGAAATGAATTATTACCAAAAAAATTATACGAACAAAATATTGATCGAAATAGAAGTCAATCCATTATTATTGAAACACTAATAAATCAAGAAAATTGAAGGCAATTAATTAAAGAAACTCTTAGGAGCAGATTTTTGTTTAAATCCTTTAAATTTAGCCAAAACCATTATCTCGTGAGAGCCATTACTGTAGGTTTTTATTGGTCCTAAATTAAAATCATAGGAATATCCAACCTGAAACTGATTATTGATAGTAAATCCAACCAATGCAACAGCAGATTCATCAAAACGATAAGAAACTCCTAACCAATATTTTTTATCAAGAAAAACATTGGTATTAACTTCGTATTGGTTAATAAATTCGCTACTTTTCACAAATACTGAAGGAGCAACATCAATTCTATCAGAAGCTTTTATAGTATATTTTGTAAAAATATAATAATGACGAGGAGTTTTATAAAAAGTTGATTTATTTAAGGATTGTGTTAAATGAGTGCTTGACAAGCTAAAATGAAAAGCAGCTAAATCAAGAGAAGCACCAAAACTAAAATCACTTTTTAATTCGCTTTTTTGCGAAGCCAAAGCGGTTTGATCATTTCCTTGTTCAAAAACCAATTTGTCATAATCTATTGATTTATTCATAAATCCTAAACCTGCGCCTAAAGAAAATGAGTTTTTATCAGAAAGAGGAAATTTCCTTGCATAAACCACATGAACTCCCAAAGATTTTTCATAACCCAATTTATCATTAATAACTGAAAGTCCAATACCTCCAATACCATCAATATTGGTATATGCATTTAAAAATTGAGTTGAAGGCGCTTCTTTAAAGCCAGCCCATTGTTCTCTTGCGGACAAAGAAACAACAATATTAGGTGTACTTGCCGCATTTGCAGGATTAAAAGAAAGTTCATTAAACGTAAACTGACTTGATTGCATATCGTTTTGCGAAAACACAAACCCAATTGTAAATAGGGAGATTACCGATAAGGAAAATAGAAATTTATTCATAATTTCAAATTTAAGAGGGTAAATATAAAAACAAATTATTTAATTAGCAACACTGAACCTTTTTCTTTTTTCGAAACATTATTTAAATCGTATTTTGTGATGATAAAATAATAGGTTCCAGGCGAGACTTCTTCTCCATTAAACTTACCATCCCAGCCATCTTTTCCGGTATACAATTCTTGTCCCCAACGATTAATAATTTGCAATTCAACTCCTTTCATAAAAAGATCATTTACGCCATCATTATCTGGAGTAAATGCATTTGGTGTTGGTGCTATTTGCAAAATCTCTGAATTATTGAGACTTTCACAATCTCCATTTGAAACAATAACTGATAATGTATCTCCACTAATCAAAGAATTCGTAATGTAAATATTTGAATTCCCGCTTTGAACCAAAACACTATTAATATAAAAGGTGTAATTGTCATATCCTGAAGGTGTAGCAGTAAACGTAACAATTTGTCCATCGAAAATAGTCAAGCCTGAATGGTCGTTTTCAAGAGTAATAATTGGCAGTTGGTTAACAATAACTTCTGAAATTGCAGTGCTTGAACAACCATTTGATGTTCCTGTAACAGTATAAGAAGCAGTAGCTCCAGGTGAAACTGATATTGAATTATTAGTCATTGAATTACTCCACAAATAAGAACTAGCACCAATTGCACTAATATTTGCAAAACTTCCTTCACAAATTGTAGCATTATTAACTGAAATACTTGGATTTGGATTAATCGTGACAAGCGATGTTGCTGTACTCGAGCATCCAATTGATGTGCCCGTCACAGTATATGTTGTTGTGACAATTGGAGAAATTGAAAAAGAATTTAATGTAGAACCATTGCTCCAAATATAAGAGTTGGCCCCATTTGCTGATATTATTGATGAATCACCTGAACAAATAGTAGGATTATTCACAGTTAATATTGGAATCGGATTAACTGTAATTGTTGTAATTGTAGTACCTGAACATCCACTTGCATCAGTTCCAGTAACGGAATAAGATGTTGTAATAGATGGCGAAACCACTAATGGATTTGTACTTGAGCCACTCGACCACAAATAATTATCTCCGCCACTTGCATTTAAATTTGTTGTACTTCCATTACAAATAGTAGCAGCTGAAGGCACAATATTTATCAATAAATTGGAACTAATTGTTACAGTTGAAGTTGCCGTTCCTGTGCATCCCAAAGAAGTACCTGTAACTGTATATGTGATATTAACTCCCGGAGAAACAGTGATTGGATTAGTTGTTGAGCCATTACTCCACAAATAGGAATTGGCTCCATTAGCAGTTAACGATGTTGTAGAAGCTGCACAAATTGTGGGATTATTTACTGTAATAATTGGGTTCGGATTAACATTTACAGTAGAAATAACAGTTGCTGAACAACCCAAACTTGTACCAGTTACTGAATAACTTGTTGTGATATTTGGTGAAACCGAAATTGGATTATCTGTTGAACCATTGCTCCATTGATAAGAAGATCCGCCATTTGCTGTTAAATTTGTTAAAGTTGATTCACAAATAGTTGGACTATTTACTGTAATAACTGGAATTGGGTTTACTGTTACATTTGAAACAGCCGTTCCAACACAACCATTTGACGTGCCAGTAACGGTATAAACTGAATTTGTACTTGGCGAAACTGAAATTGGATTTAATGTTAAACTATTGCTCCAAACGTAAGTATTCGCTCCATTCGCAGTTAGATTTATTGAACTTCCGTTACAAATTGTTGGATTATTAACAGTGACAATAGGAGTTGGATTTACAATGACAGTTACCGGTGTGCGGTGCGATCCACATCCATTCAAACTATTATTATGTTCTACGTAATAGGTAGTGGTATTATTTAAAACTGGACTTGTAAAACTTCCATTATTTCCCAATACCAAATTGCCACCAGTAGGTGCATCATACCAATTAAAAAAGCCAAAATTACTTGGAGAAGTTACCATTAAGGCAGTTGTATTCCCTGAGCAAATTGTTGTACCAGCAACGATTGGCGATACTTCACCCAGAACAAAAGCATTTGGAGCCATTGTAGCGGGTATGGTAGAAACGATACTTCCACTATTTCCGCCGCTGGCCGCGGTTGTTGTATTTAAAATATAATTCCAATTGGCTGGTGAAGGAACACTTCCTCGTTGTGTTTGAATAGCACATTCAATGGTTCCAACTGGGAAGTCGGTTGATAGGTTATAGGCAAAATTGAAAGAGCCAACTGGCGCCCCCATATTTTCTTGAATTCTTGCCCAAAAATTTGATTTATAAGTTCCATTATTTGAAATCGTATCTTCTGTAATATAAATATTTGTTGCGGTTCCAGAACTGGTTTGTTGATAGACAATTGGCCTATATTTTAATGGAGTTGTATTCATTACTCCAACAGGAAAAGTATAATTTGCAGCTCCAGCAATTAGTTCTCTTTTCAATTTTCCAACCAAAAAACTTGTGGAAGAATAAGTAGGCAATGACAATGGATCGCTATTACTTAAATACATTTCATATAATGTGGCGCCATTTTTTGTGTTCAAAACCCCATTTGACAAAACAAATTCGAAGGTTACATTAATATCAGATGCTTGAACAACGCCTCCACCAATATTGTCAATAGTAAATTTATACAAATTACTTCCACCAGTATTTATTTGTTGCGGTGTTGCAGAAGTACCATTCAATAATAGTCTGCCTGTAGATGCAATATAAACTGCACTATTTGCAGAATTTACAGTAAAATTCTTGCCAACATACAAGCGATGCACTCCACCCATATCATAAGTTCCCTTATTAACAGTGAAGTTATTATTCACATAAATATTCCCATTTAAATTGAGTGTTCCCGCAATTTGAGTCACGCTACCAGAAGTTTTATTAATTTCTAAATTATAGAATGGATTTAAATCAGGATTTGCTTGATAAATATTCTGAACCAATTGATTGTAGGTGTCCCTTAAAAAATAAATCGTTCCAGTTCCACAAACAAAAGTTCCATTACTTGTCCAATTTCCATACAAATTAAAATTTTTGTTGGCGGCATTTAATGTTGCACCTATATTTATCACAACATTATTTAAATAAAAGCTATACATTCCAGACAAAGTGGTATTTCCATCAAAAGTTACTTTGGCAGTATCATTCGTTGCACTTGTATTTCGATTAAAAGAACCATCTATCACAACATTTCCTTTAATTGTAGTATTGTTTGAATGCAAAGTAACACCAAATCCACCGGCGATTGGATAATAAGATCTTACCGAATCGCTATTAACTAAATTATAGAAAGTTGGTGCTTTTGTTCCACTTATTCCAATAACCGCATTTTTTGTATCGAAAACAACCGTTCCTGTACCGCAATTAAAAGTACCATTAGTAATAAAATTACCTGTAAGCTTTAGAGTTCCTGTATTTAAATTAAAAATTCCACCAGTATTGATAGTCAAACTTCCATTACCAATATAGGTATAAGGTGTTCCAAGAACAGTAATTGTAACTGAACCTCCACCTAACCGAAGCGTATTCGATGAACAATTTAAGGTTCCAAGGTTGTTGATTCTGGCTTTATAAGCGGTGCAGGTATTATTATCAACGGTAATTACTGAATTAGCAACAATTACAACTGTATCATTAACCGTAGGCACAACACCTCCAACCCATGAAGAAGTACTACTCCAATTTCCTGTTACCACATTGGAATTTATTAAAGCGGCCCTAATATTCGTAAAAATCAAACAAAATAAAGCAAGAAAAACTGTCTGAACTATTTGCTTTTTCATTATTAAATTCGTGAAATGATGCATAATTTTATGTATTAATATTCTAAAATTTTAATCGTTTTCTCATCAGTATCTGTCAGTAATTTAATAAAATAGATTCCTCCCGAGAGATTTAATTTGGTTGGATCAACTACCAATGAATGTTTTCCAGATGATTCCATTTTATTTGAAAGCTGAATTTCTTGTCCTAAAACATCCACAATACTTATGATTACTTTTTCTGAATTCAGTAAAGAATAAGAAACGATTGTATTACCACTAAATGGATTTGGAGAAACAGAGAACGTATTTTCATTTTGAACTTCAGCAATACCAATAAATGGATCAAAATAAATTTGACCATCTGAAGATTGAACGATTGACTGAAGACCAGCTCCATTTTCAGATTTAATATTTACAAAGTATTTTTGTAAATGGACTAAATTGAGACCTCCTGCTGTTACATTTGTTGATGTTCCATTATCCGTCCAACCAACAATATCACTTCCTCCTATTGATGTTCCAATGGAATACCAGTATTTTGTAATTCCAGAATTTCCATCAAAAGCCGTTGACCAATTTGCTGATAATGAGCTAGCCGTAAATGTGGTATCAATATCAATAGAAATTCCATCATTCAATGTAATAACAGTATCAGGATTAGAAAAATCAATATTCAAATCATGCGCATTAATTGATGACAAGTTATTGGCAGTATCAATGACTATAGATTTAATTTTTGCTCCAAAAATACCCGGGCTAGGATTCTCAAATCGAATTTCCTTTGAAGCATTATTTCCAACTCCAACCAATGTTGACAATGCTCTTGATCTAAATACATTCATATCATTTATGGTCATTTTACTATTTCCAGTTCTGAAAGAAATATAGTTTCCTTGAGTAAAATTAGGAGTTGGATCAGTCCAAGTACCTATAAGCTTTTCATCTCTATAAACATCCATCTTTCCAGTAATTCTGTCAAAAACAATTTTGAAATCATAAAACTGTCCTGAATTTGTCACAACATTCTCTATTACTTTTGTTTGGGTAAAAATATCATTCGCTACTTTATAGAACTCCAATTTTTGAGATTCAACCCTAAACCAAATAAAATAAGAATTATTTCTGTTTGGGAAACTTGCATCATCACAGAAAAAATGAAATCCAAAACGCCTATTTGTTCCCGTTCCTTCTACCTTAGCATTAAAATGATACAGATATCTATTTGACAATGTTTGATTTACAGCTGCAAAAATATTTGAATTATTCTCTAATTCATCAGTTTGAACCAAGGCCCCTGACGTAACACCCCAAGTACCAGCACTATCTGTCCAGAACGGAAGCGCAGCATTGTCGAAATTATCAATAAAAAAACCACGATTATTATTGGCAACCCAATCAGTTCCGTTGTTTTCAATTACTTGGTAATAACTTTTTTCAATGCCACTCAAATTATCATTATCAGTATAGGTTGCAGTAAAGTCAGCTGTTTTCCAAATCCCAGGAGAATTGGCTGTGGTTGTTGGTGCAACCCAATCAACTTTTGTGTTATTGGCAACTTGAGTTGACCAATTTCCTGAAACATCTTTTACAATTGTATTTATTCTGCATGCTTCTTGACTAGAATTAGGACTTTGAAATCTAACATCATTCGTTGCTCCAGCTCCAACAGAAACATTAACCAATGAACCTCTTGATTTCCTAACTTTTACATCATCAAATTGAGCTGCTGAACTGCCATTTCTTAAAGAAATATAATTTCCAGTTTTTAATGGCGTGGTATCTGTCCAACTTCCAACCAAAGCATCATTAAGATAGACTTTTATTACTCCTGTTATTGGACTGTATGTTACCTTAAAGTCGTACCATATTAATGGATCTGTTGCAAGTGGAACATCAAGTCGTGTATTTAAGACATCTCCTATCGTTTCATAAATTTGAAGAGAATTTGCATCAGCCCTAAACCAGATTAAATAACTATTCCCCCTGTTTGGAAGGGTAGGATTGTCGGAAAAAATATGCATTCCCCACCTTCTGGCGGTTGTGCTTGTTCCATTAATATATCCACTCCATTGGTAAAGATATTCGTGAGTACTATCCTGAATTACTTGAGTATAAATATTTGAATTTGCAACAGTATCATTACTTTGCAACAAATGCCCTGATGAAATCGACCAATTTGCCATTGCAGATGATCCTGGAGTAATGGTCCAATCTGAATGAATCGCTGAATTAAAATTATCGTTAAAAAAACCATTTGATTTATTGGCTCGCCATTCTGTTCCATTATAATCCATCACTTGATAAAAGGATTTTTCGACGCCACTTCCACCCACATTATCAACATCAGTAAATGAAACATCAAATGGCGAACTCACCCAATTATTTTGGTTTACAATTGCGGTTGTTGGCGCAATGGCATCAGCACCAGCAGTTGTCCAAGTTGCAATCCATCCAGTTCCAGTTGTTGCACAATCTGATCGAAATTCAATCAACAAAGAACCGCCAGTTGAAGTAATTGTTCCAGGACTCAATGTATTGAAACGCCCAATTAATTGCGAAGAAGTCGTTGGTCCATTATATATATACATAAAATCATAATCAGCTTCAACATTAAAACTTGTAAAGGTTAATGTAATTGATGCTGCTGCTGGAGGTTGAATCAAAGTTAATGTCCGTTCGTCATTTCCATAATTTGCAGCTAAACCACCTGAATCATAAAAATTACCCGTGGTTGAAGCAATTGTATTTATAGTTGGATTATTATTGATGAGTTTGTAATAATAATTCCAATTCCAGTTTGGTCCTGGATCTGTATGGCTCTGACTTGGAAAATGTTGATGACCTTTTATCTTAATACAACTTCCTTCTGCTCCTAAATTATGAAGCCCAAAATCCATTGCGGTGCCATTGTCTAAAGTATCTCTGAAAAAAGTTCGCAAGGGATCAATATTATTATCTGCACAAATATCTCTGGTTAAGGCTGCAGAGGTGGTGTACATTGTATTGGTGTACCAAGAAGGATCATCAACAAAACCTTCATGCTCATAGCCAACAGTATACCAATTCTCAGTTGTAACGTGCCAAGCTGCATCAGATTCAAGTACCATTTGAGTGACCTGTCCAGCATAAGAAGAATTAGATGCAACAACGTATTGTGTTGAAGCACTTGCTGAAGTATTTTGAAACCAATTGATGCAGGAGGTATAACTTCCTTGAACTGTGTGAATTGCAATTGCTGACAAAGTATGACCATTTCTTCCTGAATAATGATTTGTGGTAGAAACCCAAGAACAATTTGAAAAAGGGTAATCAGGACAAGCTACTTTTGAAGGCGAATAGACCTGACCATTATTATTGGAAACAATATTATTATTTAGATTAATTTTATTTGAGGAATATACATTTACGTTATCATCCCCAAAAACCGAATTTAAATTAATATTATAAGCAGGAAAATTAAACAGCTTTTGATTTTCAGAATTATTCATAAAAGCAAGAATTCCATATAAATATAAATTCATGGAATAATCCTTAACGATATTTTCCCCATCAGTATTTAATTCACTGAGTTTTCTTAAAAGTGGAATCAATTTTTCTGGAGAATTCTCAGAAATATTCATTTGACTTTTTAAAATTTCTATAGCTGCGGCAAAAGCAATTACATTTATTTTTGGATCTTCAATAATCTCCTTTTCAGAAAATCCAGATAACTTGGACACAAGTTGTAAGTTATTGTTGAAATATCCTTTACCATCTAATGTCAATCCCATAACACCATAAACCCGGGGTAATCCAATACAACTTTCCTGAGTGGAGGATGTAATGTTCACAAAATGGGTATAATGATATGACACTGCTTCTAAAATTCCTCTTGGCAAATCTGGATAAAGATTATAAGCATTCGTAAAACAAGCCTCGGTTTGTTTAAAGTTTTTCATCAAAGCTTGTGTTGAAATTGCTTCAACATTTATTTCGTCAATAGATGGCTTACTTTGTGAATAAATTTCCATGGGTATTATTGCCAACCCAAATAGGTAAATAGATAAAAGGTGAATTTTTTTCATTTGTGTGTTTGAGGGTTTTATTTTGAAAATTTTAATGATAAAATGTTCGTATTTTTATTTCAAGAAAAAAAATTATGTTTTGATGTAAATAATCTTTCCCAAAAAAACTTTTTATTAAAAAATCAATATTAAATTGTTTTAGAAAAGTTTACAAAAATAATATTTATTCCTTTATGGAAAAAATTTAATAATAGAAATTCTGCATTTTATAGACCAATTTTGAAAAGTAAAATCTAAAAGGATTCAAATTTTATTTTATTTTTTTGATCATTAAAATTTATCAGTTGTAAAACGGATAATATTTGTTTAATTTTGCGGTTCTATAAGTTTTAGGAGATTTTATTATGAAAAAATTTATTATTTCTGTTTTATTTGTTTTTCTCTTTTCTGGTTTATTTGCTCAAATACCAGCAGGTTATTATGATTCAGCAGCAGGATTGGTTGGAACCCCATTAAAAGCAGCTTTACACAACATTATAAAAAACCACACGGTTGTTAGTTATGCTGGTCTCTGGACTGCCTATTCAACAACAGATAAAAAAGCAAATGGTTATGTATGGGATATGTATTCCGATATTCCAAGTGGAACGCCACCGTATAATTTTACTTTTGGAACAGACCAATGCGGAAGTTATTCCGTTGAAGGTGATTGCTATAATAGAGAACATTCTTTTCCTCAAAGCTTATTTAATAGCACTGGTTCTATTTATTCTGATTTGTTTCAGGTTTATCCAACAGATGGGAAAGTAAATGGTCAGAGAAGTAATTTTCCATTGGCAAATGTTGGTACTGCATCATGGACCTCATTAAATGGCAGCAAACTTGGAATAAGTAATTATGTCAGCCCAGATGGTTGGTATAACTTTTCGGGAACAGCTTTTGAACCAATCGATGACTTTAAAGGTGATTTTGCTAGAACTTATTTCTATATTGCCACAAGGTATTATACTGAAGATGCTGGTTGGAGCTCTAACGGAATGAATATTGGGGCCGAACCAATGCCGTGGGCAATTTGCCAATACTTAGAATGGAGTCATCTTGACCCAGTTAGCACAAAAGAAATAAATAGGAATAATGCAGTTTATGGAAAACAAAATAACCGAAATCCATTTATTGATCATCCAGAATGGGCTGATTCAATTTGGGGAAGTTTTTTGACGGCAGGAATGACACATATTTCTGATTTTAATACTATCTCTGTTTTTCCAAATCCATGCACCATTAAGAATACCAAAGTAAATATTTGGTCACCTGAAAAAGGTTCTTTTACACTCAAATTATTCAATATAGAAGGAAAATGTATTATTGAAAAAACCATAGAGAAAACAACTGGCAACATTGAAACAGAATTAAACGTAGAAGTTTTAAATAAAGGAATTTACTTCCTCAATGTATCCAGCAAAAACTTTGTCTCAAATAAAAAATTAATCATTCAATAATTCAAGAGTGACAAAAATTCGCATTACAAAAGAATTTCATTTTGAAATGGCTCATGCATTATGGGGCTATGATGGGCTATGTAAAAACATTCATGGACATTCTTACAAATTGCTTGTTACTTTAATTGGAGAACCTTCCTTAGATAAACAATCAGCAAAACTTGGAATGGTGCTTGACTATTCTGATTTAAAATCAATTGTAAAAACAACAATTATTGATCAATTGGATCATGCCCTTGCGGTTAATGGGAACAGTCCACATAAGGATATTGACAAAACAAATTTAATGTTTAGCAAGGTTGTTTTCTTAGATTATCAACCAACTTGCGAAAATATGTTGATTGACTTTTCTGAAAGATTAATAAATAAGCTACCAGTTGGGGTTGAATTACACAGTTTGATGTTAAGAGAAACTGGTTCTTCATTTGCAGAATGGTTTGCTGAAGACAATCAATAGATTTTCAAGCAATTAATGTGCTTTTTGCTTTCTCAATTTTCGCATTTCATTTAATGATTAAAAACTCTTAGTTTTGCATCATGCGAAAATTTTCTACATGACTTTTTCCATTTTATAATCAGCCACAATGAAATCGAAAGGATTATTTTTATGTTTTTTTCTATCTATTATACTCCCACAAGTGATTTGGGCTGCGGATAGTCTTGCAATTAAAATTAATTCCTTAAAATCAAAAGTTGAAAAAACAGAAGAAGGTTCCATTTTAAGAGCAGACCTTTTCATAAAAATTTCAGCAACCTATTATCAGAATGATAGTCTCATCAAAGCAATTGTTTATCAAAAAAAGGCTGCTGAAATTTATCTTGAACTAAATAACCAGGATAAATACTGTAAAGCATTAGAATCTTTAAGTGATTTGTATTTTTTCATCAATGATTTTAAGCAATCTTTAAAATACTGTCTGGATGCCATTAAAATTCTGGATAAACAGAATAAAAAAGATGCACATTATTACGGGTTAATTCAAAATATTGGTATTACATATATTGGAGCAGAAGAGGATCGAAAAGGCATCCCCTTTCTAATAAATGCAATGAAATATTTCGAACAAGACAATACTGCCAATAAAGAATATCTTATCGTTAATTATATTGATATTGGTGGTTCCTATAAAAATATTGGATTGATAGATAGTGCTTTTTATTATTACCATAAAGCACTCGCAAACGCTAAAAAGTACAATATAAAAAAACACACAGGAAACATTTTAGTGAATCTCGGAGATTTGTATAAAGAACTTAATGTTTACGATAAAGCAGAATCTTTCTTTCAACAAGCAATAGTAGAATTTAACAAAAATCATGACGAAAGGGGCTATTGGTATGCGGTTTACAATCAGTCCATTGTTGAGAATAAATTAAATAATACCAAAGCAGCAATTGATTCTTTAGATAAGGCTGTAAAATATTTTAAAGCGAACAATAATTTAGTGTTTCTTCGAGACTCCTACCAAACTTTAAGCGAGATTTATGAAAGTAAAAAGGATATCGCAAACTCCTTATTATATTTTAAACTATGCTCAGCAGTAAAAGATACGATTTTTATTTCCGATCAAAAGAGTCATATGACGGAATTACAAATGCAATATGAACTTCAAAAGGTTGAAGTTGAAAATCTGAATGAAATTGCTCTGATGCAAAAAGAAAACCAACTAAAAGTCTATAAAATTTACATTCTTATTGGTCTTTTAACAATTGGTTTATTACTGATCATCCTTTATGTTTTTAGGCTTCGCTCCCGTAAAAAGCTTAGTGAAAGCAAGTTAAAAAACAGCAAACTGGAGCAACAACAACTAGAACAGAACCTGACCTTTAAACAAAAAGAACTGGAAAACATTGCATTGTATATAATGCAAAAAAATGAATTTCTGGAACAAATAAAATCGGATGTTGTAGAATTAAAGAAAACCTCTGACACACAAAATCAATCAAAAATAAAATTGATTTCAATTAAAATCACTCAATCACTGCGAAAAAATAAAGACCTTGAAAAATTACAAAATCGTATTGATCAGATGCATGCAACCTTCTTAATAAAACTCTCAAATAAATATCCTGACCTTACTGAAAAGGAAAAAAGACTGTGCGTTTTACTAAAACTTAATTTTTCATCAAAAGAAATCGCCAGTCTTCACAATATTTCTGAAAATGCAGTGATGATGGCTCGCTACAGAATGCGTAAAAAAATGGACATTTCTACGGATGAAAACTTGGTTGAATTTCTCCAGAAAATGGTTTAAAATTTCAGCCATAAAAACCCCTTTGTTATTTCCATATTTTTTAACTGTATAGACACAATAAATTATAAATTTCTCTAATACTGTATTTTATGTTTTATTATGTATAGATAATTTCTTGTATTTTTAATAAAATAATCTCTGTTGTATATATGATGTTGTGTATAAAATAATGTTCCATTTTTTTGTTAAGGTAATTTTGTTTTAGATTTTAAAACAGACAATCCTTCATCATGAAAAAAGCAATAAATATTGTTATTGCAATCTTGTTTTTCAGCAACATTGCTTATAGCCAAACCACCTATACCGTTGGAGCCGGCGGAACTTATACTACCATTGCCACAGCTTATGCAAACTGCTCGGCTGCGCAAAATTATATCATTGAAATTCGCTCAGATTATGTTCTTGAGGCCCTTCCAATTACTTTAGCTGCTAATACTGCAACTTCAGTAACAATTCGCCCTGGAACTGGAGTCACTGTCAATCTTATTAATGCGGCAGCTGTAAATACTATTTTTGCTTTTACCGGAGGAGATAATATTACTATTGATGGTAGACAAGGTGGATCTGGACCTTCAGCATTTACTATTGAAAATACAGGCAATGCAACAACAAAATATGCATTTCTCTTTTCTGGTGGATCAATTAATAATACCATTAAATATTGTTCGATTAAAGGATCAAATACCATGGCAACAGCAAATTCAGTAGTTGGTGGTATAATTTGTTTTACATCGGGTGCAAATAATAATAACACTATTGATAATTGCACTTTTACAAAGTCTGGAGCAAATAAACCTGCAGTTGGTATCTTAAGTTATGATGCTACAAACAACAATCTGCTTACAATTTCAAACTGTTCATTTATTGATTTCACACGTTATGGAATTTGGGCATCGGGTACAAAAAATACAGGTTGGACAATATCTAATAACAAATTTTATCAAACTGCGGCAATAGTTCCAACTGCAGTTCCTGTTGGTGTGATGGCAGCAATACAAATCAACGGCGGTGGAGGTTATACTATTAGCGGGAATAATATTGGTGGTCGTGCTGGCGGTATTTCGCCTTTTACAGTTCAACCGGGAATAGCAAACAGTGGGTTTATCGGTATAAACTTTACTGGAAGTACTGCTGCAACAACGAATACAATCATTCAAAACACAATTAATGATATTCTGATTGCAATAACTATTTCAAACACGACTGCTCCATTTTGTTTTACTGGCATAAATGCAACTGGAGCTGCAAATTTTAATATTGGTGGATCTGGTAATGGAAATACTATTGGAGATATGACAGGAACCACTTATAAAATTGCCATCACTTCAGGTCCTGGAATTAACATTGGCAGTGGATTTTCCGCAATTAACAACGAATCACAAGGCACCTCTATTGTTTCTTACAATTACGTTGGATCGATAGACCTGTCAGGTATTTCCAAGGAATATCCGTATGTAAATATCATAAGAAATTATAATGCAGGCAAAATTACAATTGATAACAATACAATTGGAAATACTTTTGTGAATAATATTAATATGGGCGGACAATTTGCTGATCTTATTTATAATGAATGGGGTAATACAGCTTCGGTGCTAACAGTCACAAACAATACAATTCAAAATGTTGCTCATTCTGGAGGAACTTCCTGGTTAAATATCATCAATAATTATGGTTCAATATCTCAATGTGCTATGACTTGCACTGGTAATATTATTAAGGGAATCAATACAACCGGAGGTCAAAGGTGTATATGTATAAGCCACAATGCAACCAAAACAGCTACAATTTCCAACAATAATATTAATACGATTACTACCACCAATACAAATGGGGCATTCACAGGTATTTATTTAAGTAGTGGTGTCGCGGTATCTGAAATTAACAATAACACAATTGGAAATTCTTCTTCAAATAATATTTCTATTGCAGGAAACACAGAGAATTATGCAATACAAATAATGAATGGAGGAACAGTAACTTGCAATAATAATGTCCTTCAAAATTTAACATTTACGAACGTTGGCAGTTCTTCTGTATTTTGGGGAATAGATATTGGCTCAACTTCAACTTTAGGAACAGCAGTTTTGAGTGCCTCAAATAATGTCATACAGGATATAACAACATCTTCTTCTCATGAATATAATGAATCGCTTTCAGGAATTCGTGTTTATTCATCTGGATCAGGACATTTAATTTATAATAATACTTTACAAAGATTTAGAAATGCGAATACTGCAACCTGTTTTCACGAACTAAATGGAATAGCAATTCGGTCAAGTGGAAACGGAGGCGGAACCGTTAGCAAGAACCTTATTATTGATCTCAATACTTCAATAGTTAATGGAACCATTCATGGAATCTGCTATGAGGTTGGAATGTACACAGCAGGAATATGGAACTTTTATAACAATGCTATGGTCCTAAACAATTCCGGACAAAATAATATTGTTGGAATATATGTATACGGCACAGATGCTAGCGACAGAGGTGTTTTCTATCATAATACGGTAAAACTTTCGGGAACAATATCGGGAGGAGTTCAAAGCGCAGCGATGGATTTAATTATGAGTCCAATAACATTAAAAAATAATGTTTTCCAGAATTTGATTACCGGCGGAACATTAGGAAATTATGTAATTCACAATAGTATTGGTGCAGGAAGTTCGGTAACTGAAATAAATGATTATTTAGAAGCTGTAGATCCTAGTAAAATTGGATATTATAATGGTGGAGGTAATAAGAATTTCGCCACATGGAATGCTTTAGTTGGCGGAGGTGCAGGCAACATTAATGGAAATACAACTCCAGTTGTTCTTGATGGCATCGGACAGCCTCCTATAGGTGCACCGCTTCAAAACACAGGCGCCAATTTAATGGTGACAGTTCCTGATGACAGATTGGGTGCTGTCAGACCAACAACACCTTATGTTGGAGCATATGAACCACCTGTTCCCCTTCCAATTGAACTAATCAATTTTATCGGTTATCAAATAGAAAACGCTGTAAAACTAAGTTGGCAAACACTCACAGAAATAAACAACGACTATTTTACAATTGAAAAATCAGCAAACGGACAGAAATTTGAGACGATTGCAATTATTGATGGCGCTGGTAATTCTAACACCATACTTAATTATTTTTCATATGACAGAACTCCGTTTTCTGGTATGAATTATTATAGATTGAAACAAACTGATTTTAATGGAAATTCCAGTTATTCTGAAACAATAGCAATTAACTTCACTGTAAATAGTAATCAGACAGAAGTGGGAATTTTTCCAAATCCATTCACCAACAGTATAACTATTGACATCTCATCAATAAATCCTGAAAAAATAAACATCGAAATTATGGATTTATTAGGGAAAGAGATTTATCGAAATCAAAATATTACAACCACTAGTGGTTTTGTAAACCTTTCATTAGACGGCATTTTAAAACCAGGATATTATTGTTTGAAAATCGAATATCTAAATAAAACAATCATAAAAAAAATAGTAAAATACTAGATAGTTTATAAGATAAAAAGTAAGAAAGTCAAAGCAAAAGATTATGATTGGCATTGAAACAGGGATATTAGATAAAATAAAAGAAGAAACTTTATTGAAAGAAATGCAGCACCGAATGAAGAATAACCTGCAACTGATTCTTTCGTTAATAAATATTCAGCTCTTGAAAAATATTGATGAAACGAACAAAGACTTTTTACATTCTCTCAAGCAAAGAGTGGATTCGCTTTCACAAATAAACAATTTACTCGATTATAGTTTTAATGAAAGCAGCATTAATCTGGGCGAACTAATAAATTGTATTTCTGAAAATGTCATGAGTGCTTATAAAAAAAGAAACGATATCATTTTAATGAAGTATATTGAAAATATTGAAGTAGAGCATCAATTTGCAATTCCACTGGGGCTCATAGTAAATGAACTACTCACAAATTCATATAAATATGCATTTCCAGTAAATGGCAAATTTAAAGGGAAAAATTATTGTAAAATTGAAGTGATTCTGAGAAAAATAAATGACAAATACGAGTTGATTATAAGCGATAATGGGATTTCAATAAATAATAATACCGATTCGAAAAGAAAAAACTCATCAGGTGTTAAACTTGTTCAAACATTTATCAGTCAAATCGATGGTGAGTACCAATTAGATGTTACTGATGGAACTTCTTATAAAATCACCTTTTAAAAAGCACCAATGAAAAGAAAAATTTTTTCAATATTAATATTTACACCATTTTTGGTTCAGTTAATTCTCGCTCAGACTCAAAATGATGAAATCGCTAAATTAGCTGAGAATCCAAATTATCAAAGACCTATTTTACCATATAACATTGGTCAAACACTTCATATGTCGGACACAAATGATTCTTTAATTTTTATTTCATCAGAAATATAGAAAACTGTGTGTGTATTTCTGTATATGATAATTCCGTTTTTTTATTTGGAACCATAGCAAATAGATTTGCTATAGAGAATAAACTCCCTTCATAAGAAGTCGAATTTCATAGCCCTCTGCTCAGAGAAACCGGATTTTCATATGCAGAATGGTTTGCTTCTGACAACAAATAAAAAAAGCATCCATCTCTGGATGCTTTTTTTAATAAATATTTTTTATCCTTAAAAAATATCTCCAAACGAACTTCTATATTCGGATTTATCGTCACCAAAAGCTTTAACTTCGTTCTTCGCAATTTTATAAGTACATTTTTCTCCGTTGATTTTAGAAAAAAGAATTGTAGATTCTTTTCCTTCCTCGTCCTCCATAATGATTTTCGCTAAATTTTTATCATATTCAGGAGCATCTAAATTTTCATAACAAATAGGACAAACAAAATTTACATGTTCACCAAGATCATAACTAAGAGTTGGGTGCATTAAAACACTGTAATTACCAAGTTCAGAATTCACTAACAATAAGCCTGATTTGCCATTGGTAGTTTTTGTTAAAAAAATAATATGATTTGATACTCTTAAATGTCCTTTGCAATGAGGGCACATATAATTTAGCTTATTCATAATTTTTTCAATTATTGGGTTTCAGTTTTATTTATCAAATGTAAAAAAAATATTTCATATAAATAATGTTTTTTTTAAAATATTAAATAAAACTCACAGCCTGCTTAATTGTTTTATTTTTTAAAGCAAAAAAATGATCGTTTATATTTAAGTTTTTAACTTCTATTGATATCTTTCGACTAATGTTTTTTTATTACAATATAATTTGTTTGAATTGTATTGCTCTCATGCAATGCTCGGTCAACAATTTTTGCATCAAACATTATTGTGTCGTAAGTGGAATAAGGATTATTTGTCAAAATAACCATTTCGATCTCGCCCTTAATAGATTTATTTCTTCCTTCAGGAGTAATTACAGGAATTCTAGAATTATTAGGCATTAACAAGGGTATTTCTTTAAGGATTCCTTTTTGAACTTCATAATACTTAATGAAGAAATTATGATAATATAAACTTCCCGGATTATAAGGAGAATTGGTATCTCCAACCCCTAATCCAATATCACCATCACCATCAGTAAATGAAAATCTCAAAATGCCATTTTGATCAACACCTTGTGCGTTTTTTACTTGGGTAAAATCAATAAATTCAATATGAGGTTCAACAGGAAATTGCTCTTTTTCTTTGCATGAATTGAAAACTAAAATAAACGAAATAACAATTAAAAATTGTAATTTTGGATTTGCATTTATTTTATTAAACCTTTTCATTTAGTCAATCAATTTTATTGAGGATTCAATCGTAAAATTACAAAATATTTTTATTACAAATGACAACAAATAATTTTACCAATAAAATATTTTCAATTTCCTCCGCAAAAGAATTTAACGATATTTCCATTGAAATATTTCATTATCAATACAAAAATGTAAAAATTTACCATAATTACGTCAATGCGCTATCAATAAATCCTTTAGAAATTAAGCATTTCAGCCAAATACCTTTTCTTCCAATTCAATTTTTCAAAACTCATAATGTTATTTGTGATGGAGCTCTTCCAGAAATCAGTTTTTCTTCCAGTGGCACCACCGGAGAAAATGTGAGTCATCATAATATTGCTGATGTTCAGGTTTATAAAAATAGCTTTATTAAATGTTTCGAAATTTTTTATGGAAAACCAGATGATTGTTGCATTTTAGCTTTATTACCAGGATACATCGAAAGAAATAACTCCTCCTTGGTTTTCATGGTAAATGAATTGATAAATTTAAGCAAAAATCAAAAAAGTGGTTTTTATTTAAATGACAATCAAACGCTTATTGATATTTTGCAAAATTTGAAAAATGAAAAAGTTCTACTTATTGGTGTAACTCATGCCCTTTTGGATATTGCAGAAACTGTAAAATTATCACTTCCAAATTGCACAATTATGGAAACTGGCGGAATGAAGGGCAGAAGGAAAGAAATAATTAGAACTGAATTACATAATGCCCTGAAAATAGGGTTTGGCGTTAACAAAATTCATTCGGAATATGGAATGACCGAATTGCTTTCTCAAGCTTATTCTAAAGGTGATGGAATCTATTTTTGCCCGCCATGGATGAAAGTAATAATCAGAGATTTCAACGATCCACTAGAAACCTTGAATTCCAATGAAAAAGGAGGTATCAATGTGATCGATTTGGCAAACTTTAATTCCTGTTCATTTATCGCCACTGATGATATCGGAAAAACCAATGAAGATAATTCATTTGAAATTTTTGGCAGATTCGACAATAGCCAAATAAGAGGATGCAGTTTAATGGTTGAATAAACCTATAGTAAATTAAACCTATCCCAATCGCTTCCAATTTGAAAAAGCTTCCTGTAATCTTCTAAATTGGCATAAGATAATTCAACAGTTTCAATTCCCTCCGCATTTGGTTTTAAATCTGAAATTGCCTTGCCTTTAGGTTCGATAACTGCCGAGTCGCCAGAATGAATAATTCCTTTTCCATCTTTACCAACTCTATTTACACCAACCACATATGCTTGATTTTCGATAGCCCTTGCAACTAGCAATGATTTCCATGAATGACTTCTGCGTTCTGGCCAATTTGCCACATAAATAAGGCAATCATATTCATATTTTGTATCTTCATTAAAAGTATTTCTACTCCATACAGGGAAACGAAGGTCGTAACAAATCAAAGGACAAATTTTCCAACCATTTAATTCAACAATTAATTTTTTTTCACCGGAGGTTAAAAGTAAATGTTCGTTGGCTGCACTGAATAAATGGCGTTTATCATAAAATTCAAATTCACCATTTGGTTTCATCCAAATTAAACGGTTATAAAGTTTTTCGTTATCGTTGATTAAAATACTTGTACAAATCACACATTCTCTTTCGATGGCTTTTGCTTTTAGCCACGACATTGAAGGTCCATCCATGGTTTCAGCAACAGCTTCTGCATTTGGAGTAAAAGCTGTATTGAACATTTCCGGTAAAATAATTAAATCGGTTTCGCTTTTAATTTGAGTTAGTCTTTTGTCAAAAGCTGGAAGGTTTTTTGCAGCGCTTTCCCAAAAGAGAAAAGGCTGTATGAGTGTTATTTTTATATTTTGCATAATATTTCTGCTGCTTTTTCTAGTGTTTCGTTATTCTTTGCGAAACAAAATCTTAATATTTTATTTTCGCAAGGTTTGTGGTAAAATGAAGAGACTGGTATTGCTGCAATTCCGTTTTCTTTAACAAGTTTCACAGCAAAATCCATTTCAGTTTCCTCGGAAATTTTGCTATAATCTAATAGTTGGAAATAAGTACCATAAGAAGGCAAAATTTTAAATTTGGATAGTTTGATTAATTTTACAAAATAATCTCGTTTCTCTTGATAGAATTCGCATACACCAATGTAATTAGATTTATTTTTTAAAAAATCGGTGTAGGCATGTTGAATTGGTGTATTGCAAGAAAAAACTGTAAACTGATGAGCTTTCCTAAACTCTTTGGTCAAAGCTTCAGGAGCAAGTACGTATCCCATTTTCCAACCTGTTGTATGAAATGTTTTTCCAAAAGAACTAATAACTAAAGATCTTTCAACAAGTTTTGGATATCGGCAAACGCTTTGGTGCTCTAATTTTTCGAAAATAATGTGTTCGTATACCTCATCACTAAGGATAATGATATCACTATTTTTTGTGAGTTTCTCTAATTTCCTTAAATCTTCTGAATTTAAAATACTTCCAGTTGGATTATGAGGAGAATTAATGATAATCATTTTTGTTTTTTGACTAATCATCTTTTGAACAACTTCCCAATCAATTTTATAATCAGGAGTTTTCATCTGAATATAAATTGGGATGCCTCCGTTTAACTGAATTGCAGGCACATAACTATCGTAAGCAGGCTCAAAAACAATAACTTCGTCGCCTTCTTTAATAAAAGCTGAGATGGCAGTGTAAATAGCCTGGGTTGCCCCAGCAGTAACTGTTATTTCAGAAACTGGATCGTAATTTACAGAATAACTTTCGTAAGTTTTTTCGGCAATTGCTTCACGCAGACTCATTATCCCAGGCATTGGTGCATATTGATTGAAACCTAATTTCATATATTTCGTAACCAAATCTATTAAATCAACAGAACATCCAAAATTTGGGAAACCTTGGGAAAGATTCAGAGCTTTATGCTCCTCAGCTAATTGAGACATAACAGCGAAAATAGAAGTCCCAACTTTTGGAAGCTTTGAATTTAAAGTAATAGCGTATTTAGGCATAAATCTTAAAAGTCTAGGTTGCACAAAAGTACAAAAAAATAATTATTTTTTATGTTAATAAGTTTGTTTATTAAATTCGTTGATAATAAATGATTATATTTGGTTAGGTCAAAAGACTTTTATAATTTTAACCCATAAAAAAAAAGAAAATAATTAAAAAAAAACAGGCAACAGAAATGAAGAACACGATAGACGATTGCAATTTTTCGGGGAAGAAAGTCCTTATTAGAGTTGATTTTAATGTGCCGCTAAACCACAACCGACAAATAACTGATGATACTAGAATTCGAGAATCGATTCCTACTATTAGAAAAGTTCTTGATGATGGAGCTGCAGTAATTTTAATGTCCCATCTTGGCCGTCCAAAAGGTGGATTCGAAAGTGATTATTCTCTTACCCCTATCGTACCTGTTCTTTCTAAATTATTAAATAAAGATATCATATTTACTCGCGAATTATTTGGTCAAAAAACCAAAGATTATGCTGCCGCATTAAAACCAGGAGAAATTATTCTATTAGAAAACTTGCGTTTCTATCCAGAGGAAGAAGCAGCTGACGAGAATTTTGCTAAAGAATTGGCATCTCTTGCTGACGTTTATATCAATGATGCCTTTGCAACTTCTCATAGAGAGCATACTTCAACAGCCACCATTGCAAAATATTTTCCAAAAAACAAATATTTAGGATTACTAATAGCCAATGAGTTAAGAAATATCGACATGGTATTAAAAACACCAAAATCGCCATTTACAGCGATTATTGGTGGTGCAAAAATTTCTACAAAAATTCATATTTTAGAAAACCTTTTGAATAAAGTAAACAATTTAATTATTGGTGGTGGAATGGCCTTTACTTTCATAAAAGCCTTAGGTGGAAAAGTTGGCAATTCATTAATCGAAGAAGACAAATTGGAATATGCTCAAAAAATTATTAATGGTGCAATGTTAAAAGGTATCAATTTGTATTTACCAGTTGATGCAGTTTTAGCTGATGCTTTTTCTGATGAAGCACGAAGAAAAATTGCTACTGTTGATAAAATCGACGATGGTTGGATGGGATTGGATATTGGACCAGAAACCTGTAAACGTTTTGCTGAAATCATCAAAAATTCTGAAACAATCCTTTGGAATGGCCCAATGGGGGTTTTTGAAATGCCAAATTTTGAAAGAGGAACAAAATCAATAGCAATTGCCGCAGCTAGTGCAACCATCAGTGGTGCATTTTCATTAGTTGGTGGTGGTGATTCAGTTGCTGCAGTAAACAAATATAACCTTTCTGACCAAATGAGCTATGTTTCAACCGGTGGTGGTGCAATGTTGGAATACATTGAAGGAAAGGAACTTCCAGGAGTAAAAGCAATTTTATCTTAAAAATATAAATAATATGCCAAAAGGATCTTTAGTTTTTATCGGTGGTGGCGACGATAGTTCTCTTATTTTTAATAAAATATTTGAACTTGCTGGTGGCAAGAGTAATTCAAAAATAGCAATCATTCCTTCTGCAGCGTCAAGCGATGGAAAATCTATTGATAGCTATCTGAAATTTTTCACTTCTGAAATGGAATTTGAAAAAGAGAAAATTTGGATTCTTCCAATTCAAAATGGAACCGAAAATAAAGCTCAAGAGGAATTAGCTAAAAAACTCGAGGACTATAATATTGTTTTCTTGGTTGGTGGAGATCAAAGAGATTTTATAAATTCTCTGAAAAAAGATAATGTAGAAACTCTTTTACTAAAGTCAATTGAGAAAGTTTATAAAGATGGCGGTGTAATTGTTGGAACCAGTGCTGGCACAAACATAATGAGCACTGAGTCAATCGCTGGTGGAACCAGTGAAGAAGCACTTGCCAATCACATTGCTTTTAATCCAAGCGAAGACGACGGACACAAACTGCTCGTAATGAAAGGCTTAGATCTAATTAAAGATGTGGTTTTAGATGCGCATTTTGAAGTAAAAGGCAGATTTGGCAGACTAATTAGAAGCGCCGTTTTAACAAATACCAGATTCGGAATTGGAATTAGTGAAAGAACTGCAGTGATTTACAAATCAGATAATACCATTGAAATTATTGGTTTTGGTGATGTATTAATGACAGATATAGGCAATGCAAGAATATTAAGCAAAGCAAATGATATCTTACATATTAGAGAAGCCAATGTTCATTTGTTTACCCATGGTGATAAATATAATTTTACAACCGGCGAATTCACTCCACAAGAAAATAAAAAAAGCATTTCAAACATTCCATACTTTGATGCGAATGACTATCATATAAGTTTAAATGTTTTTAAAGAATGTGAAACATCCACAATATTAGTAAATTACATGCTCGACAATGAAGCAAAAGATGTAATTGCCCTTGTTGATTATGAAAGAAACGACACTACGGAAGAACGTTCTCTTTTTATCCGTTTCGAAGAAAAACCTTCTACCAATGCCTTCTTTGCGAAATTAGACATTGAAGGAAACCAAGATTTTGGAAATTATTATTCAGGAATAAATGTAAATTTAGATATCATTCCTTTTAATACAAATTCAGACGCCAGAAACAGAAGAAAACATATTAATGCCGTGTTATTTGGCTTGGGAGATCAATTACAAATTGTGGCTTATGATAATGTTGGCACCTTGCCGATTTGTGATGCTAAATTTTACATTTACGATAAAGATGAGAATCTAATCTATAAAAGAGGCACAGATCGTTTTGGTCGTGCTTTGGTAAAAAGAGTTCTAAAAACCGACGAGGAATACTCAATAAAAATTACCTGGGATTTTGAAACACTTACAAAAAAATTTACTTTCCATAATGATATGGAAGGCTTTTGCTTAAGCTAATCTGGTATTATTTTTCCCGAAAATTAAATTAAGGTTAACTGAAAATTACTTCTGTGTTAATTTTTTGAAAAACATTTAATTTGTGTAAATCTGTGAAATTAAATTCATAAATTTACATCAAAATTCAAGAATTACGTTTATGGAAAACCAAGAAATCAAAATTTTACTTGTAGATGATGAGCCTGATATCCTTGAATTTGTTGGATATAATTTAAAAAAAGAAGGATACCAAATATTCACTTCCAGTAATGGCAAAGAAGCTATTATTACAGCAAAAGAAATTAAACCACACCTTATTATTTTGGATGTCATGATGCCAGAAATGGATGGCATTGAAGCTTGCAAAGAATTGCGCTTAATTAACTCATTAAACGAAACAATAATTGTATTTCTTACTGCAAGAAGTGAAGATTATTCACAAATAGCCGGACTTGAAGCTGGCGCCGATGATTATATCGCCAAACCAGTAAAGCCAAGGATTTTAATCAGTAAAATAAAAGCATTATTAAGGAGATATGGTAATTCAGAAAATCCATTTCCTGAAGATATCCTTACCATTGGCGAGATTACCATTGATAAAGAACGTTACTTAATTCTAAAAAACGACACGGAAATTATCCTTCCAAAAAAAGAATTCGAACTTCTTTTATTGCTTTCAAGCAAACCGAATAAGGTTTTCACAAGAGAAGAAATTTTTGCAAAAGTGTGGGGAAATGATGTAATTGTTGGTGACAGGACAATTGATGTTCATATTAGAAAATTACGTGAGAAAATTGGAATCGATAATTTGAAAACCGTAAAAGGAGTTGGTTACAAATTCGAATTATAAATGAAATATTCCAACCTAAATAAAATTGCGCTCAATTTATCGCTGCTAATTGTTCTTTTTTTCGGACTGGTTTATTTTGTTGCTTCTCATTTAGTAAAAATAGAAATTGGTTTTCTTCCCTTCATCCTTTCAGAGATTTTATTGTTCTTCTTCTCTTATTTTCTTTATAAATATACCATTAACAAATTTATTTATGAAAAAATTAAGCTGATTTACAAAACAATTCACAATTTAAAAGCTCCAAAGACACAGCAAAACAAAATTGAAAATAGCTCGGACATTATCAGTAATGTAAACCAGCAAGTACTAAGTTGGGCTCAAGACAAAAAAGAAGAAATAGATCAGTTAAAAAAATTAGAACGTTACCGTAAAGAATTCCTTGGTAATGTTTCCCACGAATTAAAAACGCCTATATTCAATATCCAAGGTTATGTTTTAACGCTGTTAGATGGTGGATTGGATGATATTACTATCAATAGGGAATATTTATTGAGAACTGAGAAAAGCATCAATAGAATGATTGCAATTGTGGAAGATTTAGAAGCCATTTCCTTAATAGAATCCGGTGAATTAATTATGAAATTTCACAAATTTGATATTATCGGTTTGGTGCAAGAAGTATTTGAATTTCTGGAGATAAAAGCAAGCAAAAAACAAATTCGACTTAGTATTGTAAATAATAGCGAAAAACCGATATACGTATTTGCTGAAAAAGAGAGGATTAGACAGGTTCTTATAAACCTAATTGATAATTCAATAAAATATGGTCGAGAAAAAGGCAAAACCAAAGTTAGCTTTTTCGACATGGATGAAAACATGTTAATTGAGGTTACTGATGATGGATTTGGCATTTCTCAGGAAGACTTACCACGACTTTTTGAAAGATTTTACCGTGCTGACAAAAGCCGATCAAGAGAACAAGGTGGCTCTGGTTTGGGTTTGGCCATTGTGAAACATCTTATTGAGGCCCATAACCAAACCATTAATGTCAGAAGTACAATTGGAATAGGCTCTACTTTTGCTTTTACTCTGAAAAAAATAAAATAACCAATTCGCTAAAAACGGAAATAAACATATATTTTCCCAAAGTTCTTGCTGTCCTTTTCGATTCGATGGTATAAACATTTGATTTCCTTTTGATCTAAAAACCTCAGAACTTTCTTTTTTAACTGTCCGCTTCCTTTCCCTGGAATAATCTCCACCTCTCCTATTTTCTTTGAAACAGCTTCTTCAATGATATCTTTTAAAGCCTTGTCTATTTGCCAACCTTTATTATAAATATCATGAAGATCCAAAGTTAATTTCGCCATAATAATATTATTGAATTGTAAATTTACGAATAAATTGACCCAAATAAAAAAGCCGCAAAACAAAGTTAAGCGGCTTTTATAAATATTATCTATATACTAGTAGAATTTTCCTCTATTGTCAACTATTTTAGCATTCTTTTGAAGTGCATTAAACAAATCGTAATTTACTCTTTGTCCAAAATAGCCCATTGTTTGTTTTAAAGTACTTGAATAATCTTTTGTAGCAGGAGCTTCAACAAATTTATCAATTATGATACAAAACACTCCAGATTTTCCTTTAATTGGTTCTGACATCGTGTTTGGTTTTAATGTGAATAATGTTCCTACAACTTCTGGTTCAGGACCAAATCCTGGTAATGAATAAGCAGAGAAAGTAATAAAATCTAAAGTATCAGAAGGTGTTTTCAATTTCTCTCCTAATTGCTCAATAGTGATTCCTGCAGTTTTTGCGGCAGTAATCTTTTTCGAAAGCATATCAACTTTCTTTTCTCTTTTTGCAAAAACTTCAACGTCTTTTTTAACTTGTTCTAATTCTGCGATTCCTTTTTCACGAATTTCTTTCAGAGTAGCAATAACAAATTGGTTTTCGTATTCGAACACTTTAGAAACGTTACCTTTTTTGGTTGTTTCGTCATAAGCCCAACGAATCAAATCTCTTGGTGATTGCAATCCAGGAATAGTAGGATCCATTTCTTTCATTTTCTCTGCCAACCTTTTGTTTAAACCTTTATCAGAAACTGCTTTGTCGAATTTTTCAATAGTGGTATTTTCGCCAGCAAATGCGCTTGCTTTTGCATAAACACCTTGGGTTGTTTCTTTACTAGGTTCTAATTTTCTGGTCAAAACAGCAATTCTAACTTTCTTAACTGGTTCTTTTTTTCCAGTTACTTCAATTACGTGATAACCAAAATCAGTTTCAACAACTTTTTTATCGCCAACTTTACCGTTTAAACAAGCATCGTTAAAGGCTTTTACCATTGCGCCATCAGCAAACCAACCTAAATCACCAGCTTTTGAAGCAGCTGTTGGATCGTCAGATCTTGTTTTTGCAATTTCATCAAATTTCTTAGGATCCTTTTTCAATAAAGCTAAAATACTATCAGCTGCAGCTTTTGCTTTTTCTTTAGTAATTAATACTTTTTCATTAGCTCTCATCGCGCCTTTATAAGCAATAAGAATATGTCTAGCTTTCATAGAATCTGGACGAGATTGAATATCCATAATTCTGGCCATTTTAAAAGAGCCGTTTTCTAAAAATGGTCCGAAAACATCATTTTTAGCAGCTTTTGGTCTGAAAGCAAAAGTATCTAATGAAATAGGAAGTAATCCTTTTTTGAAGAAAGTACTATCATAAGGAACGTCAGAATTTACTGCTGAATTTACAAATGTTGGTATGTCATCAGATTTTGTTAATTCTTCTTTCAATTTTGAAAATTCTTCTAGAGTCTTTTTAGTATCAATATCAGAAGGAAGAACATCAAAAACAACATATTCTATGTCTCTTGAAGCTTCTTGATCATATTCATATTTATGCTCGTCATAATATTTTTGAACTTCTTCTTTCGTAACAGTTAATGAACTATCAGAAATGGTAGCATATTTTAAAGCAACGAAACGGAATTTAGCAACTTTATTTTTTGCTTCGTAATCTCTTTTTGCAAAAGCTTTTGGCATATAATATCCGCCTCTAACTAAATCAAAATATTTGGTTTGAATCCGATCAGCTTTAATTGCTTTTTCTAATTCCGACCATTGTTGTTTAGTTTTTTCGTCTCTTTGATCTAAAGTTTTCAAAAACTGAATTACTGCTGATGAATTGAATTGACCTGTTTGAGGATCAGTAAAATTCTGAACAATCATTTGATGAGGATTTTTGCCTTGAACCAAATCAAAAAGTTCTTCTGAAGTAACAGTAAGCCCAAGAGCTTCATATTCTTTCTTCATGATGACTTCTTTTTCAACAGTTTTCCATACTTCTTCTCTGAATTGAAAAACTTGTTCAGCAGTAAAATTCTCCTGACCAGATTGTTGTTTCATCATTTCAGTGTACTGAGCTACTCTTGCTTCAAAATCTGAATAAGAAATTTTCTCACCTGCTATTTCAGCGAATTCTACATTGCCTCTTTTTGGTCCTTTTTTAATAAAATCACCTAAAACGAAAGCTGCCAACGCAACACCAACGATGATAATTAATAACTTTGAATAACTGCGGATTTTACCTATTGCTGCCATATTAAATTTTTTTTTAAGAGTGCAAATGTACGACAGAAAATTTAATTAGAAAACATAATTTTTCAAAACTTTAGTTTTTTTGAAATTATCGAATTTTCTATTTGTTTAAATACTTCTGTATGGCTTTATATCTGTATAATACCATTATTATTAAAACATTAATTTTATTTGTTAATTTTGTAAATAATTGTCTATTGTTTCAAATAAATTATGCGAATTCTAATTATTTTTGTCGTTATTCTGGCTACTTTATCTACCAAAGCTCAAAAATTTGGTGGTGCAGCATTTGTCGGAATTAGTGGTTCGCAAGTATCGGGCGACAATTTCAGTGGGTTTAACAAAGCCGGAATTAACGGTGGGATTTCTGTAAATTATTTAATTTCCACAAAAAACACTCTAAATATGGACTTAAGTTTTGTCCAGAAAGGCAGCAAAAGCAACCCAAATCCACAGAAAGGCCAATATAATTCTTATAATTTAAGTTTAAATTATATTGAAGTTCCCATTTATTTGAGATTCAATGCAAATCAGAAATTATTTTTCGACTTCGGATTGTCTTACGGAAGACTTATCAGTTCTTCCGAAAAAAATCAATATGGAGAAATTCCCGGCACAAAACCATTCAATAATGCTGATTATTCAGTCTTAGCCGGACTTGGACTTCTGTTAAAAAAAAGTTTTTCGGTTGGATTTAAAATCTCAAATTCATTTTTAGCGATGCGACCACATGCTTCGAATGCCACTTATTTATGGAATACTGGTCAATACAATACTGTTTTAACACTTAATCTTATTTATCAATTTAAAATAAATGCAAACAAACAAAAAATATAAAATTGCCATTGCGGTTACTGGCGCAAGTGGTGCTATTTATGCAAAAATCCTTTTAGAGAAACTCGCATTTTTAAAAGATCAAATTAATGAATGCGGCCTTGTGTTTTCGGAAAATGCCAAAAGTGTTTGGGAATTTGAATTAGGAAATCAGGATTATAAAAACACTTCTTTTAAAATTTATGAACCCAATAATTTTTATGCACCTTTTGCATCGGGCTCTTCGGGATATGACATTATGATTGTTTGCCCTTGCACAATGGGAACTTTAGGAAGAATTGCTTCTGGTGTTGCCAGCGATTTAATCACCAGAACCGCCGATGTGATGCTGAAAGAAAGAAAAAAATTGATTCTGGTTGCACGAGAAACCCCAATGAGTTTAATTCATATCAATAATATGAAATTGATTACAGAAGCTGGCGGGATTATCTGTCCTGCAAATCCGAGTTTTTATTCTAAACCAAAAACAATTGAGGAATTGGTTGCAACAGTTATTGATCGCGTTTTAGATCTGGCTGGTTTTGAAAACAATTCGCACCGTTGGGGGAATTTGTAATTTTGTTTTTGTTCCTATTGAAGAAAAGAATAGTTTTGTAATAAATAATTTAAAAATCAATGCAATGAAAAAATATAATATCATCATCCTAATTATTACGATTTGTTTTTCCCTGAATAACAATACATTTGGACAAGGCATTAAATTTCAGGATGGAAATTGGGCCTCAGTAAAGGAAAGAGCTAAAAAAGAAAAAAAACTAATTTTTGTAGATGCTTTTGCAACTTGGTGTGGACCATGCAAATGGATGGCGGCCAATGTTTTTACCAACGATTCTGTTGGCAAGTTCTACAATAGTAATTTTATCAATTATACTATTGATGTTGAAAAAGGTGAAGGTATTGCTTTTGCAAAAGAATATTCAATAAAGGCCATGCCTACATTGCTTTTTATTAATGATAATGGCGAAGTAATTCACAGAGCCCTTGGTTCGAGAGAAGTCGATAAATTTATTTGGCTCGGACAAAAAGCTTTGGATCCTGAAAAAAGAATAACAGCATGGGAAAAGAAATATAAAGATGGCAATCGCAAACCAGACTTTTTAAGCAGATATTTAAACGAGCTTACAGATGCAGGTGCTGAAACAGATGAAATTGCCGAGGCTTATTTTAAAACCCAAAAAGAAGCAGAATTGATTTCGGTTGAGAATTTTAAAATGATTTTGAATTATGCCAACAATTACGACAATAAAATATTCCAGTTTTTCTTTGATAAAAGAGCTGAATATGCCAAAATTGTCCCTTTAACTGAGGTGAATGATAAAATATTTTTAGTTTTCCAGGATGCGATTATGCGTCCGCTATATAAAGGGGATGAAACAAAATTTACTGAAGTTTTAAATAAGGTTCAAAATTCGGGATTTGAACAAACTGAAAAATTGGTTTTAAGTGCAAAAGCAGCGTTAGCACAATCAAAGCAAGACTGGAAATCCTATGTTGAGAACGTAATTCCCTTTGTTAATCAGTTTTTGATGGACAATGAATCCATGCTTAATAATTATGCCTGGGCATTTTATGAAAACGAAAATATTACTGATAAAGAAGCTTTGAAAAATGCTGCTACGTGGGCCAAGAAAGCAGTTGAGCTTAACGATAATTATGCAAATAACGACACTTATGCTGCAGTTTTATTCAAATTAGGTGCTGATAGAGATATTGCCCTTAAAGCTGCTGAAAAAGCAATTGAATTTGCAAAAAAAGAAGGTGCCGATTATGGTGCAACAGTTGAAATACTTGAGAAAATTAAAAATATGAAGTAAGGCCATTTGGGTTTATTTAATATTTTCGATCGGATTTCAAATCCACAAAACTAAACTTTCATTATCTGGTCACTGAGCTTGTCGAAGTGCCAGGGACGTGGTTAATTTAGCGGTGCTTAGACTGGTGCTTCGACAAGCTCAGCAACCGCCTCTACAACTGGTCTTTTTTAATAAGAACTTCGAATCAGCGATAATTTTCGTTAGGGGCACTTCGACTACGCTCAGTGTGCCGCTCAGTTTCCCTTAATGAAGACATAAAAAAAGCCCCAGTAAAAATATACCAGGGCTTTTAAATAAGGATTTATAGGTTAAAGGATTCCAAATTTCTTAAAGATGCCACCATTGTTTCCTTCAATTTTCATAAGGTAAATTCCTTTGGCCAAATTTTGTGAGTTAATATTGATTTTAACTGCTTCGCTTTCAGCTTGAATAACTGAAGAATAAATCATTCTACCAGCAACATCTGTAATGATAACATTTAATTTTTCATTTCCAGAACAATTGATCGTTGCAGAAATTGATTCCTGACTTGCAATAAACTCTGCAAATGACAAATTATTTTCTCCAGCCGAAACAACACTAACAATATTGCTATAAGTAAACATACCATCGAAATCGGTTTGTTTTAATCGGTAGTATGAAATTCCTTTATAAGGGTTTCTATCTGTTGCTGCATAATGTAAAATAACATTGCTATTTCCAGCTCCATTAACGGTAGTGAGTTCATGGAAAACCTCAGCGTCTCTCGATTTCTCAATAGTGAAATAATCATTATTTTTTTCTGAAGCGGTTTGCCATACCAAATCAACTTTATCAGAATTGTATTTTGCTGTAAATTGAATTAATTCAACTGGCAAAGGAAATAATGGAGCCTGACAACCAGCACCCGCAGAACCATAAGTTGGATTTCCGGGAGCATCATACTCAACGGCACCACCATCACCAGCATAAACAAAATAGGCATTATAAGTCACTGCATCACTTTCACCAGGAGCTCCAGCGAAATTCATGGTAAGGGTTCTATTGGTTGGATTCGTTGAACTGTGATTAACAAAATGCCCTGCAGTATTATTTGGACATTGGAAAATTGCATAAATGGTGTAATTCAATGCTGAAAAATCAAATAATGGATAGTTAAAGCCAGTATTTGTAAACAACATTACCTGAGCTCCCGCAGGCAAGACACCACCAACTGGTTCGACTAACATTCCTCCACCTGTAATTGTTGTATTTATCGCAGCCACAACTGAAGCAGTGGTTGCATTCTGACAGATCCCTTTCCAAGGATTACTTGGCCAGTTTACCGTTAGATTTGATGTATTTTGAGCCGTAGTTCCAATTTGGAAACGAACCATTTCGTTCACTCCTTCTAAACCAGTGCCTCCATCACAAGCATCAACCAAAATGCTTTCTATTTGGAAAGTGGTTGGACAAGGACCTCCAGTTAAATTGATTGTAAATGCTGCAGTTGAACTTCCAATTACATGTGGACTGCTGCTAATAATTCTAATTTGATAAGCTACACCTGTAGGAGTTCCTGCAGGAATAATTAAGTTTATGGTTCCAGAGTTTGCATCACTTACCAAGGTTCCAATATTAACTGGTGAGGCGAAACTTCCGCTTGCATCAGATAATTGAGCAGTATAGGTATTTCCTGAATAGGTTGCATTTGATGTAAAAGTAAGTGTTCCAGCTATCCCAGCAGGACAAGTTACAGCAAATGGTGCTGATGATAATACATTTGGTGTAATTATGCAAGGGGTAGCATTATTAATGGTTATGGCGGCAGTACTAGCTCCCACAACAGCTGGGCTGTTTGAGATAATCCTGATTAAATATCCAGCACCAGCAGGAATGCCAGCTGGTATGGTAATAGGAATGACACCAGAATTAGCATTGCTAACTAAAGTACCGATGGTATAAGGAGTTGCAAAACTACCTGAAGCATTTGATAATAAAACGGTATAAGTATTTCCTGCGTAGGTTGCAGTTGATGTAAAAGCAATGGTTCCTGCTGCACTTGAGCCACAGGTAACACTAAATGGGGCTCCTGTGATTGCACCTGGAGTGATGGTACATGGTGCAGAATTAGTAATTGTAAAAGCTGCAGAAGCTGTTCCAATTGCCATTGGGCTATTACTTATAACTCTAATTTGATATAATGGACTTGTGGCAGCATTTGCAGGAATGGTAATATTAATCGTTCCTGTATTTGCATCACTTACCAATGTTCCAATATTTGTAGGCACTGTGAAACTACCAGTTGGATCCGATAATTGTGCAGTATAAGTATTTCCAGTGTATGTTCCAGTTGATGTAAATGCAACTGTTCCAGCAGCTGTTACATTACAACTAATAATAAATGGACTTACAGCAACAGCACCTGTTGTAATGGTGGCAGTGTTACAAACAACATTTACATCGTCAAATGACAGATTACCAGCAGTTCTATTATAGGTAAACCTAAACATGGTATAAAATGAAAGCCCCGAATTATAGGTTTTTGTTGTCCCTGTTGTAGGTATTGGAACAATATTATCAATGGTTACCCATGCCGAACCATCCCAACCTTCAACAAGCAATGCAGATGTTGCATCAGTACCTTGTCCTTTAATCCAAAAAGAAAGCAAACCAGGGCTGGTAACTGTTGCAGTTGTGACTGCGTCTCCTGTGGCATTCATTTGCAAAGAAGGAGATGCTGCACCATAATTAGTAGCAGTTGTATAAGTTCCCCCTATAGAATTAAATACCCATCCAGCAGGAGCAGCAGTTCCACCAGCAAAACCTTCGGTACCACATGCACTAGTTACAGGGGCTGTTGTTGCGCAAGATGTTTGTGGCTCGCCAGTTAATTTATAATTAATGCTTGCACCTGCATTTGTATAAGACCAGATTTTAAAGAAATAAGTAGTGCTCGATGTTAAACCAGATGCTGTATAAGTTTGAACCCCTTGTAAAATATTTTGAGTTGTTGCTCCATTGGCTTCAGCTGTTCCATCAATAGGATCGACAATAGCAGCATAAGAAACAGAACTCCATTTGATTAAATATCCATCAGGAGCAGTAGCGGCACTCGCATCCGTCCATGTTAGAGGAATTGTTGAAGTTGTGGTTACCCCACAAGTAAATAAGGTTGGAAATGCCGCAGGTTCTGGTTTAATTGCCGCTGTTACATTACCATCTATTGTTACATTTTTAGTTGTTGCACCACCACCGGCATTGCTAACGATTTCTCCATTATAAGTTCCAACGGCTAACCCTGCTTTAAGTCTAACGTAAATAGGTGTAGCAGCAAGTGTAGCTGAAGCGTAAGCCACATTAACCGTTGCAGTAAATGTTATATTATCTAATGAAACCTCATAATCCGCAGGAGCGGTAACCAAAATATTTGAAGGAAAACCTGTTAAAAAGGTACCAGAAAGATTATAACTTTGTGAAGTCGAAGGACCACTACCAAAAGCATAGGTAAAGCCTGTTAAAGTAGTTGGGGCCACTGTAAGGGTTGGAGAAACTGATGTGCCAATAATATGAAAATCATCAATTCTAAAAAAGTTGGCAGTTGCACTATTAGCAACTATTTCAAATCTAATTCTAAGATTTGCAACTCCTTCAGCTGCAACAGGCAAATTGACAACATAAGCAGCCCATGTTGTAGTCAACGTAACTGCACCGGCACTAACATAAGTAATACCATCGGTTGAATAAAGAACGTTCAAATTTGGAACTGTACCTGTTTTAACACCACCAAATCTAACTTTAATTGAAGAATATCCAACTGTGGAAATGGAATTACTATAAGTTAACTGTTTGGTATTTGAATTTGTTCCTAAATTCGTAAAAACATTTGCACCTCCAGATGCAGAAACAACAGGGCTCGCCCAACTGTATGTTGAACTCGGACTGGTGATTCTTAATTCCCAAGCAGTTCCTGAGGCAGCATTTGCCGTCCAACCAGTTCTTGAAATTGGATTTTGCGCAACTGTACCAAAATCATCAAGCACTAATTGAGTCTGCCCCCACCCATTCAGGCTCAAGGAAACAAAAACAAAAAGTGTAAAAATTTTTAAAAATCTTTTCATAATAAATATTTTTATATCGATTATGAAGTCGGTTGTCTCAATAATGCTAGGTAATTGCATTACTTTTCTAGGGTGTTCAACTTCTAAATATGTCTTTTTAATCTTTATTTCAAAAACAATAGGTATTGTAAAATGAAATATATTCCGATTTAATTAAAATAATTAAACTCAGTGGTTTCGGATTCTCCATATATTCTGGATTCTTGTAGGGTGCTCACTGATTGCAAAAGAACGTTAATCCTAATTATCTATTTCAAACAAAAACTATAATTAGTTCACTACAACAACTTTAAGATAACTACACTACAAATATAATAGTATATTTTCAAATTTCAATTAAATTAAGGTTAAATTTTTGCTATTTTTTGAATTATTTGTTAACAAATTCACAAATTTTTTATTTGCCTGATTTTTATTTGTTTACAATCAAATTTAAAGTTTTTGACCAAACTATACAATAGGGGTAAATACTTAATTATTAAGGAAATTTTTGGTCATTTTGATGTCTGTTTTTCTGAAAAAAAACAAAAAAAATTTGCCTACAAAGCAAATTTCAATTTTTATTAGGGAAACAACACAGCCCATACGCCTAGAAAATAATACTTTTTAGGAAGTTAAAAATATTTTTTTTGACATTTTGGAGCTAAAATTTTATTTATCAAATATCATAATTGCGGCAATAATTCCTACAAATAAAATGATGTAAATAATAAAATAAATTTTATCAAGTATCATTGATTTCATATCGATGTTTTTTAAATTCTTTCTAAAATTAACACTTTTTTTACCTGTGCACAATACGAATTTTTCGCATTTTTTGGCAGGTATTTTATCTATATTTTTATTCGAGCAATATAATTTGAATTGCTTTCTCATAAAAAAATGATGAAAGCTTTTCAGTAAAAAAACAAAAGATCATTTTTTATTGGAAGTCTATTTTATTATTCGGGGAAACGCTTAAAAATTATGACTCTTTTAAAAATAAGATCCTATTCAAAAACCATAATGGCAGCAATAATACCAATAATAATCACCAAATAAAGGATTAAATAAATCCTGTCATGCATCAATGTCTTCATATATTAATATTGTAAATTTTTAAGGAAATTACAAAAAGTGGAAAATCAAAACAATAAGCAAAAAGACCCAAAAACAATAGGCAAAAATACTATGGCTGATAAATAATAAAAATTGGAAAATAAATCCTGATGAAAAAACCTCGTGATTCTTTGACAATTATTGTATCAAAAAAGTAGAAACCACTATTGTGGAAATCAATAGAATATAGATGATTAGATAATATTTGTCTTGAATAAAGGACTTCATGATAATGTATAATGAATAACAACACTAAGTTACCACATAATGCCATTGAATGGCAATAGGTAGAAGTCCTCATTTTTTTGGAGGTAAAATACTTGCTAATTTAGTTTTTTACAGTTCGAATATTTTTGGTCTCGATGCTATTCGACCAACGAATAAAATACATTCCAGCGGGAAGAGCTTCCAAATCAACTACAATTTCGTTCTGATTGAAATCGATATTTTTTGAAAATTGCAAAACCCCAACAGCATTGAAAATTTCAATTCTATTTTTTAATCCATTTTCGGGAAAAATTATGTTTATCGATTTTGAAGTTGGATTTGGGAAAACAGAAAATTCGTCCATTGAATTTTCATTAATAGAAACTGTTTCAGGAATAAATTCATATAATTTAGGATTAAAAGTTGTGGTGGTGCAGCCATTAATTAAATTGGTTCCAACACCAATATATCCTTTTCCATTAATAATAAATCCTGTATTAATATAAGCGGTGTCAGTGGTTGGAAGATTTGCCTGATAGGTCCATGAATCGGTAAGAGGATTGTAAGTATAAATTGGTTCTCGGGAAGTAATTCCTGGACAATCGTTATTGGCATTCACATAACCAAGTCCATTTAAAACAAAAGAAGCCGAACCGTTTAATTGTCCGCAATTACACGAAGTTTTTGCCGTCATCGAATTGTTTGAAGGGTTGAATTCAATGATTTCTACACCATTTCCGGGGTTCATTAAGGTTGGATTTCTGGCAGAACCCACAATATAAATTTTCCCTGCAATTTCAAATGTTGTTGCACCTAACATATTATATATGGAAGCCATTCCGCCCAAATTTCCAATATTAATTGGATAATAAGTATCGGTAATTGGATTGTATTCAAAAAGGAAAGGTGCAATTATTTCGGTGGCAGCGGGCATCTCGAGCAAAGTTACACCACCAAAATAACCTTTGTTGTTTATTGAAAAAGCAAATAGGCTTCCATTATATTCCATTCCATAATTTGCAGGCGGAAATAGCCCCATAAATATCGAAAAAAGATTATTCGATGTTTGGTCTTTTGCCACCCAAGTATTTGAAGCCACATCGTACATTCTGGTTGCAAAATTCATCACCTGAATCAAATAAACCTGGTTATTGATCGTAAAAGATAAATCCTGCCATCCAGCAGTTAAACCTGAATAGGCTTTCTGTGTATAAATATTTGAAACAGGATCGTATTCCCAGACTTTAATGCTATCGCCAACATTAAGTAAATAGGCTTTATTATTGACAATTCCCGGATTATTTACCCATCTCTTGGGGGAATTTGAGTTTTTTAAAATCCATTGGGCATTTCCACTAAAACATAGGATAATAAAAGAAAATAGTAAAAAAAGGTTTTTCTTCATAAAGGATCAATTAAAATAAAGCGTAAAGAAACTAAAGCAGTATTTTCTGCTTAATATTTACTCCAATGCCTTCCAATTGGATGAAATAAATTCCTTTTGGAAGTTGAAGAACTGAATAAGTTTTAGATTCACCAGCGATGAAAAGAATATTTTTTTCAGCAAGAACCAATCTGCCAGTAATATCATATAAATTAAATCCAAGAGGATAAAGAACATCAGCACCAGAAAAAACGCTCAATGCTCCATTCTGACAGGAAATTGAAATTAATTCCTGTGGAGATTCGTTGATGGCAGAAAGGATTTTAGAATAAGTAAATTTTCCGTCAAAATCAACCTGTTTAAGTCGGAAATAGTTTTTTCCAAAATAAAGGTGTTCAACATTAAATTTATAATTGAGGAGTTGGTTGCTGTTACCACCGCCTTTAAGACTACCAATTTTTTGGAATTCAAAACCATCTTTACTTTGTTCAATATCAAAATAATTATTATTTGTTTCGCTTAGAGTTTGCCATTGCAATTGAATATTATTGTTGGCCAAATCAACAATTTTGAAATTATTTAATTCTACGGGCAAAGGCAAAACTGTTGGGAAATAGCTAATTTGAGCATAACAAGCATCACTTGGAGCAGCCAAAGTTCCGGGAGCTGCATCAAATGGAATACACATAACTCTGAAATGATGATTTAGGGGATTTGAACCAAAATTTATGGTAACGTTAATTGTTCCTTGTCCCGAAACAATACAAGGATTGGTACCATTTGGACAGGCTGCTTCAAAAATAACAGGAGGTGTTGCATCTAAATCCCTGATCATCCATTTATAATAAGTTGCAAGCGGTGTAGGACTTGGATCAATGGAATAATTATAATCAATATTCGCGGCAGGACTTGCTTCTCCAGTAATTGCACCACCAACGGTTGAACTGATTATACAATTCCGACAAAATACTTTCAAATTATCGACACCTTCTACAGGACTGGAGCAAGAACCACCTCTGGAGAGTCGGATTTTTATATTAGAGGCTGAAGGCACAGAATAACTGGCAAAATGCCATAAACCATCAGGGAAATAATAATTTACAGGTTGCTGAACCCAGGTATAGCCTTGCCCAATGCTGGTATATAAATCTGGAGCGTTCAAATCATAAGATTCGTCAAAAGTATAGGCATAATTTCCAGCGGTGCACGGATACTTTGCCATATAAGCAAATTTGATTTCTGCGGCAGCACAGGCAGAAGTATTTAATTCTTTGGTAATTATCTGAGATGAAGCTCCTGCTCCACAAAATTCGAAGCCGGTATAAAAGGCAGCATAATAATCAGCAAAAACGCCAGAATGATTTGCAGTTCCATTAGAGCCACCATTCCATAAATAAGTATAGGCTGAAGAAGAACTTTTATAAGAATGATATGGAATTTGAATACCGGTTGTGGAATAATTAAATCCTGTAGTAACAGGGCCATACCATTTATTTGTTGTGAAATTTTCGGTATAGCTTGTAGCACCAACAATATTCGGAACAGGCACTGTTGTGAGGCCTAAATCATCAATAACCAAATTATCAATGGAAATCCAATTGCCAGATGTTGCTGATGGAAAATAAAGAAGGACTGCAATATTTTGTCCTCCAGCCACATGGCTTTCGAGATTTAGAGTTTGTGCAGTGCAACCGCTATTGGCAGCAGCAGAAGTATTTGGTGTAATGCTTCCCCACAAAACCCAGCCATTGTTATTTGGATTTAATCGATCCCATGAACAAGCCCCAGTAACTAAATAATAAACTTCGATAGTTCCAGCCGAGGCATTAACTCTGCGGGAATCTAATGATAAACGAATCCCCTTTCCTTGTGCTACATTAATGGTATTGGTTTCGACATAGGCATTAGAGGAAGAAGTATAATATACATTATTTGCAAATGCACAAGAATAAGTAGAACCAGCATTTCTGGTCATTCCAAAGTTTGCATAGAAATTAGCAGGAACAGCAGTAAAATCTTGCGACCATAATGTGGCCGAAAAAGAATTTATGCCAATAAAAATAAAAGCCAATGATAATAATAAATTACGCATTATATAATGAATAATGTAGTTGAGGGCAAACAAAAATAAACTATAATTAATTAATAATCAAGCAATATTTTTAATTTCATAAAAAAATAATTCAATCCTCTTTTCGGAAAATTACTATTGTATTTAGATAATTTTTATTCTTACATTTGTTTGAGTAATAATTCACTTATTTATAATTTTTTATGCAAAGATTCCTATTTGTAATGTTTTTTTGCTTTTTTGCGATGATTTCCCAGGCACAGCAAAGCCCTTTCAAATCAATAATGCAAGAAGAATCAGAAAAATATGCTGGCTTCAAATTCCAAAATGAATTACAATGGGATAGTTTATCAAACCGAATCGGCCAATCAGCTAATCAGCAGAATAACAATATTTCAAAATCATGTAATTTAAACAAAATTGTTTTTGGCTGGCATCCCTATTGGGTCGGAACCACCTATTATAATTATGATTGGTCCTTACTTACAGATCTCTCTTACTTTGATTACGACGTTGACCCTGCAACCGGAAATGCGAGTTCTACCAATGGGTGGGCAACAGCCAAAGTTGTTGATTCTGCTCAAGCACATGGAGTTCGAGTAAATTTAGCTGTTTGTTTATTTGCCAGTCATGCTACCTTTTTGCAAAATCCTACAGCGGTTCAAACCTTAATAACCAATTTAATTACTCTGGTTCAAAGTCGCAATGCTGATGGTGTAAACATTGATTTTGAAGGAGTTCCATCGGCACAAAAAGCAAATTTCACCAGTTTTATGATTAGTTTATGCAATCAGTTTCATTCTCAAATTCCAGGTTCTCAAATTTCTGTTGATTTGCCTTCTGTTGAATGGAGCGACACTTATGATGTTGTTGCCATGGAACCCTCCGTAGATTTGTTTATTATTATGGGTTATGATTATTATTACAGCGGTAGTGCACAAGCTGGCCCAACCGATCCACTTTATAATTTAACAACTGGATATAATTATTGTCATACAAAATCAGTAAATTACTACTTAAATAAAGGGGTTCCCAACAATAAACTTATTTTAGGATTGCCTTATTATGGCAGAGAATGGCCAACCGTTTCTAATACCGTTCCATCAAACGTATCAGCAACAGGCGTTTCACGAACCTATAAATATGTTAGGGACAATGCCAGTGGAAATTACAGCAATAAATTATGGAACAATACCAGTTTTACACCATATTATGCGTTTCAAACTGGAGCCCAATGGAATCAGTGTTTTGCTGATGATGGTTTTAGTATGGGAAAAAGATTTGAATTGGTAAACCAACGCAATATTGGCGGTATTGGTATTTGGGCACTTGGCTACGATGATGGCTATGTTGAACTTTGGAATCAAATTAAAGATAAATTTACCAATTGCGGAACAATTCCTTGTAGCGATACCATTTACGATATGGGTGGCCCTGACCGCAATTATTACGACAGAGAAAATTATTCGTATACCATTTCCCCTTCAGGTGCCTCGTCTTTATCGCTGACATTTCAATCATTTTCAACTGAACCAGGTTACGATACGCTTTGGATTTATAATGGTACTTCCACTGCATCGCCATTAATTGGAGCTTATACTGGAACCAATAGTCCGGGAACTGTAAATGCTACTGGAAATGCATTAACACTGAAATACAAATCAGACAATGCAACCAATGCCGCTGGCTGGAAAGCTTACTGGAATTGTTATATTGATAATATCTCCCCAACAACCAGCATTTCAACAAATAATCTATGGAAAACTCAGGATTTTCTGGCCACATTTGCCGATGCTGATAATATTGGTGGCAGCGGCATTGAAAAAGCGTATTATACGGTTAGTGATTTTAATGGATTTGATTGGGAAGCCAATACCAATAATGGTTTCCTTACAGATAATTTCGATACTTTAAAAGCATCCTTGTGGACCAATCCGCTTGGTTCAAATACTTGGTCAGTGAGTAATGGAGAATTATTTCAAGCTGATTCAACTATCGGAAATTCGAATATTTTTGCTCCCTTAAACCAAAATTTATCGAACCGTTATTTGTATCATTTTACCTTTAAAGCTTTGCCAGGGAATTATCTTACCAACCAACACCGTTTTGGGTTTCACTTTTTTTGCGATAGCGCCCAATATTCGAATCGAAGAAACTCCTATTTCATCTATTTCAGGATAGAAACCTCTAAACTAGAATTTTATAAAGTTACCAACGATGTTTTTACTTTGGTAAGTACTATTAATAATATTGTTACAAACTATAATCAATATTATGATTTGAAAATTACTTTTGACAGAATTTCGGGCAAAATGATGGTTTACCGAGACGATGTTTTTTTGGCCACCTGGACTGACCTAAGTCCGCCCACATATTCAGGAAATTATGTTTCTTTTCGAACAGGAAATTGCAAAGCAAAAATTAAGGAATTAGAAGTTTTTCGTTCAAGATATCCAACAACAAATATCAGCGTTGGAAACTCAATTTCAAAAGATATCCGTTTTCAAAATATGAATCCAGCCAGTTTTGCTGCAAAAATAAAATCCATTGTGAATGATTCTATTGGGAATATTTCCACTATTGCTTCACACAATTTAAAAATTGATTATACTCAGCCCATCAATATTTCAATAGTAAATGATAGTTTGGGAATTGATATTGACACCACACATCAATCAAATCAGCTCTCAGCAAATTGGACACCATCTACTGATATCAATTCTGATATTTCTGAATATTGGTATTCGATAGGCACAATGGCAGGTGATTCTGATATTGTTGCCTGGACCAATAATTTGTTGGACTCTTTCGTGGTAAAAACTGGACTTTCATTAATAAACAATCAAAAATATTTTATCAATTTAAGAATGATTAATGGAGCTGGTTTATCCTCATCAATCGCTAGCAGCGATGGTGTTGTTTATGAAGATTTGTTTATTGCAATAAATCTAATAGAGAATTTGAAAGAGACTGTTGTTTTCCCAAATCCATCAAACGGTTCTTTTACAATCGATTCAAAGACATCAATCAATGAAATTCAAATTAATGATCTCCTCGGAAATGCAATTTTAAAAAGGTCGGGCAATAATCAGACGAAACTCAAAATTGAAAATTTGCGAAACAGCACTTATATTTTAATTTTGACCGACAAAAACAATAAAACCACCTATCATAAAATTATTTGTAATTAGCATATTTATGGAATTCTCAACAAGCCACTTTATTATCATTTTTGCAGTTATCGATATCATCATTTTGGTTCTAATTTTAAACTATATCCGCAAAAAGCGAAGACAGAAACAGGAAGAAGAAATGAACAGTTTCAACACATTTTCAAGTATTTCAAAACCAAAAAGCGCTGGCTATAATCCAAATATTACGGAGAATCAAACCATTTCGACTGGAGAGGCAAAAACAAATGACATTTTTTCTTTGTTTGACAAGGATATTTCTGAAGCAGAAACTATTTCTACTGTTGAAAAAAACATTGAGAACTTAGATATTTCTGAAGAACAAAAAATACTAATTCTCGAAAAATTAAAAACCAAATTAGCAAATAAAACTTCTTTTTCTACCACCACCACTGAATCCAAAATAAATTCAGTTGAAAATTCGGAATTATCAGAAGAACAAAAGAATAAGTTGATTGATTTCATCAAAAGCAAAGAAAAGTAAAATTACAATTTGCAATTATTATAATTCCTTTATCATTGAATTGATGAAAACGATATCTTTACCAAGTTTATTAAATTAAAGAACCATTAACCCCCGAATAAAATGGCAAATCAAAAAGACCTAGATGCTCATTATACCGTTATGGATAAACTCTTCCGTTATAGCATGGGAGAAATGGGAGCTTATAGTTGTGCAAGATATGATGGAGATTTTTCCATGAAATTAATTGATGCACAAGAAAAGAAACATCAATTTATTGCAGAACATTTAGGTATTGGTAAAGGAACAAAAGTTTTAGATTTGGGTTGTGGTTGGGGTGCTTTTTTAAAATATGTTAGTGATTTGGGAGCCGATGCATACGGAGTTGTTTTGGCCAAAGGACAAGCCGATGCCTGTATAAAAAACGGATTGAATGTAAAACATTTGGATTCCAAATTGGTTAATGAAGAAACTTTTGGAACCAAATTCGATGTCATCACAGCTATGGGCAGCCCTGAGCACTTATGTTCAATCGAAGAATACAAAGCTGGGAAACAAGATGAAATTTACAGAAATTATTATCAACAACTGAGCGATTTAATTCCTGTTGGAGGAAAGATTTACATTCAAACGATGGTATTTGGTAAAAATGTAATGCCTTTGGATCAAATTCCTTTTGGCAACGTTGATTTGTATAAAGATGAATTTACCGACCCTGAAATTCTTGCCATTTTATGCGATGTTTTTCCAGGTTCCTGGTTACCATATGGCTCAGAACAAATGATCGAAACAGCCAAACCTCATTTCAAATTATTGTCGGTAGATTGTGGCAGATTGGATTATATGGAAACGATTCGTCAGTGGACCAAAAAATTTAAAGAATATCATTTTCAAAAGTATTTGCTATATGCTTCATTCGCACCAAAATACGTTTCAAGCAAACATTTCAGACATTGGTTAAGAAGATTTTTCATCGGAGCGAACATCATTACTTTCCAAAGAGAAATTCTTGACCATTATAGAATGGTTTTTGAGAAAGTTGAATAGAAAGAATTAGATATTCTCTGGTGTTTCAGCAACTGGATTTTCTGTGGAAGTATATTCAGGATTTGCTTTTCCAAAAACTTTTTTCTGAAAAATAATCATCAAAATCACTCCAATTGTAATTACGGAGTCGGCGATGTTAAAAACCGGACTGAAAAACAAATGTTTTTCTCCACCCCAAAAAGGAAACCACTCAGGAAATGTAATATTGAACAATGGGAAATACAGCATATCAACCACTTTTCCATGAAGCAAACTTGCATAGCCGCCTTCCGTAGGCATAAATGATGCAACTTGGAAAGAGCTTTCGTTAAAAATCAAACCGTAAAAAACGCTATCAATAATATTTCCCAAAGCGCCAGCCAAAATTAAAGAAACACAGACGATTAGCCATGAACTGGTTTCTTTTTTCTTCGATAATTTAAAAATATACCAACCAATAATGATTACGGCTACAATTCTAAAAAGGCTTAAAAATAATTTACCATAATTTCCTCCAAACTCCATCCCAAATGCCATACCTGGGTTTTCGGTGAAATGTATAATAAACCAATTGCCAAAAACTTTATATTCCTGACCAAGATACATGTGAGTTTTTATCCAAAACTTCACAATTTGGTCGAAAAGAATTACAAGAGAAACAACTAAAATGGACTTAAATAATAACTTATTCTTCACAATCAGAAATTTAAAACAAGTTATTATAACTTTTTAGTGTTTGGTTGATTAAGTTTTGCCTCCATACTTAATGTAGCATGAGGAACACTTTTTAATCTTTCTTTAGAGATTAATTTTCCGGTAACACGGCAAATTCCGTAAGTTTTATTTTGAATGCGAATCAATGCATTCTCCAAATCGCGAATAAATTTTTGCTGACGTGCTGCTAAATGAGAATTTTCTTCTTTCGATAAAACCTGAGAACCTTCTTCTAAAACCTTAAATGAAGGAGAAGTATCATTGGTATCATTATCATTTTTTGAAGTATAGGCTTCAGTCAGAAGTTTTAAATCGTCTTTAGCTCCTTCTAACTTTTTAAGAATCAACTCTTTAAATTCTTGCAATTCTTCGTCAGAGAACCTTTTAATTTCGATGTTTTTTTCGTTTTCCATATTCGTATTTTTTAACAATTAGTTTAACCTTGTTACATTAATTAATATCTCAATTTCATCCGTCAATTCAACTTTGTGAGAAGCTACAGAATCATCAATTTTATTAACTAAATCGATAGAAGTCGCTAATGTTTCTTGGCAAATATATGAATAATTATTTTTAATAACTGAAATAATTTCGTCAACTTGAATAATTTGTACTTCAATTTTATCCGTTACATCGAAATTACTATCTTTTCTAATATTTTGAATTCGGTTTATTATTTCGCGGGCTAAACCTTCCTCTATAAGCTTTTCATCAAGTGTAATATCTAGGGCCACGGTTAAATTATCAATATTTGTCACCAAGAAACCAGGAATATCATCAAAAAGAATTTCAACATCCGTTAAATCAATTTCGATAGATTCTCCATCAATGTTCAAAAGAAAATTCCCATTAGCTTCAAGACTTGAAATGTTTTCAGCAGTAAATTCGGTAATTGCAGCAGCAATTTGCTTCATTAATTTTCCGTATTTTGGTCCTAAAGTTTTGAAATTTGGTTTTATCTTTTTTACAAGAACGCCAGATTCTTCAGTTAAGTATTCAATTTCTTTAACATTTACTTCTGATAATATTAATGATTTGATTGCTTCAATTTGATTTTTGAAGTTTTCGTCCAAAATTGGAATCATTATTTTATTGAGCGGCTGACGAACGCGAATATTTACCTTTTTTCTCAATGCCAAAACCATTGATGAAAATTTCTGTGCCATTTGCATTCTTTCTTCTAAAGCTTTATCAATTGCAGTTTCATTTACATGAGGGAAATCAGTAAGATGAATTGATTCCACTTTGTATTGTTTTGTAACTGAATTTAAATCATTAAATAGCTGGTCCATAAAAAATGGGGCTATTGGTGCCGAAAGTTTTGCAATGGTAATCATACATTTATATAAGGTTTGATATGCAGCAATTTTATCTGCTGAATAATCACCTTTCCAAAAACGACGACGGCATAAGCGAACGTACCAGTTACTTAAATGTTCATCGAGGAATAATTGAATAGCACGGCCAGCTTTGGTTGGTTCGTAATCTGCATAAGCAGCATCTACTTCTTTAATCAATGAATTTAATTCCGAAATAATCCAGCGATCAATTTCTGGGCGGTTTTTTAGCGGAATTTCATCCTGCTCATAAACAAATCCATCAATATTTGCATAAAGAGTAAAAAACGAATAGGTATTATATAATGTACCAAAAAACTTACGTTGAACCTCTCCAATTCCTTCGAGATCAAATTTCAAATTATCCCAAGGTTGTGCATTGGTAATCATGTACCATCGAGTGGCATCTGGACCATATTTTTCGATGGTTTCAAAAGGATCAACGCCATTACCAAGACGTTTCGACATTTTGTTTCCATTTTTATCCAAAACCAATCCGTTAGAAACAACTGTTTTAAAAGAAACAGAATCGAAAAGCATCACCGCAATTGCGTGAAGGGTAAAAAACCAACCACGTGTTTGATCAACGCCCTCAGCAATAAAATCTGCAGGGAAATTATTTTTAAATTTATCGTTATTTTCAAAAGGATAATGATGCTGAGCATAAGGCATTGAGCCAGAATCAAACCAAACATCAATTAAATCAGGCTCGCGGAACATTTTCTTACCAGTAGATGAAACCAAGACAATTTCATCAACATACGGTCTGTGAATATCGAAAAGTTCATAGTTTTCTTTTGAATTATTTCCAGGAACAAATTTCTCCAAGATATTCTCAGCCATAAAACCTGCACGAATAGATTTCGTGATTTGCTCTTTTAATTCTTCAACAGATCCAATAACAATTTGCTCTGATTTATCTTCTGAAGTCCAAATTGGAATTGGAATTCCCCAAAATCTGGAACGAGATAAATTCCAATCCACTAAATTTTCAAGCCAGTTTCCAAAACGACCAGTACCGGTTGCTTCTGGTTTCCATTTTATGGTTTTGTTCAATTCTAACATTCGCTCTTTATAAGCAGTAGTTTTTACAAACCAAGAATCAAGCGGATAATAAAGAATCGGTTTATCGGTTCTCCAGCAATGAGGATAGGAATGTTCGTATTTTTCGGATTTAAAAGCTCTGTTTTCTTTTTTTAATTTGATAACAATATCAACATCAACTGAATTGTTTTCAGGTTTGAAGTTAGGGTCGTATTCATTTTTTACAAAACGATGAGCAAACTCGCCCATTGTTTCAATAAATTTACCTTGTTTATCAACCATTGTTAATGAACCAATTTTATTTTGTTTCGCAACTCTAAAGTCGTCTGCACCAAAACTAGGAGCAATATGAACAATACCAGTTCCATCTTCGGTAGTAACAAAATCACCAATTATCACTCTAAATGCATCGCCATCAGTAGGCTGAACGTAAGGTAACAATTGTTCGTAGCGAATTCCATCTAAATCTTTTCCTTTGAAAATAGCCTTTTCAGCAAAAGGAATATTTTTAGGGTCATTATTATATTCTTCAATTTTTAGCTCAGTATTCTTTTCTGGAAAATATTTTTCTTTTAAATCTTTACCAAGAATAACTGTAATTGGTTCAAAAGTATAAGGGTTGAATGTCCTTACCTGAACATATTCGATGTTTTTCCCAACAGCCAATGCTGTATTTGATGGCAAAGTCCAAGGAGTTGTGGTCCATGCTAAGAAAAACAAATCGGTATCTACATCATTGAAAAGAAATTCGGATTTTTCGTTGCGAACAACTTTAAATTGTCCAACAACAGTGGTGTCCTTAACATTTTTATAGCAACCAGGTTGGTTAAGTTCATGAGTACTTAATCCTGTTCCTGCAGCTGGTGAGTAAGGTTGAATTGTAAAACCTTTATATAAAAGTTCCTTATCGTAAAGTTTCTTAAGAAGATACCAAACTGTTTCAATATATTTATTATCGAATGTGATATAAGGATCTGTTAAATCAACCCAATAGCCCATTTTTTTCGTGATGTCGTCCCACAAATCTTTGTATTTCATGACATCCTTACGACATTCTTTATTATAATCAGCAACAGAAATTGTTTTACCGATATCTTCTTTTGTAATTCCTAAAGATTTTTCAACGCTAATTTCAATTGGCAAACCATGAGTATCCCAGCCAGCTTTACGTTTAACTTGGTATCCTTTTAGAGTTTTGTATCTACAGAAAATGTCTTTAATGGTTCTGGCCATAACATGGTGAATTCCAGGAATACCATTTGCAGAAGGCGGACCTTCATAAAAGACAAAGGTTTGGTTTCCTTCGCGATTTTCAACGCTTTTTTCAAAAACAGAGTTTTCTTCCCATACTTTTAAAACATCTTTACCAACTTGTGATAAATCAAGTTTCTTATACTCAGTGTATTTACGTTCCATCAATTAAATATGTGCTTATTTTAAAAAAGAGTGCAAAATTAATCATTTTTCTTGATTTTAAAATAAGAAATTTTGCGAAACAAAAAACTCATTGGTAAATTGGGAGAAATTCAGGTATTAAAACAAAAATTGGAGTGTCATTTCATTGACTATTTCTCAATAAAACTAGTTTCAATCCAATGGTTTTTTATTGCCTGAGTAACCATGTTAACAGTGTTTTTAGCTTTTGTTTTCGACAATAAATTGGTTCTATGGCCATCAACAGTTCTTTGACTAATAAATAGGATTTCAGCGATTTCTTGATTGGTTAATCCCTGACAAATAAGTTGTAGCACTTCAATTTCTCTTCTGGTAAAGGCGTTTTTCGTTAATTTTTCTTCTGATTGGCTTTCTTCTTTTTTTACAAACTTTTTAGTTAAGATTGAAAGCAATTCGGAGGAATAATAACTATTTCCATCCATAACAGATTTTATTGCCATTTCCAATTCTTCTTTCCCTGAGTTTTTTAATAAAAATCCTTTAACACCAGCATCTAGCATACTTTGAAAATATTCTTCATCTCCAAACATGGTTAAAGCAATAATTTTCAGATTTGGCAGAAACAATAAACATTGTTTTGTTGCCTCAATACCATTAATAACAGGCATTTTAATATCCATAAAAACCAGGTCAGCATTAATTTTTTGAATTTTCTCCAGAAATTCAAGGCCATTGCATGCTTCGTCAATAATTTCGAGACTAGGAATCTCTGATAATAATTGAATGAGTCCTTTTCTAAAAATGGGATGATCATCAACAACCACAATTTGTATTTTCTTTTCCATAACTCAACCTTTTAAATTGTATTTGATATCACAAAATTAAGGTAAATACATTGCTGTAAATAGCGTAAAAAAGCGCAATTATCAAGAAAAAACATAGGTTGTTTTACTTGTATTTAAGAATCATTTACAATCAGCCTAGATTTGAAGGATTATGAATCAACAATTTATACAATTTTGAAACTTGGATTCAAAAAAATGGAAAATTTCTCCTCGAATTATTGATAATCAATAGCTAAAAAAAATAATTTTCAAAGAAAAAAACCTATTTTTGCTGCGATTTTAACTGAAAATCAATAAAAAAGAAAAATTATTAACAAATTGTTGTTGGTAAATTTGTTAAATAAAAAATTAATTATACCTTTGCACTCCCAATTTAAAAATGGATTTTCATTTTGATAATTATTTTATAGAACATGGATACATTAAGTTATAAGACAATTTCAGCCAATAAAGACACTGCTAGAAAAGAGTGGGTTTTAATCGATGCTGAAAACGAAGTATTAGGACGCTTAGCTTCGAAAGTTGCTAGTTTACTTAGAGGAAAGCTAAAAACAAACTTCACTCCTCACGCTGATTGTGGTGATAATGTAATAATTATCAATGCTGAAAAAATAAAATTAACAGGTAATAAATTAACCGATAAGGTTTATGTTAGACATACTGGTTTTCCAGGTGGACAAAGATTTACTACCCCAAAAGAATTATTGGCAAAAAAACCAGAGTCTGTAATCGAAAAAGCTGTTAAAGGTATGTTGCCAAAAAACAAATTGGCTAACCAACTTTACAGAAATTTATACGTTTATGCTGGTACAGAACATTTACACCAAGCACAACAACCAAAACAAATCAACTTAAATTCAATTAAATAAAACATGGAAGTTATCAACACAATTGGTAGAAGAAAGACTGCTGTTGCCCGTATTTACTTGAAAAGCGGAAGCGGTGTTATCACTGTTAACAATAAAGATTATAAAGAATACTTTCCAACAGGCACATTACAGTATTTGGTAACCCAACCTTTAGAAATCATTGGTTCAATGGGAATTTACGACATCAAAGTAAATCTTGATGGTGGTGGAGTTACTGGACAAGCTGAAGCATTGCGTTTGGCAATTTCTAGAGCTTTATGCGAAATAGACGCAGAAAACCGTCCTCCATTAAAAGCTAAAGGCTTAATGACTAGAGATCCTAGAATGGTTGAACGTAAAAAACCAGGACAGAAAAAAGCTCGTAAGAAATTCCAATTCAGTAAACGTTAATATCATAGAATTTATATATATTTAAAATGGCGAAAACAACTTATAGCGAATTGTTAGATGCTGGTGTTCATTTCGGACACTTGAAAAGAAAATGGAACCCAAATATGGCACCATATATTTTTATGGAACGTAATGGAATTCATATCATCGACCTTAATAAAACTGTAGCGAAAATCGAAGAAGCTTCTGCAGCAATTAAACAAATTGCAAAATCAGGAAAAAAAATTCTTTTTGTTGCTACTAAAAAACAAGCGAAAGATACTGTTGCTGAATTAGTAAAAAAAGTGAATATGCCTTATGTTACCGAAAGATGGCCAGGAGGTATGCTAACCAATTTCGCTACAATCAGAAAAGCAGTTAGAAAAATGGCTACCATTGATAAAATGGAAACTGATGGAACTTTTGCTAATATGTCGAAAAGAGAAAGACTTCAAGTTAGTCGTGAAAGAGCAAAATTAGAAAAGAATTTAGGTAGTATTTCTGATTTATCAAGATTACCATCTGCATTATTTATTGTTGATATCACAAAAGAACATATTGCTGTTGCTGAAGCAAAAAGGTTAAATATTCCAACTTTTGCAATTGTTGATACCAACTCTAATCCTAATGAAGTTGATTTCCCAATTCCAGCTAATGATGACGCATCAAAATCAATTGCAATAATTGTTGGCGCTATTGTAGCTTCTATTGAAGAAGGTATTGCAGAAAGAAAATTCGATAAAGACAAAGCAGAAGAAGAAAGAGATGAAGCTGTTGAAAGCGAAATCAAATCAGCTGCTATTGAAGCAATCGATGAAGAAGATAGCGAAGATACTAAAAATAAAAAATTAGCTGCGAAAGTTAAACTTAAAGCAGATGAATTTGCTCCTAAAGCTGCAGCTGAACGTAAAAAAGTTGCACCAAAAGCTTTTAATAAAGGCGCAGGTACAAGACCAAAAAAGAAATAATTTAATAAAAAAATAAAATATAATATTAAAATGGCAAATATTACTGCTGCTGAAGTTAATAAACTACGCCAACAAACTGGTGCAGGAATGATGGACTGCAAAAATGCTCTTGTTGAAGCTGATGGAGATTACGAAAAAGCAATTGATTACCTTAGAAAAAAAGGACAAAAACTTGCAAGCAATAGAGCTGACAGAGATGCAAACGAAGGTATTGTTTTAGCAAAAACTTCTGCCGATAACAAAAAAGCTTTTGTTATCATGTTAAATTGCGAAACTGATTTCGTTGCGAAAAACCAAGATTTTATCAATTTTGCTGATAATATCATGGCAGTTGCTATCGAAAAATCACCAAAAAGTTTAGAAGAACTTAAAACTCTTGAAATCAATGGCAGATCAATTGATGATACTACTACTGATTTAATTGGTAAAATTGGCGAAAAACTTCAACTTGCTCACTACGAATTTGTTGAAAATGAATTTGCTAGCGCATACAATCATCACGGAAATAGATTAGCAACTATTGTTTCTTTCAATAAAAATGTTGCTGGTATTGACGAAATGGGAAGAGAAGTTGCAAAACAAATTGCTGCTATGAACCCTGTTGCAGTTGATAAAGATAGCGTTGATCCAAAAACTATTGAAAAAGAAATTGAAATAGGAAAAGATCTTGCTCGTCAAGAAGGAAAAGCTGAAGAAATGGTTGAAAAAATTGCTTTAGGTAAACTAAACAAATTCTTCAAAGAAAATACTTTACTTAGCCAAGAATTTATTAAAGATAATAAAATAACTGTTGGACAATATTTAGCCAACGCTGATAAAGACCTAACCGCTACAGCTTTCAAAAGATTGATGTTAGGTGCTTAATCATTATAAGTTTTTATAAAAAAGAGAGAATGTTTTATTCTCTCTTTTTTTTTATCAAAAAAATGTGCTACTTTTACTTTGAAAATTAACAAGATTCAAAATGAAATACAAAAGAATACTCTTAAAACTCAGTGGTGAAGCCTTAATGGGTGAAAAACAATATGGCATTGATTCAGAACGCCTTGGAATGTATGCAAACGAAGTAAAACATTTGGTTGACAAAGGCGTGCAGGTTGGTATTGTTATCGGTGGTGGAAATATTTTCAGAGGACTTTCTGGAACTGCCGAAGGATTTGATAGAGTGCAAGGAGATTATATGGGAATGCTCGCAACTGTGATAAATAGCATGGCTCTTCAATCTGCTTTAGAAAATTTAAATATTAAAACTCAACTCCTATCTGGTATTGAAATTGATCCTATTTGCAAAGCAATGAGCAGAAAAAGAGCCATTGAGAATTTAGAAAAAGGCAAAGTAGTTATTATCAGTGGCGGAACAGGAAATCCATTTTTTACCACAGATACTGCAAGCGCATTAAGAGCAATTGAAATAAAAGCTGATGTTATTTTAAAAGGCACCAGGGTAGATGGTATTTACACTGCTGATCCAGAAAAAGATAAAACTGCAACAAAATATGAAACAATTACTTTTGATGAAGCGTATGAGAAGGGCTTAAATATTATGGATCTTACAGCTTTCACTTTATGTAAAGAAAATAAAATTCCAATTATTGTATTTAATATGAACGTAGTTGGAAACTTAAAAAGAATCGCTGAAGGAGAAAATATTGGTACTTTCGTGAAAATTTAGTAATATTGTTCACTAAATAATTGGTTGAGAAATAAATTATGGAAGATTCAGAAATTAAAAAAGACGATGAATTATGGCGCCAAGCTAAACATCGAACAAATTTTAAAATTCATTTCACCGTTTATTTTTTAGTAAATATCCTTTTTTGGCTGGTATGGTCTTTTTCTAAAGATGTTTTAGGAGATGTTTTCACAATTTGGCCAATCTATACCACTGCAGGCTGGGGAATCATTGTAATTTTCCATTATCTATCAGTTTATAAATGGAACAAAAAATACGTTCAAAAAGAATACGAAAAATTAAAAAAACAATCAGAAGATAATAAATAATTAAAACAAGACTTTTATGAATGAGGATGTTAAATTTGTATTAGAAGAAGCAAAAGAACAAATGAAAAATGCAATCACTCACCTTGAGTTTGAATTGCAAAAAATTAGAGCAGGTAAATCTAATCCTCAAATGCTCGATAGCGTCAGAGTTGATTCTTATGGAACCATGTCGCCACTTAGCCAAGTTGCCAATATCAATACACCAGATCCAAAAACATTAATTATTCAACCTTGGGACAAAAACATGCTCGTTCCAATTGAAAAAGCAATTATGTATGCCAATTTGGGTTTCAATCCTCAAAATGATGGTATCGTAATTAGAATTATTGTTCCACCACTTACCGAAGAACGCAGAAAAGATTTGGTAAAAAGAGCAAAAGTAGAAATTGAAAATACAAAAGTTGCCATTAGAAATATTCGTAGAGACGCCAACGAATCTGCTAAAAAACTTGAAAAAGACGGCACTCCAGAAGATATGATTAAAAAATTAGAAGCTGATATTCAAGAAGCAACCAATTCGCATATTACTAAGGTTGACAAACTATTTGCAGCCAAAGAAACGGATATAATGACCGTTTAAATCTAAAATTAAAAAGCTGTCGATTGACAGCTTTTTTTATTATTTATTGTTCCATTTCAGCCTCATAAACCTCGTCAATCAATAAATCTTTTCCATTGGATGCTGCAACTGCTAAAACATCGCAACGTTCGTTTTCTTTATTATTGGCATGGCCTTTAATCCAAACAAATTTAACATGATGTTTCTGGTAAATTTTTAGAAACCGTTTCCACAAATCTGGATTCTTTTTCTTTTTGAAATCTGTTTTTTCCCAACCAAAAAGCCAGCCTTTTTCCACCGCATCTACCACATATTTCGAATCAGAATATACCGTAACAGGCAAAGGTGCTTTGGTGAGGGCTTCTAATCCAACAATCACGCTCAACAATTCCATCCGGTTATTGGTGGTATGCCTAAATCCTTGAGAGATTTCCTTTCGGTGCGTGCCGTACATCATCACAACACCAAATCCACCAGGACCGGGATTTCCTTTTGCAGCACCATCAGTATAAATAATAACTTGCTTCATTTATTCAGCGTCCATTAAATCTATCAAGGTCAAAAAGTCCGGACCAGTAAGTTTTTGATTGGCACCATTCACTTTATTAATTTTCATATTCTCATAAATCAACTCTTTTTCTGTTTCAATATTGATTCCGATATCCGACAAACGAGTGGGACTTCCAATCAATTTAAAGAAATATTCGAGTTTATAAATGGTGTCATCGACACTTTCAGAATTGAATAATTCGAAACCAAGTTTTTCAATCCGTTCAGGAATTCTATCTTTTTGTAATTTTAGCCATGCAGGATAAGCAATCGAAAGTGAAGCTCCATGAGGCGTGTCATATAAAACCGATAAAGAATGTCCAATTCCGTGAACTCCCCAGTCGCCAGAAACTCGTCCATATGAATTTAAACCATTGAGTGCAGCAGTTGCGGCATACATAATTTTTGCACGCAAATCATAATTATTTAAATCTTCCATTAAAAGTGGTCCAAATTCCAATGCTTCTTTAATCGTTGCAAAAACAAATTTATCAGAAAGTGTTGCATCACCTTTACCAAAATATGCCTCCAAACTATGAGCAATTAAATCAACGATTCCGAATGCCGTATAATCTTTTGGCACTGAAAACGTATTTTGAGGATCTAAAAACGAATGTTTTGGATACATTAGGGGTCCGCCATAACCAGGTTTTTGTCCAGTTTTTGGATTTTGAACCACAGCATAAGGATTCATTTCAGTTCCTGTAGCAGCTAAAGTTAAAACTGCAATTAAAGGACTTGCTTTTTCGGGTTTGATTTTATATTCGAAAAAATCCCAGGCATCATTTTTTACATGAAGCGCAATAGAAATGATTTTTGCTGAATCGATTACACTTCCTCCGCCAACAGCCAAAACAACATCAACATTGTTCTTTCTTCCAATTTCTGCTGCGGCATTCACATCATCAATTATGGGATTTGATTTAATGCCAGAATATTCAAAAACTTTAGCACCAACCTCATTTAGCTGGAACATAACTTTTTCATAAAGCCCTGATTTTTTGATAGAACCCTTTCCATAAACCAATAAAACTTTTTTTCCAAAAAGAGCGACAGTAGTGCCCAAATTGTTTAAAACGTTCTTTCCAAAATGAAGGGAAGTTGGATTATATGCGATAAAATTTTCCATTTCTATTTTCTCTATTGATTATTCACAAAGATATTCACTTCAAATTACTTTTCAAAATTAGTTTTAATTGAATCTAAGGTCTGTTTTTGAATATTTTATTAATACATTTGTATCTATAATTTAAAATCTTATTTCGATGAAAAGAACCTTCATTTTTTCCACTTTAATCGCGACCGCAATGATTATTACATCATGTAACAACAATTCGAAAAAGCAAAAAGAAGCTGTTGATCCGCTTGCTTCGCATATTGATTCTACTGTTAAACCAGGTGATGACTTTTTCTTATACGCTTCTGGTAAATGGTTTAAAGAAAACCCAATTCCTGCCAGCGAGCAAAGTAACGGTATTTGGCAATTGATTCAGGATACTGTTAATGCACAGATTCGTCAAATTTGCGAATCTTCAGCTGCTTTGAAAGACGAGAAAAAAGGAAGTAATAAACAAAAAATTGGCGATTTCTTTTCATCAGGAATGGACAGCGCAGCAATCAATAAAAAGGGAATCAGCGATTTAGAAACTGATTTGGATAAAATTGATGCTATTAAAGATATTTCTGGAATATTACAGTCAGCAGCTTACATTCACGGTGTTTCTAGCTCTCCATTATTCACTTTTTATGTTGCACAAGACGATAAAAACTCAAATAAAAATGCTATGTTCTTGCAACAAGGCGGTTTAAGTTTACCAGACAGAAATTATTATTTCGATAATGATGCCAAGGCCAAAGTAATTCGTGAAAAATTTATTGCCTATGCTGGCAATATGTTCAAAATTATGGGCTATGATGCTGCAAAAGCAAAAACTGCATCCGAAAAATTGATGGTTCTGGAAACTGCAATTGCAAAAACTTCACGCAAATCAGAAGATACACGTGATCCTCTTTTGAATTACAATAAAATGCCATTTGGTCAACTCAGCAAGATAACTCCAAACATCGACTGGAAAGTTTTTACAGATGCAGTTGGATTGAAAAATGTTGATACAGTGATCGTGGGACAACCAGAATTTTTAAAAGCCTTAAACGGTTACTTAAAAACCTATACCATTGAAGAATGGAAAAATTATTTGAAATTCCAACTTATCAATCGTTTAGCTAGATATATGGATGACAATACTTACCAAGAATATTTCAGTTTTTATTATTCCACAATTCGTGGTGTAAAAGAACAAAAACCAAGATGGAAACGTGTTGTTGAGCAAACCGACGGTTCATTAGGAGAATTAATCGGACAAGTTTATGTTAGTGACTATTTACCAAAAGGAACCAAAGAAAAACTTCTCGAAATTGGTAATGCCATTAAAACTGTTTTTGGTGAAAGAATAAAAAATCTTGATTGGATGAGCGAAGCTACTAAGAAAAAAGCTTTGACAAAACTCAGTACTGTAATTATGAAGGTTGGTTTCCCTGATAAATGGAAAGATTTATCAAACATGAATATTGATCGTAATTCCTATGTTAAAAATGTAATGAGTGCTAACAAATGGGAATTTGATTATATGATTGCTAAATTTGGAAAACCTGTTGATCGCACGGAATGGGGAATGCAACCACAAACCTACAACGCCTATTACAATCCATCAAATAACGAAATTTGCGTTCCAGGATGCAATATTATCGTTCCAGGTTATGAGCGCGAAATGGCGGATGATGCGATTTTATATTCAGTAATTGGAGGTTCAACTTTCGCACACGAAATTACACATGGGTTTGACGATCAAGGATGTAAATACAATCAATTTGGTAATTTAGAGAATTGGTGGACCGATGCTGATGTAAAAAACTTCACCGCCAGAACCAAGATGATTGTTACCCAATTCAATGAATATATTGCTGTTGATAGCTTGCACGTAAATGGCTCACTCACACAAGGCGAAAACATAGCTGATTTGGGCGGTGTTGTAATGGGATATGAAGCATTCAAAAAAACAGAACAATACAAGAAAAAACAAATGATTGCGAATTTAAGTCCTGACCAAAGATTTTTCCTTGGTTATGCCTTAGCTTGGATGGTCAATGAACGTCCGGAAATGACTGCAAATCAAGTGAAAAGCAATGTACATTCTCCAGCAAAATTTAGAGTATTAGGTCCATTGGCCAATATGCCAGAGTTTTACACTACTTTTAATGTTAAAAAAGGTGATAAAATGTGGCGTGATGAAGCAATGAGAATAAAAATTTGGTAGTTTAAATATTAGTAAATTTACTTTAAAATAAAAAAACATGATAAAATTCGATTTGGAAGGACATGAGTTTATTGAACTAAATAAACTTTTAAAGATTTTGAACTTTGTTCAGACAGGAGGAGAAGCGAATATCCGAATTGAAGACGGTGAAATCACTGTAAATAATGAGGTTGA
>JACAAW010000049.1 GCA_013377115.1 Bacteroidota bacterium | reverse complement strand
TTTGTTTCAACAGATTTTAAATCAATGCTCCAGCCCAAATCCATTTTTAAAATTATTGGAAAATCAGGACTATCGAGTATCCAATATTTTTGGTTTAGATCAGTTTCTGCATAAATGACTTCAATGTTTTTGGTCTTAACACCATCAATTAAAAAAGTTTTCTTATCCAATTTTACGAATTTGAGATTCGCCTCTTCATTAAGCAAATCTATTAGAATTGGTTTCGCTTTTTTTAAAGAAGAAAATACTTTTTTGCTCACCCATACGGTGGTCATATCTGTTAGAAAAAGTTCGCCAGATTTAAAAAAATTATTTTGTTTTAGAGCTGTCGCCAAAGCTTCTTTCGACATATTTACTTTCCCTTTTGAATTTTGGGGTTCGGTCATTTCCCAAGAGAAAGAAACATCCGGTTTTAAATTGATAATCCTAATGATAAATTGATAATTAGTTTCTTGATATTTAACATCATAAGTCAAGACAGCTCCCTTTTTTATCCATTCAATTTTTTGCTGCTGTGCAATTAAAGACATGGAAAAAAGAAAAAAACAGAAAAAGAGGAAACCAATTTTTTTAATTTTCACAAAAAGTGTTTTACTCAATAATCAACGTAAAAATTTGAAACAAATTATTTGAATTCAACAGATTTTATTTCGATTGACCAGCCCAAATCCATTTTCAAAATGAGTGGATTTTCAGCATTGTCAAGTACCCACATTTTTTTTCCTGATTCAGTTTCAGAAAGGAGCACATTATATTCTTTTTTCGAATCATTAATTTTAAAAGACATTTTTTCGTTCCCTTTAAATTTCAAGCCTTCTTCTCCATCACCAAAATCTACCATTATTTCTTGGCCTTTCTTCAAATATGAATAAACCTTTTTACTTACCCAAACTGTAGTCATATCAGTAAGAAGCAATTCACCTGGACGAAAATAATTATTAAATTTCACAGCATTTTTTAATGCTTCTTCGCTCATATTAACATTTCCCTTAATTTTATTGGCATCTGTCATTTCAAAATTAAATGCCAAATCAGGTTTGGTATTTGTAATAGATACCATAAAAAGATAATTCGCTTTTTTTGTGTTTACATCATAGGTTAGCTTGGCATCTTTTTTAATCCATTCTATTTTTTCACTTTGGGCGAAGCAATTTGAAATAAAAAGCAAGCCAACGCATAACATTAAAATACTCTTCATTGTTTTCATAAATTTTGGTTTTAATATTAGAAAAATGATTTTGTAAAGAAATTTAATGAACAAACTTAACAGTTTTTAGTAATATTTTTGAAAAAAAATGAATTTAATTCAAATAACCTAAGTAACTTTGATGTCTGAAAAACAATTAATTTTACCTCTATACTTCCATAATGAAGCGAATTATCATATTTTTCTCAATAATTTTTGCTTTTTCATATCATTCCGAAGCTCAAAAAGAATGGTCATTGCAAAAATGTATTGAATATGCTTTAGAAAACAATATTCAAATTAAACAGCAACTGCTTAATACAGATTTATCGAAAGCGAATTTAGATCAAAGTAAAGCATCAGTACTTCCAAATATTAATGGTAGTGCTTCTCATGCTTACAACTATGGCAGAACCGTTGATATGTACACCAATCAATTTGCCACAGAAAGAGTTCAGTCGAACAATTTTTATTTAAGCGGAAATATAACTGTTTTTAATGGATTTCAGATTTTAAACAGTATAAAACAGAACCAATTAAATTTAATAGCGAGCAAATATGATGTTGACAAAACAAGAAATGACATTGCTTTGAGCATTGCATCTGCCTATTTGCAAATTTTATTCAATATTGAATTACTTGAAATAACGAAAAATCAATTTCTTATTACCGAGCAACAAGTAAATAGAACTAAAATACTTGTTGATGCTGGAACATTTGCAAAAGGAAGTTTACTAAACATTGAGGCACAAGCATCATCAGAAGAACTGCAAAAAGTAAATGCTGAGAATAATTTAACACTTTCTTATTTAACGCTAACACAAATGTTGGATTTGGATAGCGCCAATGTTTCCGGTTTCGAAATTGAAAAACCTATGCTGAATATTTCCAAGGACAATGCACTTTCGATGAGCTCAAGTTTGATTTATTCTAATGCTTTGTCAACCTTGCCTGAAATAAAAAGTGCTGAAATTAAACTGAAAAGTTCTGAAATTGGACTTTCTTTAGCCAGAGGATCTCTTTATCCAAATCTTAGTTTGCGAGGTTCAATTGGAACAGGCTATTCTGGTGCAAGTAAGAAAATTAGTGGTTACCAAATGAACGGACTTGATACAATTGCCTATACTTTTGAGCCAATTCCAAAACCTGTTGTTTCGCCATCAGTTGATCCAATTTTTGAAACAACTTCATTTAACAAACAAATAAACGACAACATTAATAAATCAATTGGATTATATTTAACTGTTCCAATATTTAATAATTTTCAAACGAAAACCAATATCAGCAGGGCAAAAATTAATATAAAAAATGCGGAATACAATTTACAGCTAACAAAAAATTCACTAAACAAATCAATTCAACAAGCTTATGCTGATTGTAAAGGAGCCTTAAATAAATACAATGCTTCTTTAAAAACTGTGGATGCATTAGAAGAATCATTTAAATATTTTCAACAGAAATTTGATGTTGGAATGGTTAATTCTATTGATTATAATGACGCAAAAAACAAAGCAACAAAAGCAAAGTCTGATTTATTACAAGCCAAATACGAATATGTTTTTCGTTTAAAAATTCTGGATTTTTATCAAGGAAAAGCGATTACTCTTTAAAAATTTAATTTGCGAATCATGAAATTAAAAATAAAAAATAAGAAAAAATTTTACAGATATCTTATTATCGGTGGTGTTGCCCTTGTTATTATACTTGGTATTGGGAAGAAAAAAGGTTGGTTTGGAAAAAATGAAATGATCAGTGTTAGCACTGAAATCGTTACCAAACGCACCATTATTGAAACTGTTTCGGCAAATGGAAAAGTACAACCAGAAGTGGAAGTAAAAATTAGCCCTGATGTTTCAGGTGAGGTTACAGAACTTTATGTAAAAGAAGGTGATGAAGTAAAAAAAGGTGATTTACTTGCAAAAATAAATCCTGACATTTATATGTCGAATTTAGACAGAATGGTAGCTACTTTGAATACTTCAAAAGCCAATATGATGAATTCTCAGGCTCGATTAATTCAAATTGAAGCGCAATATACGAATGCAAAAGCATCTTTTGAAAGAAACGAAAAACTATGGAAACAACAAGCGATTTCTGCATCAGAATTTGATGCTGCAAAAGCTGCATTTGAAGTCGCAAAAGCAGATGTGGAGGCAGGAAAACAAACTGTAAAAGCTGCTGAATATGGTGTAAAAAGTACAGCTGCTTCTTTAAAAGAAGCTTCAGATAATTTAACAAAAACTTCAATTTTCGCACCAGTTAGTGGAACAATCTCTAAATTAAGTGTTGAAAAAGGAGAAAGAGTTGTTGGAACTTCACAATTTGCTGGAACTGAAATAATGCGAATTGCAAACCTCAACGAAATGGAAGTGAATGTAAGTGTAAACGAAAACGATATTGTTAGAGTTCACCTTGGAGATACAGCTCTTATTGAAGTTGATGCATATTTGAACAGAAAATTTAAAGGAATTGTTACAGAAATGGCAAACTCTGCAAATACAACTGGAACCAGTGCCGACCAAGTTACCAACTTCGAAGTAAAAATCAGGATTCTTCGTGAATCATATCTTGATTTGGTTTCAACAAAAAATCCAAATTTATCACCATTCAGGCCTGGGATGTCAGCAACAGTTGATATTCAGACAAAAACGGTTTACAATGTATTGACTGTTCCTATTCAGGCAGTTACAACAAGAGATGACACTACCAATGTGATGGACAAAAAGCCTATGAATGAAGAAGGTAATGGTGATGAAAATGCATCTACTGAAAAGAAAAAGGATGAAAAGAAAAAATCTTCTGAAATGAAAGAATACGTTTTTATGTATGTGGACGGTAAAGTTAAAATGCAAAAAGTAAAAACTGGAATTCAGGACAATACTTATATCCAAATTTTAGAAGGCTTGAAGGAAAAACAAGAAATTATTGCCGCACCTTATAGAGCTATTTCGAAACAATTGAAAAATGGTGACGCCGTGAAGAAGGTTGATAAAAAAGAATTATTTACCACAAGCGACGAAAAATAAGATTCATCAAATGGCATTAATCGTTCATATTGAGACTGCAACGAAAATTTGCTCAGTATCTCTTTCTCAAAACTCTGAAATAATTGCTTTTCGCGAAAGTAATATTGTTAACTCTCATTCTTCGTTGATTACGAATTTTGTTGATGCTGTTTTTAAAGAAACAGGAAAAACATTAAATGAGCTTGATGCTGTTTCTGTAAGCATGGGCCCTGGCTCCTACACCGGCTTAAGAATTGGGGTTTCTACCGCAAAAGGCCTCTGCTATTCCTTGGAAAAACCTTTGATTTCTGTTAACACTTTACAGGCAATGGCGAATGGTTTTATTAATAATGGGAAATTTGAAAATGCCTTGTTTTGCCCCATGATTGATGCAAGAAGAATGGAAGTTTATTGTGGCTTTTTCGACAATCAATTAAAAACGATTATTCCGATTACCGCTGAAATAATTGACGAAAACTCTTTTGATGAATTATTAAAAGAAAACACTATTTATTTTTTTGGTGATGGCGCCGAAAAATGCAAATCAGCATTATCACAGCAAAAAAATGCCTTTTTCGATGGCGATTTCAATACTTCTTCAAAATACTTGATTTCATTGGCTGAAGAAAAATTTCGCAACAAAGAATTTGAAAATACTGCCTATTTTGAGCCATTCTATTTGAAAGATTTCATAGCTGGAAAGCCAAAAGTAAAAGGACTTTAATTAACTTCACTTTTCAAAACCCTTAATAATATTAATGATATTGTTTGATTTCTGAAAGAATTCTCCTTACTTTTGTGATATCATTAGTAATTATCAATTATGAAAAGCCTATTTGCAGCAATTATACTTTTTTGTTTTACAAGTTCCAGTTTATTTTCACAAACTCACTCAAATTTTTATCAATCAATTGTTGATGGTGTAAAATACGATTCTATCCTAAAAAGTCTTCAAAAAATTGAATCATTGGGTGTTAAAAGTCCAGGAACCGCGGCACTGGTAAATGCAAAAACTTGGTTAGTTAATAAATATTCTAATTACGGATATTCGAATATTCAAATTGATTCTTTTAATTATAATGGCGACATGCTTTATAACGTTATTGTAAATAAAACAGGCACTTTATATCCAAATACTTATGTTATTGTTTGTGGCCATTATGATTCTAAATCTGGCTGGGGAGGCGGAAGTCCTGGAGCAAATGACAATGGAAGTGGTGTTAGTATAATTCTAGAAATTGCAAGGCTATTAAAAAATGTAAATACCGAATATTCTATAAAATTTATCAATTTCACAGCCGAAGAAACGGGTTATACTGGAAGTTCAAATTATATTAATGCTGCAGTTCTGCCACAAACTATGGATATTCGTTTAGTTTTTAATATTGACGAAGTTGGTGGGGTTGCTGGTGAAGTAAACAATATAATCAAATGTGAAAGCGATCAAACTAGTCCTTCAACAAATAACGCTGCATCAGCAGATTTTACAGATACCTTAATGACATTAACTGGTCTTTATTCTACACTTGGGACTACAAACACCAATGCTTATGGAAGTGATTATATGCCTTTTCAGGATGCAGATTATGTAATTACAGGATATTTTGAAAATAACCAATCACCAGTTGTGCACTCTTCAAATGATGATCTTTCGAATCTAGATACTTCTTATGTCTTTGATATTGCGAAAGCTGCAACTGGTGCAACTTTATATTTTGCAAAAGCATATACAAACAATACAATTATTGAAGGTGAAGATTCAAACCTAATGATTAATGTTTTTCCAAATCCTGTTGAAAAACAGATCTTTATCAATTCATCAATTGCTTTGAGCAAAATAGAAGTTTATAATACCGAAGGAAAAATAACTTTTGAATCAAGCCTAAATAATCAATTCAGAAGCAAGATTGATTTCTCAACTTTTTCTAATGGAATTTACCATTATAAGTTAAGCGATAATAGCGGAAAAGTTTTAAAAACTGGAACTTTAGTAAAATCAGGAAACTAGGAATTAACATCAATATCACGATTGTCCGTTACCAAATAAAGCTTGTCGTTTCTTCGCACAACTGATTCCATTGGGATTGAACACAATTCTCCTTTCTTTGTGGAGTTAACACTTATTTGATCGACTCTAATTTCGCCAATATTCATTTCAATAACCCCCGTTGATTCGCCAGTAATTAAAACTTCGTCACCAACTTTTATGGAATTTGTTTCGATTTTCACTTCAGCAACGCCAAGTTTAGCAAAGAAATTTGTAATTTTTCCAATATAAACTTTCTTTTTTGTTGCTTGAGAACCATATTTTTCTGTCCATTCACCAAGTTTTCTGCCCAAATAATAACCATCCCAAAAACCACGGTTATAAACAGAATCGAGTTGTTTAGTCCAATTTTCAATTTTTTCGCTCGAATAAGTTCCATCAATAATTGAATCCGCCGCTTCGCGATAACATCTGGTAACCGTTTTTACATACTCGGGCGAGCGACCTCTACCTTCAATTTTCAGGACACGAACTCCAGCTTCAATTATTCGATCTAAAAAACCGATAGTACACAAATCCTTAGGAGACATGATATATTGATTGTCAATATCAAGTTCAACTGCATCTTCTTTGTCTTTAACCGTATAACCTTTTCTGCACAATTGCAAACAAGCACCACGATTTGCAGAATAATTCATATTATCAAGGCTTAAATAGCATTTGCCTGAAACAGCCATGCACAATGCACCATGGGCAAATATTTCTAATTGAATCAATTTGCCGCTTGGTCCGGTGATTTTATCCTTTTCAATATTTGAATAAATTTTTGCAACCTGATTTAAATTGAGTTCACGAGCTGTAACAACCACATCAGCAAATCGGGAATAAAACCTAACTGCTTCGGTATTAGTAACATTACATTGAGTTGAAATATGAACTTCAACATTTTGTCTTATGGCATATTCCATCACTGAAATATCAGAAGCAATAATTGCCGAAATATTATTTTCTTTTGCGGCATCAACAATAGAATGCATCAATTCAATCTCATTATCATATAGAATTGTATTGATGGTAATGTAGGTCTTTATTTTATTTTCTTTGCAAATAGCAGATATTTTCACCAAATCCTCAATTGTGAAATTATTTGAAGATCTGGAACGCATATTCAATTGCTCAACACCAAAATATACTGAGTTGGCACCGCCTTGAATTGCGGCCATCAATGATTCATAAGAACCAACTGGCGACATTATTTCAACTTCACTGTACTTCATTATTTTAGAATAAAATTTATGCAAATTTAGGCAAAATAATTTCCATTTGTCTACTCAATATGAATTTCTGTGTTTGAATTGTGAATAAGTTTTAAAAAAATAAATCGAATTTTTTTCAGAAATTGCTTATGTTTGTTTGTAATTTTATTTTATAACCTAAAAAAACAACTATGAAAAAATTTAACTTCTCATTAATCCTGGCTTTATTTGTTCTAGGATTTGTATCCTGCGGCCCAACTACTGATGACGCAATAAAATACAATGATGCAATTATTGAACAACAAACCATTTTAGTTAAAGAAAACGACAAAGTAATTGATGCAATGGGTGGCGATGCTGCAAAATTCGAAGCTGCAATCAAAGAATTTAATGCTCAAGTTGCAAAATCGACAGAAATTGTTGAAAAAATGGATAAATTTGGAAAAGAAACCACATTTAAAGATGCAGCTTTATCCTTATTTAAAGTATTTAAATCAGTTGGTGATAATGAATACAAAGAAATTTTAAGAGTAATCAATATCCCCTCTGACAAAGTTACAAAAGCCGATGAAGACCAAATGATGGCATCTGCAAAACAAATTGATGATAAACTTCAAAAAGAATTAGATGCTTTCTTAAAGTCACAAAAAGACTTTGCTGAAAAGTATAAATTTAAATTGCAAGCTCAATAACAAACGGAATTCGTTTTAAAACCGCTCAAAATTGGGCGGTTTTTTTATTTTAATTAACTCAAATCCAATCTATCTAAAAAATTAAATAAAATAATTCGAAATTCGCGGTCACCTTTTCCCAACTAAATACATATATCATTTGTAATGTAGAGTTCTAATTTTTTTAAATCTACGCCTATGCAATTTGATATCGACTATAGTTTTATGATTGGGCTTTTCTTCAAATGTCCTCTAAATGAATGCACAGAGGGTTGTCCATATGAAAACTTAAGAAAAAGCCATTCTGAAACCAGGCAATTAATTAAAACATCTTTATCTTTAAATGAAGATGTGTTAAAAAATTATTATAAATATCATCAAAATTGCATGAATAAAAGGCTCATTGAAAATATTATTGAACGAAAAAGAATTGAGGAGAATAATACAAAATCGAATTCAGAGTAAAAAAATTTAGGAATAAACCAATACCTCAGCTTTTCCTTCAATAACTCTTAAACCATTCATCGCCAAAGCACTCATTTCATCTTCTCCAGGATAAGCAAAAACCTTGGAAATATGTGAAATTCTAGGATTTAATGCTTCAACAAAGGGTTTGCTATAAATAATACCGCCAGTTAATAAAATCCCATCAACCTTTCCGCAAAGTACTGCAGACATAGCGCAAATTTCTTTGGCTGTTTGATAAACCATGGCATCTTGAATTAATCGAGCTTTTTCATCGCCAGCTTCTACCCTTTTTTCAACTTCATAAGCATCATTGGTATCAAGATAGGCGACATAACCACCTTTACCAGTAATAAATTTTTTCACTTCACTAAAAGTATATTCACCACTAAAACAAAGTTTCGCAAGAGCCCCGGAAGGCAAGGTTCCACTTCTTTCAGGAGAAAAAGGACCTTCTCCATCCAATGCTTGGTTTACATCAATTACACGACCTTTTTGATGAGCTCCAACGCTAATTCCACCACCCAAATGGGCAACAATTAAATTTAATTCTTCATAAGCAATTCCCAAAGATTCGGCATGCAAACGAGCTATCGCTTTTTGATTTAAAGCATGGAAAATAGAAATTCTTTCGAATAAAGGATGTCCAGAAATTCTTGCCACCTCATCAAACTCATCAACAACCACAGGGTCTGCAATATACGCTTTTGCATTTGGTAAGGATTTCGCAATATCATCAGCAATCAAACCGCCCAAGTTACTGGCATGTTGACCCAAAATTCCAATTCTTAAATCCTCTTTTAATCTTTCATTTACTTCATAAACCCCAGATTTAATAGGCTTCACCAAACCACCTCTACCAACAACCGAAACAATTTTTTCGATTGGAATACTGGCGTATTTTAGTTCATCAAGAATTAGTTTTTTTCTGAATTCGTATTGGTCGGCAATTTTTTCAAACTGATCAATTTCTTCAGAAGTATGTTTTATTTTACTCAAGAAAATTTGCTTCGCATTATCAAATACTGCAATCTTCGTAGATGTAGAACCGGGATTAATTGCAAGTATTAATTTGGTTTCCATGAGAATTTATGCTTAATTTTTATTTTTTATTCCATTGCAGCTGCAAGTGCAATAGACATCATTTTACTTTGTTCTGAGTCAGCTCTGGAAGTTAACACGATTGGAACTCTTGCTCCCATTATTACAGCAGCAGCAGTTGCACCTCCTAAGAAATTCAGTGATTTATACAAAACGTTTCCTGAAACAATTTCAGGAGTAACCAAAATATCGGCATCGCCAGCAACCTCACTAACAATTCCTTTGTGCTCAGCAGCTTCTGATGAAACAGCATTATCGAGTGCCAATGGTCCATCAATGATGCATCCTTTAATTTGACCTCTTTTATTCATCATTGCAAGCATTGAAGCATGAACAGTTTCTTCCATTTTCGGATTCACTGTTTCAACAGCTGCAAGAACGGCAACCTTTGGTAATTTTTCGCCTAATTTATGAAAAACTTCAACAGCATTGTTAATGATATCAACTTTTTCTGAAAATTCAGGAGCAACATTCATTGCTGCATCAGTAACACCAATTAGTTTATGATAATATGGAGATTCAAATAAAGCAATATGACTTAATGTAGCACCTTTTCTTAATCCATGTTCGGTATTTAAAACTGCTTTAAGCAATGGACCAGTTGCAACAAGGCCTTTCATTAAAATTTCGGCACGACCTTCTCTAATAATCTCAACTGCCTTGACTGAAGCTTTTGATGCATTTGGTTCGTCAATTATTGTAATTCCTGACAAATCAAATCCTATGTTTTTGCAAATCAACTCAATGGCAAGTTTTTCTCCAACTAATATTGGTTCGATAATTCCTTCTTTCATTGCTTGATAAACAGCCTGTAATACCGGTTCATCAGCGGCAGCAGCAACAACCAACCTTCTTGTTTTCTTGGTTTTTGCAATTTCAACTAAGGAAGATAATGATTTTAACATTTCTCTTGATATTTAATGAGTTTCTAAAATTATTAAATTTTATTTTAATATATATCGTTATTTTGAATAATACTTGACCATTTCTTTAATTGCAGCTTTGCAAACTGGACAAAAATTATTGTATTGAATCGATTTCATTGTGCAATCAAACATTGGACGATAAACTCCTTTTGCAACATAGCCACCGCCTTCAAAAACGCCAACCTTAGTTTTGCTTTCTTCAGTAACTAAAGTAGGAATAGCGGTACCAGGCGCCAACATACTTTTCCATTTTTTATCAAAACTAACAAGGGTGGTTAAATTTGGTTCCCAAGGTTCGATATTTGAAGGATAAAAGTCTTCAACAGCAACATCGGAAGTGTAATATTCATCACCCAAACCAGCGAAAGAATGACCAAATTCATGAATTGCAACAAAATCGGCATTTGAATTTTTCGCAGCGATTGTTGCATAATCGTTATAAATTCCTCCGCCACCATATTTATCCGAGTTTACCAAAATAACAATTTGGTCATAAGGAGTGTTTGCAGCCAAATCTCTTAGTGTTTTTGTATCATAAATCATTAAATACCGTTCTGAATCAAAAGTGTAAAAGGTGCTGTTAGCAACAGTTTTTTTCCAAATTTGGTCACCAGGAATATCTGTACCAGACTCTTCAGAAGGAGCTTCGACTCCCCAGATATTTATTTGATTTTTTACTTCGTTATACGGAGCGGAATTTAAAATATAACCGGCAAAGCGTTCGCAATCTTTTTTAAAATCGCTCATTTGCTCGCGTGTATAACCATCAGGAATAAAAACAATATCTAGTTTTGTTTCTGGATCACCATTATCAATAACTTTGAATGGATTGTATTGGTTCTTGCGCTCATGAGAAATAAAATAAGATGTTGGATCCACTTCTAATTCGAATTTCTTATTCCAAGTTTGTGCTTTATTTTTACGACTATAAAACTCAATTCTTACAGTTTTCTTTGGATAAGGAAGAACAATAGTTTCGGTAAATGATTTGCTGAGTTTTTTTGCTTCATCAGTAGATTGCCATTCAGTAAATAAAGTTGAATACCCTAAAGAGTAAATAAGCGTATTTGATGATTTGTCAAAAACTTTAAACATATAATTACCATAATTAAAATGGTCAATTAAATTCACTTTTGATCCACCCCAGAATGGCTCTTCTTTATATTCATCCAAAAAATAATATTCGTTGTCCTTATTACCACCGTGGAAGTAATCAACTCTTAGTGTTTTATTCAAAAAGAAATCATCAAAAGCTGCATTGGCTTTTAAAAAACTCATAAACAATAAAAGGAAAATTATTTTTTTCATTTTTCATTTTTCTAAAAACAAAATCATAGCAATAAATTTCCTAATGATAATGCTTTTTATGGAACAAATATATACATATAATTCTAAATATGAAATTCATATTTATGGGGTGAAATTAAAACTATTTTTTCAATCTAATCAAATAATTAGATAAAAAAAAAGCACCTAAAAAGGTGCTTTTAAAAAGAAAATAGGTTTTTACTTGCTTGTTACAATCAATTTACTGATAATTAATTCATTTCCAGTAGATAATTTGCAATAATAAATACCTGCAGATAATTTTGAAGCATCAAAAACCATCGAATGACTTCCAGCAGTTTCTGATTTAGAATTAACCAATTCTATTGCTTTTTGTCCAATTGAATTATAAATTGCTAAAGAAACTGTTGCGTTTTCTTTTAAATTATAATTAATCGTTGCATTATCCTTTAATGGATTTGGATAACAATACATACTAGAATTTGTATTTGCTTCAATTGAATTTACTGACGTGATGGCACCCATAGGAGGGAAGACAATAAAATCGACCCAAGCAGCATCACTTCCACCAGTTGCCGAACCATCTTTGCTGTAGATCCATTTAAAAGTATGATTACCAGAAGTTACATAATAATGTTCTCTTGTCCAAGCTACTTCACCGTCCCATTTCCCCATAGAAGTTCCATCAATAAAGAATTCCAGAAAATCCCACCATTGCCCTGAGGCTTGACCGTATTCGCAAGAAACTTTTTTATAAAACGAAATTGAATCTGGTGATAAAACATTTGCAGTTAAATGTAATTCAGAAGTTGAATTATCTCCAATTACTCCAGATCTAGCACAATCAACACCTTCATATGGAAGGGTATTCGTAATTGTCCATGGTGCAGATCCGACCTGAGTCCAGTTAAACTGTGCAAAAGCACCAGTTTCCCAATCTTCGCTTACAATTCCAATGGTCTTGGTAAATGATTTCAAAGCTTGATATGCAGCTGAATTTATACTATAATTAAAAGTTACATTAGTTCCTAAAATTGCTGAGGGACTCACGGAAATATTAAATGTAGCATTTCCAGAGGCAGCGGCTAACATATTTGTGAAATTATATGAAGCACTGTTTATTGTAATATCCGATGCAGAGGAAGTAATTCCAGCCAAAGGACTAAGAGCAGTTGCATGTCCAAGATTAGAAGTTTGAACAATTAAATTAACAGTTTCGCCTGGATCAAGTCTGCCATTATTATTTCCACCTGGAGCTGGATCGCTAATGGTCATATTTCCAACTGAGAAATTTGGGGCATTCAAAGTAACCGAAAATGACGAGGTCCAGTTATTAGTTCCATCGGTAATTGCCAAATCGAAAGTAACAACTTCTTGATCAGGAGTTGAAGCAGAAACATTAAAAGCAAAAGCTCCATTTAACATTGAAGTTGCTCCTATAGCAATATTACCATAAGTTGCAGAATTATCAGTAATGGTAACATTGGCATTGGTAGTTGATAATATTGCAGAAATACCATTTGCACCTGCTGCCCCAACATTTTTTAAGCCAACATTTAATAATATACTTTCACTAAAATCAGCTAGACTATTTCCGTTTCCACTTGCATCGTTAATAATATGGCTATTATAATTAATAAAAGGACCAGATGCGCTTATTATACCAACATCGCCTTGATATGGCATATAATTGAATTTTGTTACCGTTACTTTGATTGTGTCAATTGCAACTAATGCAGGAAATGTAATATTTGCAACACCACCTGAAATAACACCTGTTCCAATAATTTGGTGATTTATTGTTAAACATGCTAAAGCACCATTTGCATTACAATTAACTGTTAATTGTGTGGATCCGATTGGCAAAGTAGCCGCATGGGTTACAGTCATTGAAATAGGATCTGTAGTTCTAACCATTAATGATGGATCTCCGAAAATATGCCAGGTATCTGTCATATCATAATCTGCAGAAACATCATTCATTTTAAAAATTCCATTGACAGATAGACCACCAAATGTTCTTTTGATATTTCCTGCAACACTTTCGCGAAGAATATTTACCATTTCATCCTGCCCAACCATCGGAGGATTCCAACTTTGATTGATTGTAGACATTAAGGTTGCAACTGCACCTGTGGGATTTCCAGCATTATTAGCTCTCAAAAGTGCTTCAGCAAGGCAAGTTGTACCAGTAAAATTACCATTTACACAAGCTACTGACCAAATAAATGGCCACATTGTAGTGTTGGTTAATCCATTGCAATTGGTATTTGAAAAACCACTTGTTACAAAATAAGTATCAGCACCATGACCGGTATAATTGATGATACCCGTTCCATTGTTAATTTCTGCAGTTACCATAGCTGCAGTCACATCACCAGAGGCATCAAGACCACCTTGAGAGCCATCAAAAAGTTCGGACTCAGTTGTGTAAGTGTATCCCATTAAATTTGTTAGAATTAGTCTTTCGTGCTCCCAATCATGTTCGTTGTTATCGCCAACACCAGGGTCGTTAGAGCCAATACCAACAGTATGATTAAATTTACCAGGTACTGTTGTTGGATTTCTTTCATAACTAATGGTTCTATTAACTTGAAGTGTAACCTGAGCAACACTTTCAGCAGAAAAACGTCCAATAAAAAGTTCCTGGTATTTATCATTTCCAACAATATAGCCATAAGTGGGATCCGAGCCTCCACCTGCAGAAGTGAATGTTGGAACTTGTGCAGCATCACCAACTAATAAAACAAACGTAAGTCCATTCGTATTATAATAATTTGTTATATAGGTTTTTATTGCTGCAGCGGTTGAACCTGCTGTTGTAACACTAACCATTTGCGTAGGAACTCCTTCATCATTTTTCCAGTCAACAAAAGGTTGCATTGCGCTCATATATGTTCCATAACAAATAACCAACATTTTTCCTTGTTCAGCGAGTGCAGTATACTTTGATGTAGAATAATTTAAAAATTGATGATTATAAATGTCATTAAATTCGCTATCAACTTTATTTAAAGCTTTCGTTCTGGTTAAGATATTAGTTCCTATCGCTTTTGTTGATTTAACTTTTACCGTAATATCAGAATAAACTCTCAAGACTTTTGTAATTGGATTATATTGAAACGGATAAGTATTTACAGTTAATCCTCTATAATCTCTTAAAATATAAGGCGAAGTTAAATCAGCTAATTTACCAGGGTAAAATTGATTTTGCTGGTAGATTTTCCCATAATTATAGGCAATACTTGTTGGATCAACATTCCTCAAAAGGTTTCCCTTTGAAGGTGCAATTTCAATATTACTGTATTCAGTATAATTTGATGACACAATTTCTGTTGTCATTTCTGCCTCATCAGGAATAATTATTGAACTAGAAAGCTTTGATAAATCAGGCGTTCCGGCAATTTGCATTGGAAAAGCTTCGCCAACCGTTGGAATATTTGCAATTCCATTTTGGGTTTGAACTTGCTTCATAGAATAACCATCTAATGAAAAATGGATAATCGAATTCTCAACATCTGAGGAAACCAAGTTTTTTGAAGCCGAAACTGGAACGTTAGATCTAATATTCACCCAATTTTGTGATTGCAATGAACCTAAACCAAGAAATAAAAATAAAGCTATGATCGAATTTTTCATTTTTTAAATTATTTAATGGTTATTTTTTTAGAAATTGTTTTTTCGCTAGTTTTCAATACAAGCATATAAACACCTGAATTCAAATTACCGGCATTAAACTCAATTGAATGCTTTCCTTTAGATTGGGTTTCATTTAATGGTTGCAAAACTAATTGTCCAATTGCATTGTAAATTGATAAATTGACATTTGAGCTTGCTGGAATAGTATAAGAAATTACCGAATTACTTTGAATTGGATTTGGATAACAACTCAAATTAAAATCATTATCATAAGTGTTTTCTTCAACAGAAATAATAGTGGTAATTGGAGGGAAAGTAATATCATCAATCCATGCAGCATCTGAGCCACTTGATACGCTTCCATCTTTAAAATATAACCATTTCAAATTATGAACTCCAGTTGGAATAATAAAACTTGATTTTGACCAAGCAACTTCTCCATCCCATTGTCCAACAACAACATCATCCACTAAAAATGCAAGATAATCCCACCATGAAGCAGAACCTTGACCATATTCGCATGAAACTTTCTTGAAAAATGAAATCGAATCAGAAGAAACTACATTAACATCAATAGAAAGTAAGGATGTTTGATCATCAACTATTACACCAGATTGGGCGCAATCAACACCATTATAAGGTAAAACTGTTGTGATGGTCCATGGTGCATCTCCACCGTTAATCCAATCAAAATGATTGAATCCAGCACATTCCCAGTCTTCAACAACAACTCCTATTATTAAATTATAGGTTTCATTATCGCTATATGGGCTTGAAGATAGTAAATAGTTTAAAGGAATAATGGTTCCATCAGTCACAGAAGAACTAACAGTTACGCTAAATGTACCATTAATACTTGTCCCTAGATTTAAAGTATTAAAATTATAGTTTGCAGAATTCACAGTTAAAAAAGCAGAGGTTGTTGATAATAAACCTGTTGTATTTGCTGCATTTGCATGACCATTATTTGAAGAAACAATTGTAATTGTTGCTGTTTCGCCTGCATCCAAACGTCCGTTATTATTACCTCCAGGAAGAGGATCGCTCACAGAAATGCTTCCTGCAACTAATTTAGGGGCATAAAGTTTAATATTAAAACTGCCATTCCAAGTGTTGGAACTACCATCAGTAATGTTCAAGGTAAAAGGAACCATATGTTCATCAGGAATTAGAGCATTTACGCTAAATCCGTAAGCCGAAGTTTGAGTAGAAATTGCAGAAGAAGCAATGGTGCCATAAGATTGAGTATTATCAGTTATAACAACATTCGGATCTGTAGTTGAAAGAACAGCGTTTACGCCATTGGCAGCAGAATTTCCAACATTTTTTAAACCAACATTTAGTGTGATATTTTCACCAAAATCGGCCAAGCCATTGTTATTACCAGTATTATCAGCTAATTGATTGTTATTGTAAATTACATATGGTCCGGCAGGTGATGCAACTAAAACGCTATCAATAAATGGTTGACGATTTTGTTTTGTAACAACCACAGAAACATAACCAGGAACAGATAAAGATGGAGTTGGAACTATTGCAACTCCATTGGTATCAGATAATGCAGCGCCTAATAATACACCGTTTTTAGAAATAGCGGCATAGGAAAAAGGAACATTTGTATTTACAGTAATTGAAGTACTTCCAACAGGAATAAGAGGAAGATAAGTAACTGTCATAGCTGATGGTTCAGAAAAATAAACCATTAAAGATGGATCTCCCATTAAATGATAAATTTCCCAATAATAAGGAACACTGCTTCCACTTTGAGTTACAGCTAAATTTCCCGCAGAAACCATCTGACCTTGAGTTGCAAACCACTCAGAAAAAGGTTCTCCATGTGTGTGAAAAGTTCTGTCATACGAACCTAAGGAAGATGACATATAAGTTGGGGTTACAGAGATTGTTCCTCTTGCGCCAACACCCCAAAAATAATCTTCATCCCAATAAGTGCTATTTGAACCTCCAATATAACCAATGGCTCCCTTATTATTTGCTCTAAGAAGTGCTTCACCAAAACAAAGTGCATCATCAAATTTATTTGTCAAACAACAATTTCCCACCATTAAAGGGTATTTATGTGCATTCTCTAAGGTTGTTACATTGGCATTACTAAAACCAGGGCTACTCCATCCATCAGGTCCTCCATGAGCAGTGTAATTTGCATAACAAACACCTTTGCTCACATTATTTATTATTTGAGCAGAACTGGTTCCACTTACAGCATATAAATAAGTATTGGAATAAAGTCCATTAGAAGCATTGAAATAAGTACTTGTTCCATAATTAATTTGCCCATCCCCATGCAAAGGGCCGTAAGTGGGATCTTGCCCGGCAATCATAACACATGAATCTAAGAAGGTTTTTGTTGGCATTAAATATTGTTCATATTCTAAAGTTTTGTCTATTTGTGGTGTAAGCTCTCCAACAGTGGTGGCGGAGAATCTGCCATAATAAACTTCTGGAATCATATCACTTGTGTATTCGCAATAGTACAAATCACTAACATGAGTACCTGTTGTACCAGCGAAAGATGGTATTTGCGCAACATCACCAACAAATAAAACAAATGAAGGCGCTGGATCGCTAGCAGTGCCGGCAGTGTATAATCCATGCAAATAATTTTGTATCGAAGTGGTAGTAGAGCCAACTAAAGGATTATTGGTATATGCTTCAACAACGGTAAATCCTTTTTTTGTTTTCCATTGAATAAAAGGTTGCAAAGCTGCCTGAAACATTATTGGCGCAACAATCACATATTTTACTGGATAAGAAGTAACATTCACTTTACTTTCTAAAGGTTTGTAGTTGAACAGTTGGGTGTTTGCACCTTCAAAATAAGGAGACCATTTATCATTTTTCAATTGAATCGTTGCTGCAATATTTGGATTTTCGAATACAATATCCACAACGATTTCTGAATAAACCTTAATTTTTTTTGTTACAGGATTATATTGAATAGGAGAAATATTTAAACGACCCATTCTGGTGCTTCTCATCATTCCAACCTCATCAACAGTAACCAATTCGTTTCCAAAAAATTCATTTTTAGTGTAAATGGTCGAATTATAATTAAACGGAACATCGCCAATATGACTTTTTGAAACTGATGCTTGGTAAGGTATAATTGGAAAATCAATTCCTAAATCTTCAAGATTGTACTCTTGAACTTTAAAGCTAATAACATTTACTTGAATTGTGGCTCCAAGAGGAATTTCAATAAGTTTTTTAAGTACTGGTAGTTTTGGTGCACCAACTGTTAACGATGAAGAATATTCATTAATTCCCAACTCAGCAAATAATCCATTTTTTGTATTTACTTTTAAATAACTTAAATCGTTGAGTTTTGTTTTCAAACTCAATTTATTGTAAGTGTTTTCGGTAATGGAAACACTATTTTTTTTCGTAGGTTCAAGTTTGATATCAGTAGCAAACAAATTAAATGAGCCGATAACAAAGGCTGTTACCAACGAAATTTTTAATAAAAACAAGGATTTTGAATGAGTTAGATTTTGCATTTTTTGGATTTTTAGGTAAAACAAAACTATCAACTTTCAAATATAGGAAATTAAATTACTCAATTATTAAATTTTTACTAAATAATTTCATTAAAATGATAAAAATCAATCGGTTTGCAATTTTTGAAATGGAATGAAAAATTAATTTAAAAAAGACAAAATAGATACTATCGACAACTTTAATCCTCTAATCTCAATATTTTGAAGTTTTTATAAATTATAATGAAATGATTACAAATTAATTCCATCAAAAAAATTGACTAAAAACATTTTTGAATTATCATTTTTTCAAATTTTAATATTAATATTGTAAACCAATAAATCATGAAATTTCTATGAACAAAAAAGCAAATATCTTATTCATTCTTTTTCTAATAATTACTGGTATTAAAGCTCAAGAAATTGTAATCAGCGGAAATTATTTTGGAAAGAATCTTTATATTTTAAATCCTTCTGTTAATGAAAGCAGTTTTTGTATTGACCAAGTTCTTATTAACGGAAAACCAACTACCGATGAAATCAATGCCAATTCCTTTGAAATTGATTTTGCTGCCGCAAATATCGAAACAGGCGCAGCAGTGGTCATTACCATAAAACACAAACAAAATTGCACTCCAAAAATTATCAATCCTGAAGTCCTTAAACAGCAAGGCTCATTTTCATTTGCTTCAGCAAAACTAGATAAAACTGGTAAACTAATATGGACTATTAAAGGAAATGTTGGTGAAGGTTTGTTTATTATTGAGCAAAATAAATGGCAAAAATGGGTTGATGTTGGCGATGCAAGTGCAACTGAAGTTCCTGCAAATGGAATTTTCACCTATAATCCAAAACCACATTCAGGACCTAATGTTTTTAGAATTAGAAAAGCTGATTCTAAAGGATTGCAAGTTTATTCAAAAGAAGTAAAATTCATTTCAAAAGTTGCCGAAGTAATGTTAAATACTCCAAAAGTAACCAATGAACTTAGCTTTTCGGCTGAAACTGCCTACGAAATTTACGATGATAAAGGAAATTTTATCCAAGATGGTAGCGGCCAGAAGGTTGATGTAACCAACCTAAGCAAAGGGAAATATTGGGTGAATTACGATAATAAATCGGAGAATTTTACAAAAAAATAATTTGAAAGACAGTTTGAAAGATTACAAAAGCTTTTGAAACTTTTGTAATCTCATCATTAATTTGCCACGACCTTTAGGTCGTGGTTTTTTTTATCAATTGATTTATGGCTTTAGCCTAAACTAATTATTTCTTGTTTTGGCTAAAGCCGGATTTCTTTTATTTTAATTATCCCACGACCTTAAGGTCGTGGCAAATTTAAAACAATTTTTTTTGACAATTATTCTGCAACCTGATAGCCTTGGCAAATTATTAACAGAAATTTATTTGGCAATTATTCTGCAAACTGAGGATCATGGCAAATCATACCACAACCTGAAGGTTTTGCCAAAAGAGAGATTACAAAAGTTTTAAAAACTTTTGTAATCTAATAATTAAAATTTCTTGTTAAGGAATTTGGTTGAGATTTGAAGAACCGGATAAATAATTGTAATGATTCCAATCCCAAAAACGGTAAAAAACACCATTACAAAATCCCATAATTTCATTTGAATTGGATAAGCATCTACGACAAATGAGCCATTTGATTGTAATGAAACAATACCAAACTTTTGCTGAATAAAACAAACCAAACCGCCAAGGAAAATCCCCAAAATTGCCCCAATAACAGAAACCAAAACTCCTTCGAATAAAAATATTTTGCGTAATAATTTTTGGTCAGCGCCCAAACACCAAAGAACTGAGATGTCCTTTCGTTTGTCAATAATTATCATTATCATGGTTCCGATTACATTGAAAGTGGCAATTACCAATATGAAAGTGAGTATTAAGAAAATGGCCCATTTCTCCGATTTCATAATTTTGTACAAAACTTCCTGCTGCTGAAAACGATTCTTCACCACATATTGACTTCCAACTGTTGCCTGAATTTCTTTTTGAACATTTTCTAAATTGGCATTTCTTTTTAAGCCAAGTTCCACAGAAGTTAATTTTGTTGGATATTCAAAAATTTCTCGGGCAAATCGCAATGGAACAATCACATATTTCGAATCAAATTCTTGCTGAACAGAGAAAATTCCTGAGGCAAATATATTTTTTGAATTGAACGCTTTTGTAGGATCTATCGAAACTCCAGAACCTCTGCGTGGAACATAAACTTCAATCAAATTGCTTTGATCTTTTAAATTCAATCCGAGTTTATAAGCAATCGCCTGACCAACAACCGCGTAATCGTGAATACCATTTTGAAGAACGAATTTTCCGTCGATAATCATGGTGTCGAGCCTACTCAATTTCTGGAAATCATCGTTCACACCTTTAATGGTAACGATATCTTGTTTGGCTTTGTATTTCACCAAAGCAACGTCTTCAATAACTTCGTTGTAATAGGCAACGCCTTCAATATTCTTTATTTTGTCAGTGGGAATGCTATTGGCTTCGAACGATTTTCCGTATTTAGCAACGATTTGAATTTCGGGATTAAAGGAATTAAAAAGAGAAATCACCAGATTTTCGAAACCATTAAAAACAGAAAGGACGATAATCAATGCCATGGTTCCTACAGTTACGCCAGCAATAGAAATACCGGAAATAATATTGATGATATTATGGGATTTCTTTGAGAAAAGATATCGTTTGGCTATGTAGAATGGGAAGTTCAATCCATTTATTGTTTCAGGAGTTTTTCTATATTTTCCAGATAATCCAATGAGTCGTCGATATAAAATTCGAGATTTGGAACCACTCTGAGTTGGTTTTTAATTCGGTTTCCGAGCAGGTGCCTCACTTCTTTCGAATGTTCTTTAATTTTAAGAAGAACCGCATCTTTGCTAGCCGTAGCGAAAATACTCAAATACACTTTTGCTATAGACAAATCGGAAGTAACTCTAACTTTGGTAACAGTAATTAAGGCACCAGGAAAGGAGTTTTTAAATTCGAGTAAAAAGATTTCGCTTAAATCTTTTTGTATCAATCGCGAGATTTTATTTTGACGAGTTGTATCCATGAGTGCAAAAGTATCAAATTTAATTATCTAATGGAAATGTAGTATTAAACAATACTTTCATTTTCCAGTTTACCTTTGGTTTATCAATTAATATCCATTTTGTGATCCGACCAGCAATAACCTTGACTGTTGAAAATAAATAGAAATTAAAATATACAAGTATTTCTTTTTCCTTCTTAATTGACAATACAACGGGTGAAATTTTTTCAAAACCATTTTGGTTGCGATGAATGCCAATAAGTATATATTTATCAAAATCAATATTATTAATTGAATCACAACTCAGAAAGACATCTTTTACTTCTTCTTCAGATTTTACAATAAAGTGATGCTTGTTTTTAGCTAGCTTGTATTTGCCAAGATCAACATCCTTGTACGAAATTCTTAACGAATCCTTGCCATAATAAATTCTATTTTTAAAAGTTGTAGTTTTCATTTTCAAATAGATTTCAGCATTATGAGTTTTATACGGTATCAAATCCAAATTATTTCTTTCTTCATTTGTCAAAGATTTATTCGAATTATCACTAGAGTTATTGCAAGCAAGTAAAAACGAAAAGAAAAATAAAAATACGTATTTCATGATTTGGTTATTAAAATAAATTTGAATCATTTTTCGCCACAATTTACAAAATATATTGATGGTGTTCCATGATTTATTTTGTTGTGCTGGTCGTATTTTGCCCTTTTTTAAAAAGAATACCGTCTTTCATTTCTAAAAAATATTCTTCTTTGATGTAGGATTGGATTACAACTCTTTTTTTATTATGCCCCCAAAATATTATTTTATTTCGAATTCTAATTCTTGTAAATGGGAAAACAATAATAGTTCCGTTAAAATTAACATCAAAATCAACAAAATCAAAAGAGTTCAAATCAATAATCTTTATTCTTTTAAAGAAAAAAGGACACCATCTTCTAGTTTCAATTCTGAAATCCTTATCTGTAACCACAAATTTTTTATCCGTTATTATTAATAGATAAAAAATAAAAACAGCTAAACTACATGAAAAAAGTAGAGGATTTAAACAAAAATTATAACAAGAAAATATAATAACACCTATGGAAATAAGTCTTAATAAATATGGAAAGAAAGGATTTTCGGAGTAATTAAGCATTCAATAATTTTCTATCAAACAGTTATTTTTAAGTTTTGTTTTATCGCCACAATTTACAAAATATATTGATGAAGTGAATTTTTGGTTGGATTATTTTTTATTTATGCAGTGGTTTGCTTGGCGTAGCATCCGCTACGTCGAAAAGCAATGCGTTTTTATGACGAAGCAAATGCATCGCCTAACGAGAATTATATTTATATTATATACTCAGTTAAGCGTATTCCAATTTTAGATTACTCACAATTTTTAAATTTACTTCGACTAGCTCAGCACAAGTTTAATTGTGTTCGAGATATCG